>NZ_JBHVSI010000010.1:0-211666 GCF_042885335.1 Neobacillus sp. NPDC058068 | reverse complement strand
CCGCAGGCGCTTTAGCGCCGAGGAGGCTCACCGCCCGCCCCGCGGAAAGCGAAGCGCCTGGAACGGAAATCAACATTCACTTTTAACAGAGCCTTAGAATAAAATACCAATCATTGAGGGAAATTAGGTTGAAAGTAGTTCGTTAAAGAGGTAGATAAATGGCAACTAATCAAGTCCAATTAATCAAAGACAGTCTCAAAAATAAAATTCGCCCGGCAGAAGATGTCGTATTTAAGGAATTTCATACGAAAGAAAAGTATATTGAAGCTTTATATATAAAAACGATTAGTGACGAAACGATTATTCAAGATAAATTGCTTAAACCTTTTTTTGAAATAACTAGTCCAGACTTATTTTTAGATTATCTTCAATCGAGCCCGCTAGTAATATCATTTGAAAGCGAACAGAAAACACTCGATGAGGTAATAAAAGGTACGGCGATTCTTTTTTTTCAGAATGCCATCTATCTATTTGATAGTAAAGTGGATCGTAATAACTCCGTTTTAGATACAACAGTGGAGACGACGATTCAAGGCCCGCAATCGGGGTTTAGTGAAAGTTTGTCGACAAACCTCGGGCTCATTCGCAAGCGTTATCCGCAAACTTCATTAAATGTCGAGTCAACAACGGTTGGAACCGTTTCAAAGACAGATGTGATGATTCTTCATGATACAATGCGCGTTGACCCGGATACATTAACTAGAATTAACGAATTTTTAGCTTCCATTGATGTGCATATGTTTCAAACTGGCGAGCAGCTATTAGATATTATTAAAAAAAGCAACAGGGCCCTCGTTCCCGTAATGCTTGTCACCGAAAGACCTGATAGGGTAGCGGTGAATTTAGCTGCCGGGAAAATCATTATCCTCGTCAGCGGCTCACCATTTGCGGTTGTTTTACCAACCGTCATGAAGGATTTTATGTCATCAATGGAAGATATCTATCAAACCTATTGGGTGACCAAATTCTTACAAATACTCAGGTATATCGGCTTTTTGACCAGCCTTGTCCTCCCAGGGTTATATGTAGCCGTCACCAGCTATAATCCGGAGTTATTCAGGGTTCAATTAGCCTTGAGCATTGCAGGCAGCCGGATGAGTGTTCCATATCCTTCTTTCATAGAGGTATTACTCATGTTGGTTATGATGGAAATGCTGACGGAAGCTAGTATACGCCTGCCAAAAGCCATCGGACCGACTGCAACGACTGTAGGGGGCTTGATTTTGGGACAAGCTGCAACGGAAGCCGGTCTGGTCAGTAATATTATGATTATCATTACATCGGCAGTTGCCATTTCTAATTTTGTCATTCCCATTAACGCATTCAGCTTTACGCTTAGGATCATGAAATACTTTGTCTTAGCACTAGGAACGCTATTCGGACTAGTTGGTGTTGTTGTTGGGTTCTTCATGCTGATCGCCTATATGGTTAAACTTGACAGCTTCGGCGAGCCATTTCTTACTTTAATTCAAAGTAAACCAAGTAAAGAATAGGAAACTGTTTGGAGGGGAGGGTATTGAATCGTTATTATATCTATTTGGTTTTATTGAACATGCTCGCTAATGTGGTTATTTTTGTGCCAAAAATTTTGATTGAATATCGCTATAAGGGTGCTGTAATGGGTATATTAATCGCCATTCCGATTGGGATTGTCCTTAATTATTTTTATACCAAGACCATTACCAGGTTCCCGGAACAAGGTTTGCCTGAGATCACAGCCGATTCTAAGCATAGATGGTTGAAAATACTCCACTTTGGCGGCATTCAAATCATCTGGTTCTCAGCCGGATTAATTACCCTGATTGGCTTTATCGATATTTTAAGCCGATTTGTAAATCCGGAAATGCCAAAGTTATCATTGCTTGCGATTTATTTGGCGGCAATTTTTCTCATCATTCAACTTCCAACAGATCGGGTCATGTATTTTCTTGAAATTGTCCTATTCCTCAATCTCCCATTAATTGGATTTATTATTTTTAAAGCATTTACAAATGAATTTCTAAACTGGGACTCAATACTAGAGGTTGGAACGCATATCTTTGAAAGACCAAGTCTCAAGTCTATCGCTGCTGCCACCTATTGTTTTTCTGGTTATACAAACTTGATTATTTTTAATCGCGTGATAAAGGGAAAATTAAAGATTTGGAATTTTATCGTTATCTTTTTTATTGGTTTATTAAATTTATTTACCACCTTCCTGATTCCAATTGGTTTTCATGGATCAGATGGAGCACAGCAATATCTTTATCCATGGATATCGACAGCTGATTCACTAAGGTTGACGTATAATCCAATCGAACGGGTCATCTTCTTATTTCTAATGTTCTACATGAGTATTACACTCATGAGTGTCGCAGTTTATTGGCATGTTGCTTTCGAATTATTGAAGGGAACGTTTAAGGAAAAAGTGAGCGTCAAAAAGAATTGGCTCGTCCTCGCATTCTTTGCTGGTTGTTCAATTGCCGGAGTTATTTTTCTAAATGCGCTGCTCTTAGATAAACTCACGGTTTATTGGATGATATTTCGTCTCGGGTTCGAAATCATTCTTGTCGGTTCATTCTTCTTTTGGGCTAGGAGGCGGGCTGCTTGAAATCATTCGGCAAATGGGGATGGATGGTCATTATTCTTCTCTCAATATTTTTTTTAAACGGCTGCGGCTTTAAAGACATCGATAAGCGATTTTTTGTTGTCAGTATTGGTGTGGATCTTGCGAAGGATAGTCCTAAGAAATACCTTGTCAGTCTAAAATTTGCTGTTCCAAGTCCATCAAAAGATAATCCAAATGAGTTCGCTATTGTCACAGAAAGTGCAGATTCCATGTCTGAAGCGGTAAGAATCATTAAAACAAAAGTGGATAAAGAGGTTGATTTCAGTCATGCAAAAGTCATTGTGTTAAGTGAAGAGGTCGTCAAAAAAAAGGGAAATGCAGGAATATACTATTGGTTTGCGAGAAGAAGAGATATTCAGGCGATTGCCTGGACAGCAATTGCAAAGCCAAGCGCGCTTGATGTTTTAAAAGTAAAGCCCAAAGGAGAGAGTATGCCATCAAATGCCTTACTTCTTGCATTAGGGAAAGAGGGGTCAGAAACGCCTTATGTCATCTCGGAATTCATGTTTGATATGAAATATAAATTAATCGAAAGGGGCATCGATCCAATCCTGCCAATTATTGAAGCGAAAAAGGATCATTTTGAAATTAATACGGTGGGACTTTTTAATAAAAGCCATATGATGTTGAAACTAAATCCAGAAGAAACCAAAATCCTTAATTTTTTAAGAGGACGGGAGGAAAAGAGTGCAAGTAAAGTTACTAAAGGAAACACAACGATCGTCATCGACACACACAAAGTAAAAACGAAATATAAAATTCATACTCCTAAAGGAAAAGCGCCATTTATTAAGGTAAAGGTTTCGGTGGAGGGCACAATGGAGGAAGCGACCCACCGTGTACCAAACGAAAAATTATCAACCTATGAGAAAGCCATTGAAAAGTCGTTAGATCGGGAAGTCGAGAAGGTACTTGTGAAAATTCAAAAAGCGAATCTCGACCCGATTGGCTTTGGCCTCCGCTACCGTTCCCGTCATTTCAATAATGATGATTGGGAACAATGGAAACGGATTTATCCTGCTATCACCTTTAAGGTCCAAACAAAAGTTCAAATTGCTGATACGGGGTTAATTGAATAAATAAGAAGGCATTCCACGGATGCATGGAATGCCTCTTTTATTAGACTGTTGGCGCCGTTTCTTTATTGCGCATTGCCTGCGGTATATAAACGCAAAAAGGTTCGCTTTCTAAATAGTCACCAGTTACCGCATAGGTTCTTGAGCGGGAACCTCCGCAAATTTTGTTATATTCGCAGATACCGCATTTGCCTTTGTAGTTGTCGGGCAGGCGCAGTTCTTTAAACACTTTTGCCTCACGATAAATTTCTGCGAGCGGAGTATCGCGAATATTCCCGCCAACAATTGGAAGCAACCCGCTTGGCAAAACATCTCCAATATGCGAAACGAAGGCAAAGCCGTTTCCATCGTTTACCCCTTTAGGAGCACGCTTCAAGCCGTCATGCATCGAGGCAAAATCAGTTGTTATTGTATCCTCGTAATGAATTTCACCTTTATCAATTAAATGGTCACGCGTTTTCTGCTGTAGTACGACTCTGCGGTAATGCTGTGCCGCCGTTGTTTTAATATCGTATGGAGCAGTTTTGCTTAGTTCATATAACCAGCGGAATACCTTTTCATGTTCGGCTGGCGTTATGCAGGCATCTAATTGCCCGCGGCCGGTCGGTACAAGCAGGAAGATGTACCACATGACGGCACCCAGCTCCCCAACCAATTTGGACATTTCTTCAAGGGAGTCATAATTATAACGAGAAATAACCGTATTAATTTGCAGCGGCATATCCAATTCGTTTAAATATTTTATTTTTTCAAGGGTTAACTCGAATGAACCTGGTGTTCCGCGGAAATGGTCATGGATTTCCGGAGTAGGACCGTCGAGGCTGAAGCCCCAGCGTGAAAGACCTACTTCTTTTGCCTGTTTCATTTTTTCTTTTGTTACGTTTGCGGTGGCACTTGGTGTCATCGAAACACGCATCCCTTTTTTGATTGCATAATCTGCTAGTTCAAAAAGGTCCTCCCGCATCATGCAATCTCCGCCTGTGAACACAAGCATTGGATTATCCATTTCATAGATTTGATCGATGAGATTGATTCCTTCATCGTGTGACAGCTCCCGTGGGTCTGGAGTCAGCTGTGCATCAGCCCGGCAGTGGACGCACTTAAGCTGACAAGCTCTTGTTACCTCCCAGATGACAATAAATGGGTTTACGTCATAATCAATGCCCTTACCCATTCCCTTTGCATGAGGGTGTCCCATAGCATGGGGATGGCCTTTTCCAATTCCTTGCATCTTCATCACCAAAATTCATTATTATTTTTAAAACCTTATAAAATGTTTCTATAGGTTAATTATAATTTTGTCAGATTCCAGTGGATGGGAGGTTTGTTACAATATTTCTACATTCTTAGCAAGAATTTTTGAACAAATAGAAGGGATAAATCGATAAAATTACTTTTTTGAAGGCTGTGTTAAAGCACATTGTTGATTTTGAGCACAATGTTGATTGGAGTGGAAGGCGCGAGACTCCTGCGGGAGCAGCAGGACAGGTGAGACCCCGCAGGCGCTTTAGCGCCGAGGAGGCTCACCGCCCGCCCCGCGGACCGCTCGCGCCTGGAACGGAAATCAACATTCATTTTTAACACAGCCTTTTTGAAAAATCAAAAAAATGTTTATGTATGATTGTTTTCCCGATATACTTAAATGGGTAATAATAGAATAGTGAAAATACTAACGGTTTAATTATTTAAATAATATTTTAGGGGCGTATCGATGTTTAAGAAATTTATAAGTATATCAATTGTGCTTTTAATAATTGCGATTGGTTTTTTTCAAAAGGATGAATTGATTGTTCTAATTAAACAAGGTGGAAGCTTATCCATTTTTCTCAGCATGCTATTAGTGGCGATTTGTGTCTTTTTTCCTATCATTCCGTTCCCCATTTTAGCGGGAATCATTGGTGCTGTTTTTGGTACGGCACAAGGAGCGGCTATTTCATTAGCTGGTGCTATGGCAGGTACAATGGGGTTCTTTTTTTTAAGCCGCTATGGTTTTCGGGATTATGCCCAGGAAAAATTAAAGAAATATCCGAAGGTCCAGGAATACGAAGGGTATTTGAATCGCCATTCCTTTTTGGCGATTTTGACCTGCAGGTTGATTCCGGTTATTCCTGCTCCGGTTGTCAATCTTATTTGCGGTTTAAGTAATGTTAGATGGCTCGCTTTTTTCACCGCGTCGACCATCGGGAAAATACCTAATATTCTTATTTTGTCCTTTGCGGGAGCGTCATTTAGCAGCAACAAAATGTTTTCGTTTGGATTATATGGACTATATTTACTCATCATTTTCTTGATTAACTTTGTCATTGTTTATCGAAGGGCACGAAAAAATTAGGTTGACTGAAATAAACTCATTTTGATGACTGGCGGCGCTCAGCAAAAAAAATTACCCGGCAGCATGTACCGGGCATTCAAACTAATCTATATTAAGGGGGGCGGAGGTTAAAGGTTCATCTGTGAACCTATTTCTATCTTAACGAAGAAATATGAACAAACTATGAAAGAAAGATTAATAGTTTAAGAAAGGTGACTAATTTAAATAATGAATTAGTCTTTTTTTAATGGATATGATAAACGTCCATTGTTTCCAACTCATCACCGTGTTATTTTCATGAATATCATTTAATTGATTTGGAAGTCTACCTTTTAGGAAGATTATTGCACTATTTGAAAGGGGAATTATCAGTGGCTGCGACACACACATTTTCTAAGCATGAGGAAATGGCTAATTCGATTACGCATGGAATTGGGGCAATACTGAGCATTTCTGCCTTAGTTATCTTAATTGTTTATTCATCCCTTTACGGGAACGCCTGGCATGTTGTCAGCTTCACGATTTTTGGGGGAACGATGTTTATTCTGTATATGTCCTCCACATTGCTACATAGCTTCCCAGAAGGCAGGGCGAAAGACGTTTTTGAAATTTTGGATCATTCGTCCATTTATTTTTTTATTGCCGGAACCTATACACCGTTTTTATTAGTAGTGATTAAGGGGACAATGGGCTGGACATTATTTGGCATTGTTTGGGGTCTGGCGTTTGCCGGCACTGTTTTTAAATGCTTCTTTGTCAAAAAGTTTCTTGTATCCTCAACAGCGCTCTATGTCGTTATGGGCTGGCTAATTGTTTTTGCCTGGAAACCGTTAGTAAATAATCTTTCTTCTGATGGGATGATATATTTAGTGATTGGCGGCGCCCTCTATACGCTCGGAGCCATTTTCTATGTTTGGCGGGGCTTTAAGTACCATCACGCAGTTTGGCACCTGTTTGTGATTGGCGGCAGCGCGGCACACTTCTTTTGTGTGTTATTTTATGTTTTGCCGATTAAATAAATGAAACAGCACTCATTTTTGGGGTGCTTTTTTTTCATTGAAAAGGAGTGTTTTCCTTTCTTCGACAGTTCCACTAAAAATAAATTAAGCATTCTAGGAATAGCATACGTCTTAATATAAATAAGGTAGGAATGTATGTGTCTGAAGTGTGGGAGGTTTGAACATTGGAGGTAATGTCAACAGCAGCTGGTGTTTCGCTTCATAATTTGCCGCTGATTCCAGAATTGATTTGGAAAGCAAAGGAGGCGAACAAGTGAATGCTTCCGTTTGATTTTGATTATTATAAACCGGAAACGCTGCAAGAGGCAGTCGAGCTCTATCAATATTTAGACGAACAGGGTAAACAGCCAATGTTTTTTTCCGGTGGGACCGAATTAATCACCCTTGGCAGAATAGATTTGGCCTATACCGAAGCGGTCATTGATATAAAGGAGATAGCTGAATGCAGGGTAATGCAGGTAAGCGGGAATCATCTACTGATTGGAAGCACGCTTACCCTCACTCAAATCGAAGAAGCAAATCTTTTTCCGTTATTAACAAAAACAGCAAGCGAAGTAGCTGACCATTCTGCTCGTGGAAAAATTACCTTGGGCGGCAATATATGTGCCCGTATTTTTTACCGTGAAGCCGTTCTGCCGTTTTTACTCGCAGATAGTCAAGTGGTCATCGCCGGACCTGATGGGGGAAAGGTGGCAGCAATCCATGATGTTTTTCAAGGTGAGTTGAAGCTTAAGAGTGGAGAATTTCTCGTTCAAACAGCGACGGAAAACCGATTTATCAGGGCGCCATTTTTTAGCGTCAAACGGCGCCAGCAATGGGATACCGGCTATCCGTTAATTACAGTTGCCGCGTTAAAAATAGATCAAGAGGTACGTGTGGCTGTCAGTGGCTTATGTCCGTTCCCATTTCGTTCTAGAGAAGTCGAGGCCTCCCTAAACAAAAGCGGTCAATCGGCCGCGGCAAGGGTAGACGGGGCGCTTGCGGTTCTGCCAAAGCCTATCCTCAATGATGTCGAAGGGTCGGCGGAATACCGTTTATTTGTCTTAAGGAATTTGTTATTAGATGTATTGGCAGCCTTGGATGGTGTGAGGTTTAGATAGTTTTGCAGTTTGTTTTTTTTAGGGGGGAGGAAGAAACTTGCAATCCCACACAATTACGTTAAATATTAATGGAGAAAGCCATATTGTCACAGTCAGGGCGGCTGATATTCTTTTGAATACCATAAGAAGTAAACTGGGGCTGACAGGTGCCAAGCCCGGCTGTTTAAATGGTGACTGCGGGGCATGCACAGTGAATGTTGATGGCTGGCCGATGAAGTCGTGTTTGATGCTTGCAGTAGAGGCGGTTGGGAAAAAAGTTACCACGATTGAGGGACTGAAGAATGCTCCTATCCAACAAGCTTTTATCGAAAACTTTGCCTTTCAATGCGGCTATTGCACACCAGGTTTTATTATGAACTGTCATTCGTTAATCGAGCAGCATCCGGATGCCGACGATCAAACAATTAAAGAGTGGCTTGAGTCGAATATTTGCCGCTGCACGAGCTATATTGAGATAGAGAAGGCTGTGAAATCAGTGTTAAAAAAGAAATGACCAACGTCCGGTAGAATATATTGGGCGTTTTTTCTTCCTAATTAATTGAAGATAGGCACCCCAACCCCCAACACGCACCCATTCAATCATGTTATATATTTTTATCCTTTTTGTCCTCATGACCTCTTCATTAAGACAGAATTCATGGAAGCTTCGCGAGAAAAATTGACAAAAGGGTTACCAATGAGGGGTATTGGTGACCACATTCCCAGAAAAATTAAGAAGATGGTCACCAATGAGGGTTATTGGTGACCACTTCACCAGAAAAATTAATAAGATGATGGTCACCAATGAGAGCTATTGGTGACCGGTTCATAAGAGCGATTCATAAAGCCTTTTCGAAGGAAGTCAGGTCGAAACGGTTCATAAGAGCGATTCATAAAGCCCTTTTCGAAGGAAGCCAGGTCGAAACGGTTCATAAGAGCGGTTCATAAAGCCCTTTTCGAAGGAAGGTAGGTCGAAACGGGTCATAAGAGCGGTTCATAAAGCCCTTTTCGAAGGAAACCAGGTTGTAACGGTTCATAAGAGCGACTCATAAAGCCCGTTTTGTAGGAAACCAGGTTGTAACGGTTCATAAGAGCGACTCATAAAGCCCGTTTTGTAGGAAACCAGGTTGTAACGGTTCATAAGATCGATTCATAAAGCCCTTTTCTTTCCAAATCTCTTTTGAAGTTTTCTTCATATACAATTTAGACAAAGCATAATCGCAAAATAAGGACGGAGAATAGTAAAAACACACTAAAGAAAAGTAAATTCAATCGAAAGGGGAAATGGGTTTTTTTCTTTTTTTATTGTTCCAACGTGTTTCCACATCCTTTTTACCATCACATTCGTTCCGTTTATTAGGCCTTAATTCGGTAGTAGTACAACAAATATTGGAAATTTATTTTAGAATATAGACAATAGTCTAAAAAAACAGTCCATTTCTAATTGGATAGAAATACGTTATTTTATCAAAACTAAAGTGCAGGCAATATAGTTTTATTCGTAGAGAAAGGAGGAGGTCAAATGGAAATGCAAAACCAACAACAAATGGAATCACAAAGTTTTCAACAACAACAGATGCAGCAGCAGGAAATAGAGCAGCAGCAAAATCAGCCAATGTTGGAGCAGCAATTTCAGACCGGGAAGCAGCAAGCGCTCCAATCGCTGCAGCAGGCAGCAACTGCCATTCAACAAAGCAGCTCGATGGAAAATCCACAGGCGCTGCAACAGGCTGCGCAGCAGCTTGGACAGGCAGCAGGCCAGCTAAATCAAATGCAGGGGCTTGCGGTTACCCAATCGCAAACGGCACAGCAGCAACAATTAGAACAGATTCAGCAGCAAATTGAACAGGCTGCGCAAACACTTAGCCTGGTTGAATCTTTAAATCAGGGAAATTACAGCTTCAAAAAAGGGTAAAAGGTATCTCCCCAGTCTTTCCAAGTCTGGGGCATCATATTGTGTTTGTCTTTTCTTGTAAAACAGTCTTTACCGCTTCTTTAATTTCCTGGTAGCCTGTGCAGCGGCAAAGATTGGACTGCATCCACTCTTCGATTACTTCATCCGTTGCGTTCGGGTCTGTTTCTGCTAGTGCATGGCAATTTAAGATAAAACCTGGTGTACAATAGCCGCATTGAATCGCCCATTTTTCGACAAAGATTTTTTGAATCGGAGAATTCATTAAACCTTCAATGGTCGTGATTGGCTGGTTGATGGCTTCGATGGACAGTGACAAACAGGAATGCATTGGTTCGCCATTTACTAGGACTGTACAGGCGCCGCAATCGCCATTTTCACAAGCCCGCTTAGCACCGCTTAAACCGAGCTGTTCTCTTAATGTATAAAGGAGCGTGTCAGCGGAGCGAATGGTTACCTCATGACTATCTCCATTTACATGTAATTTTACAACTGATTTAGTTGTACCATTTTTGATCATGAAATCGCCCCTTTCAAAGCGTCCATCGTATCGTTTAGTGCATTAATTAACACAAATTTGCGGTAATCGCTAGATGCCTGAATATCATCAATAATCGGTGCGGGAAGGCAGCTGACTGAATGGTCAATCCGCTTTTCGATTGGAAAGGAAGAATCATTTAACGCCGCCTCCATTCGAGTGGACCTAAAGGGATACGCACAGACACCGCTAAATGCCGCTCGGATCTGATTGTCTTTTGCGATTGCTGCAAGGGAGACGACTGGATACCCCACTTTAGAAGCTTTAGTTTTCTTTAGGCTGACATACTGATAGGCGCTATAGGCTTTTTCTACTAAAATTTGCACAAGGAACTGCCCTGATTCCAATTTCATTTCTTGCTGAAAAATATCTTTCAATTCAACCAGTTGTTCCCCATCTTTGCCGGCAATCTTTACTTGAGCATCCGCCAAAAGCAGCGGAAGTACCCCTTCGCGATAGATTAACCGGCTATGGAGATTCCCGCCTATTGTAATCTTGTTTCTCGATGTATGATCGGCTATTTGTTTGACGGCTTGACCGAGAAGCGGAAATAAATTGGATTGGGTAATTTTATTTAATGAAATGGCAGAACCGAAAACCAGCATCTCTCCCAGGGATCCTAATACTTGGCATTCAGGAATCCCTTTCAGATCAATAACGGCGTCAGCACTCAGTTTATTTATTCGCGAAAAAGTAATAAATTCTGTCCCTCCGCTATAATAGATGACCTTTTTCCCCTGACTCTCAATATCCTGAAACGTCTGAATCGCCTCAGTAATGGTATCTGGTTTGTAATATTCAAAGTCAAACGGAATCATTTCAAGTGCTCCTTCTTTGTCTTCCAGATTAACTCAGGAATTAATGGCAAATGATTCAATTCTACTTGTACAGCCGTGGAAAGACTGTTGGCAAGTGCCCCCGCCATGCCAATTACCCCATATTCGCCGATTCCGCGCGCCCCGTATGGCCCGTCAGCGGCAGGGGATTCAATAAATTCAACTAGGTATTCCATGGGCTGTTCGCCAAATCTGATAATTTGATATGTCCGTAATTGCGGGTTTTGAACAATTCCTTCTTCATCAAATAGAAACGCTTCGCTGCTGGCAAAGCTAAGACCTAAATACATTCCGCCTCTCATTTGCTGGGTTGCGGTTGCCGGGTTAATGATGGTGCCGCCGTCAAGCACAGTTACAGCTTTTAAAATTTTGTACGTATAATCCCTTGTATCCCATTCAACTTCAATTGCTTGTGTTCCTACAGACCACCACGGTCCAGGTTTACCAAAACCGGTTTCCTTATCCATTGGAGTTAAATGCCTTTGAATGTATTTTCCGTGACCAACTACTTGACCTTCCACCGCATGCCCATTTGGGTATTGATAACCTAAAGCGATATCCTTTATTTGGACACCATATTCGGGATTTGGTTTTAAATAAACGCGGTCGCCGCCAACTTCTAAGTCCTCCTCAGAACATTTTAATGCGATTGCGGCGGTTCTTTTTAGCTGCGAAATCGCATCATCGCAGGCGGCCAAAACGGCTCTTCCTGCTAAAAAGGTTGTACTGCTGGCAACCGTCCGCCATTGATGCGGGTCATAGGAGGAATTGACTTCCATCATTATATGAATCTTATTCATTTCCATTTTTAATCTTTCAGCGATGATTTGCGCTAAAATGGTTTTGGTTCCTTGTCCTAATTCAATTGCCGCGCAGATTAAATTGACACTGCCGTCTGCTTCAAACTTTAGAATCGCACCTGACTGAGCATTCGTGGCTGTTGTTGATGTTTTCCAAAATGTACTGATACCCTTTGCTCTTATTTTATTCTTGCTGATTTCGAGCCGCTGCCCCGCATCCCATTGGATGAGGTCCTTTGCCCTTTCTAGGCATTTCAAGGTATCACCAATATTATTTGCGGTAATGACAGACTGTGTTGGTGAAGTGTCCCCAGGTTGAATCACATTCATTTTTCGGAGCACGATAGGATCAATCGATAATTTTTTGGCAAGCTGGTCCATGGTCCGCTCGACGGCAAAGGTAAGTTCCGGATGGGCGTATCCCCTGAAAGAGGTAGCATAGGGGTGATTGGTATACATACAGTACGAATCACACCAAACATTCGGGACATTATAGGGTCCTGTGCAATCAAGGGCCATTGCTCGCGTAATTCCAGCTGCTTGGTCCGTGTAGGCACCTGAATCAATCAAGAACGTGTATTGCCCTGCGATGATTTTTCCATCTTGATTGGTTCCAAGCGAAATCGTCGCTTCTACGCCAATATGACAGGGAGCAGTAATCAGATCTTCTTCGCGCTCATAATCCAATTTCACCATTTTTCCGCCAACTGCTTTTGACGCCAAATAGGCGAGTGGTTCTAGCTGGACTGTGCCTTTCCCTCCAAATGCACCACCGACAATTGTCGTATGGACAATGATATTGCCCAGTTCAATATTAAAGAATTGATTCATGACTTTTTTTATCGTAAAAGGTGATTGCGTCGTCGTATGAATAATCACCTTGCCGGAAGATTTTATTTCTACCCTAGTACTTCTCGTCTCAAGGGCTACATGATCGGAAAGGTTAAAAGAGTAGGTTTCTTTCACCTTTGTCGTGCAGGCTTCCCACGTCTTGATGAAATCACCCTTGCGAATCTTAATATGGCTGCCAATGTTCGTTCCCTGAACGGGGTAGACGTTGCTAATAATTTTCATGTATTGGCCAGAGTTTTCATGGACTAAGGGAGCTCCAGTTTGAAAGGCATCCCGTACGGAATTGACTACCGGTAATGGTTCGTAGTCGACCTTAACGAGGGCGGCAGCTCTTTTTGCTTGATATTCATGGTCAGCAACAACGATGGCAACCGGTTCGCCGTAATAGCGGACCTTTTCAATCGCCAAGGGCGGCCGGTCTGCGAGGATCGGGCCAATATGAAACGGAAACATTTTTCCTGTGATAATCGCACGCACTCCAGGTACCTTCCATGCCTCTGTTGAGTCAATCGCGTTAATCTTGGCATGGGCATGGCTGGACTTAACTAGCTTCGCGTAGGCCAAGCCGGGTAACGTATAGTCGTCTATGTATCGAACTGTTCCTGCTGCTTTTTCAACGGCATCAATTCTTTGTATCGGCTTTCCAACTGCCGTCCCTGTTCTGTCCTGCATAAAATAACGGCCTCCTAAATACGTTATCTACTAAGCAAAAGAGATTTTCCTGCATTAGAGCTTAGTTTTTACTTTAATATGTTAAATTTATACAGGTTTGAATCTTAAGATGATTCGTTAACAAGTGGAATTCCTTATCCATAATGAATTTTTTGTCAATGAAAAAGTTATCTAATTTTTTCCCTTATTTGAATTTTTGAATTATAATAAAAAAGGATGTTGCTGTTTATGTAACTATCATTCTTTAAGAAAAAGAATTATGTTTAGGGGGTCTACATATGGAACAGAAAGTGATGGATCAAGAGTTACAGACCGCATTTGAACAATTTAGGGTATTAGATGAAAAAATTACTCATTTTTCAAGTATTATTGGTCTAGCTGACTGGGATTCAAAGGTTATGGCTCCGAAAAAAGGGCGAAATGTGTTTGCGAAAGCTTCCGGGACATTACGGACGGAAGTGTTTAAACTTTCCGTTTCAGAGGAAATGGGCCATTTGTTAGCAATATTATCAGCTGCAAGTGATTTGGATGCTGTGACAAAAGCAAAGGTTAGAGAATATAAAGAGTACTATCAAAAATCGAAAAGCATCCCAGCTGACCTTTTTCAGGAATACAGCATCTTAACTGGGCAAGCAAATGATGCCTGGGAGGAAGCGAGAGCCAACAATGATTTTGCCCACTATCTTCCTTATTTAGAGAAAATAGTTCAATTTAGACGGAAGTTTGCGGAAATTTATGGCTATGAAGAGCATCCGTACGATGCACTCCTCGACGAATTTGAACCAGGTTTAACGGTGAAAAGACTAGACCCTTTGTTTGCTAAACTAAGAGAATCAAGCGTTAAACTGCTAGAGCGGATTCAAAAACATGGAAAGCCTACATCTGTCGAGGTTTTTGATCAATCATTTGATATTGAGACACAAAAAGCATTTAATCGCTATATTTTGCCGATTATTGGCTTTGATATGGATGCCGGCAGACTGGATGAAACTGTTCATCCCTTCGCGCAAACGGTTACGATTGGCGATGTCCGCTTAACAACCCGCTACCTAGAAAAAAATGTCCGTTCCGCCCTTTTCGGGACAATTCATGAAGCAGGGCATGGCATCTATGAGCAGCATGTGAATCCTGAATATGAGGAGTCTGTTCTTCAGAGCGGGGCATCCTTTGGAATTCATGAATCGCAATCAAGATTTTTAGAAAATATGGTAGGACGCAGCAGAGAATTCTGGTATTATTTTTACCCGCAGCTTCAAACCCATTTTCCTGAACAGCTTGAAAATGTTAGTGTCGATGAATTCTATCGTGCTGTTAACACTGTCCAGCCGTCGTTTATTCGTGTGGAAGCAGATGAATTAACGTATAATCTGCATATAATGCTGCGTTATGAAATTGAAAAAGACCTCATTGCGGGGGTAATTGAAGCGAAGGACCTGCCTGGTATTTGGAACCAGAAAATGCAGGATTACCTTGGGGTTACACCAAGTACGGACACAGAGGGCGTCCTTCAGGATGTTCATTGGTCCTTTGGCGGAATTGGCTATTTCCCATCCTATTCATTAGGAAATCTTTATGCAGCGCAAATTCTTCGGGCTATCAAAAAAGACTTGCCGGATTTCTATAACCTAATTGAAAATGGGCGCTTTGACCTGCTTCAAGAATGGTTAAAGGAAAACATCCATCAATACGGAAAGCTTTATACACCGAATGAATTGATTGTAAAAGTAACCGGTGAGGAATTGAATGCCGACTATCTTGTCGAATATCTTGAGCAAAAATACTCTGAGGTATATGGTTTGTAATCGTTCCACAGCTTCACATTGACAACTGCTTTAAAGTATACTATATTAATAGTAATAAAATATTTCCTTTTTAAAGGGGAGTAGCTGCTACAATAAAGTCGTCACTTCGAGAAAACCTTCTCCGGCTTTATTGGCAACATGGACGTTGTTAGCAAGACCTTTACTTTACGGTAAAGGTCTTTTTCTGTTTTCTTTAGGCCTTTACTGGGATCAGTAAAGGTCTATTTTTATTGGCGAGAGGGAACAATTTTAGAAAGAAACTTACTTTAGAGGAGGCACAATTCATGGATTTTAGTTTGGTACTGGAGTACAGCTGGGTGTTACTAATTTTGGTGGGATTGGAAGGGCTTTTAGCAGCAGATAATGCATTAGTCCTTGCGATTATGGTAAAAGATCTTCCTGAAGAAAAGCGAAAAAAGGCCTTATTTTATGGGTTGGCGGGAGCGTTTGTGTTCCGTTTCGCTTCACTATTTGCGATTTCGTTCCTTGTAGATGTGTGGCAGGTCCAAGCGATTGGCGCGCTATATCTATTATTTATGGCGGGGAATCATATTTTCCGCAAGGTTGCGAAAGGGAAAGCGGACCAGCCTGATAAACAGGAGGTTTCCAAAAAAAGCAGCAGTTTCTGGGTCACGGTTTTGAAGGTTGAATTAGCGGATATTGCCTTTGCTGTTGACTCGATTCTTGCCGCTGTGGCAATGGCGGTTGTCCTCCCAGATACTCCGCTGCCAAATATCGGCGGCCTTGACGGAGGTAAATTCTTGGTTATATTTGCCGGTGGAATAATCGGGTTAGTGATTATGCGCTTTGCTGCTAATCAGTTTGTTAAGTTGTTAGAAAGAAGACCAGGTTTGGAAATTGCTGCCTTCGCGATTGTTGGCTGGGTAGGGGTAAAGCTTGCTTTCTACACACTTTCACATCCGGCGTTAGCGATTCTTAGCGAGGAATTTGCCCATTCAACTGAATGGAAAGTAAGTTTTTACGCAGTGTTAGTTGGGATTGCCGCTGCAGGGTGGTTTTTCTCTAAAGATAAAACCAATGAATCAGTGAAAAAGAAGCCGAAAGTTTCATAATGTAAATGTAAAGCTTAAGCAATTCTTTCTATATGAGAGGATTGCTTTTTCAATGAAATTTTTTTACCAAAAGATACCGATTTAAGAAATTATTAATATTTCATTAATAGTGTGTTTAGCTTGGTCGTTTATTCTTATCATGTAACAACACTATGCACCGAAGGAGGAAGAGAATTGAATAGGAAATTTTCGGCAAAACGATTTATCTTTTATCCTTTTGTGCATTATTCTTCACACTAGGCTACTATAGGTTTAGTAAAAAGGAATTTAATTTAGAAGGTAGTGTTTAGATGTCGATTCGTTTAAGACTTTTATTATCCAATCTCGCAATGATTCTTGTGCCCATCTTTTTCGTTGTTTTATCCGCACTTTTAGTGGCTTTACTATTTAGAGGGGATATTAAAGAATTACGAAACATCTACCTGCCGCCGGAGCATTACCACCATATTTCTCAAAAAGATCAATTATTTATTGATTTACACAAGGAAACATTGAGAAACCCTGGAAAATTTTTAGATCAAACCTATTTAAAGAAGATGGACAGTCAATTAAATAATACAGGTGGCACCTCATTAGTGGTGAGAAAAGGAGAAACCATCTCTTACTTACCTGCTAAATTAAACGGGTTGGATACGGAGGAACTTCCGCCGTTTGGTTTATTTGGTGAAGTGGATCCAGTTGAACAAGTTGATCATCAATTTATTTCGATAAAAAAACTTGATTTTTTCTATCCTGATGGGTCAGAAGGATCCTTGTTTTTTGTAACAGATGCCAGCAGTTTTGCTAAATTTGTTCGTTCTTCTTTTCCGATTTTATTTATTATATTAATCCTAATCTTAATCTTAACGAATGGATTGCTGACTTACTATGTGTCAAGAAGTATCATCCGCCCGATTCGAAGATTACAGAAAGCTGCTGAGCAAATAAAAGAAGGAAACCTTAATCAACCGATTCCGGTTAAATCCAAGGATGAAATCGGACAACTTGCCCAAGGGTTTGAGGAAATGAGGGTTAGGTTAAAAGAATCGATTGAAAAGCAGTTAGCTTATGAGGAAAATCGCAAAGAGTTAATCGCCAATATTTCTCATGATCTAAAAACACCGATTACGACCATTAAAGGGTATGTGGAAGGAATTCGCGATGGCGTGGCCAACAGCCCCGAAAAAATCGAACGCTACATTCAAACGATTCATTCAAAATCAATCGATTTGGATCATATGATTGATGAACTGTTTTTATATTCAAAATTAGACTTACAGCGCCTTCCTTTTCATTTTGAAAACATTCAGTTTGATCACTACCTTCAGGACTTTGTTGAAGAGCTGCGGTTTGATTTGGAGGAAAAGAAAGTTGGAATCAGTCTAAATATAGAAAAAAATGGTGATTATCTCATCGTCGCTGACCGTGAGCACCTGAAACGGGTCATAACCAATATTGTCGATAATTCTTTGAAGTATATCGATAAACCGGTCAAGGAGCTTACCTTTCATTTATCTACAGTAGATTCTTATGTTCTTTTCAAAATGACTGACAACGGTCCAGGGATTGAGGAAGAGAAATTACCGATGATTTTTGACCGCTTTTACCGTGTCGATATGGCACGAGGAACGGAAAAAGGCGGTAGTGGACTGGGTTTATCAATTGCGAAGCGAATCATCGAAGAACATCATGGTTCAATCTGGGCAGAAAGCCAAAAAGGGCACGGAACAACGATTTCTTTTACGTTAGAAAAAGCAGGTGAAGATAAATGAAACGGATCTTAATTATTGAAGATGACAAAAGCATTGCCGAGCTGGAACGAGATTACTTAGAAATAGATGGGTTTTCGGTTGAGATTGCGTTAACAGGTGATGAGGGCTTACAAATGGCTTTAGATGAGAATGTCGATTTGGTACTGCTCGATCTTATGCTCCCAGGGGTTGATGGCTTCCAGATTTGTAAAGCTATTCGAACCGAAAAGGATATCCCCATCCTGATGGTCTCTGCCAAAAAAGAAGACATTGATAAAATCCGTGGTTTGGGATTGGGTGCCGATGATTATATTGTCAAGCCCTTTAGTCCGAGTGAGCTGGTTGCAAGGGTTAAGGCGCATCTATCTCGTTATCAAAGACTAATTGGAAGGGAACCGGAAAATGATAGTATTATGGTGCGCGGACTTCGAATTGATCAAGCTCCCAGACGGGTTTATGTCAATAATCAAGAAGTTGCTGTTACCACAAAGGAGTTTGATGTGCTAACCTTTTTTGCACTCCATCCAAACCATGTCTTTAGCAAAGAACAATTATTCGAAAAGTTATGGGGTCTTGATTCGCTCGGTGACATTTCAACTGTCACCGTGCACATCCGGAAAATACGAGAAAAGATTGAAACCGACCCTTCTAATCCACAATATATTGAGACTGTATGGGGTGCGGGGTACCGGTTTAAATGAAGCGAGGGGACGGTTCGTTTGCTTCTTCAAGTAGCGCGGGACTAACTCCTAAATAAGAGAAATTCTTTAAAAAGGGTAGGTAGAGTATGTCACATTTCATTCAATCCATCTTTGATTTGCTTTCAAGCCTTGGATATTTAGGAATTACCCTTGGCTTAATGGTAGAGGTCATCCCAAGTGAAATCGTATTAGCATATGGTGGATATTTAGTTTCCATCGGAAAAATTTCATTCCTAGGTGCAGTGGTTGCTGGGACAATAGGAGGGATTATTGCTCAGTGGTTCCTATATTGGTTAGGAAGATATGGGGGAAGACCAATCCTTGATAAATATGGAAGGTATTTGTTGATTAAACCACATCATATTGATCATGCCCAACATTGGTTCAGCAAATATGGGTCTGGCGTTATTTTTACGGCACGCTTTATCCCTGTTGTGAGACATGCCATTTCCATTCCTGCAGGTATTGCCCGGATGTCATTTACGAAATTTAGCCTCTATACCATTGTTGCGATTATTCCATGGACCATTCTATTTCTTTATCTCGGGATGACATTGGGAACGAACTGGGATCAAATTAATCAGGCTGCAAAACCGTATGTTACTCCAGCGATCATAACAGCCATCATTTTTACACTATGTTACCTCGTTTTTAAATGGAAAAATAAAAAAATCGAAACAAAATAGTTAATTTATCAGAGGACATTCATGAATATTAATTCAGATTAGTGAAAAGCTTAAATAAACATATCGATTAGTGGAAATTAGGAGGATTACCAAATGGAGTATTCTGAGGGCAAATATGGTAATGAAAGTATTGGACGGAAGATGTTGAACAAGGTTCCGGAAGTCACGATTTTCTTCTGGATTATCAAGATCATGGCCACAACTGTGGGCGAAACGGCCGCAGACTTCCTGAATATTAATTTAAAATGGGGCTTAACTAATACAACGATCGTCATGGCCTGTCTTTTAGTCATTATCCTGTTCTTCCAGTTCCGGTCGAGGAAATACGTGCCAAGTATCTACTGGCTTGCAGTCGTGATGATTAGCGTCGTCGGAACGCTTATAACTGATAATTTGGTGGATAACCTGGGCGTATCTCTAGTGACGACAACCGTCATCTTCAGTCTCGCTCTGGCGGCGGCATTTGCAGCCTGGTATGCGAGTGAGAAAACTCTTTCCATTCACTCTATCTACACCACCAAGCGGGAGGCGTTCTACTGGCTGGCTATTTTGTTCACCTTTGCATTAGGAACGGCTGCAGGCGATCTCATCGCGGAGGGTCTTAACCTTGGGTACTGGAAGTCAGCGCTGATGTTCGCTGTTCTGATTGGTATCGTTACTATCGCATTTTACCGATTTAAATTGAATGGAGTGCTGTCCTTCTGGATCGCCTACATCCTGACCCGTCCTCTCGGTGCTTCTCTTGGCGATTACCTGTCACAGCCTCGCAAAGATGGCGGTCTAGGTCTAGGAACAGTGGGAACGAGCGCAATCTTCCTTGTAACGATTTTATGCTTGGTCATCTACTTAACTAAGACGAGAAGAGACGAGCTTCCTCATTCAACTAATGAATAATATGATGGTTTAAATATAAAACTAATAGAGCTCGCCAATCGGCGAGTTTTCTTTCATGAGATGGTAGTGATATTTTAGTTATTTCATGGTACTATATGGTAAGTATTTTACGTCGGTGAAAATACATAATGAAAGGATCTTGTCATGAATCTTAAAGTACATTTAATTATTGCTTTCATCATAAGTTTATTCTGCGTTCTCGGCTTCAGTTTAATCTCTTTGTTGATAAGTGACCATAAAATTATCGATTTTGATAACGATGTAATAGCAGCTATTCAAGGTCTCGAATCGCCATTTTTAACAAAAGTGATGAAATTTTTTACCTTAATTGGTTCAACTCCAGTAGTTATCATCCTTTGTATCTTTTTAATATTTTTCCTTTATAAAGTATTGCATCATCGGTTAGAATTAATATTATTTATATTTGCTATTCTCGGCTCAGCAGTATTAAATCAAATTCTGAAACATTTTTTTCACCGGGTTCGTCCCAATTTCCATCGCTTAATTGAGATTTCAGGGTACAGTTTTCCAAGTGGCCATGCGATGAATGCCTTCACGGTTTATGCCATTCTGTCCTTTCTACTCTGGCGCCATATCCCTAGTAGATGGGGAAGGAGTGTCCTGATTATTTTCAGTGTTTTCATGGTTTTGGCGATTGGAGTCAGTCGGATCTATTTAGGTGTCCATTATCCAAGTGATATTATCGGGGGATACCTTGCAAGCGGATTTTGGTTAACTGTTGCGATTTGGTTTTTCCAATTTTACCAAGAAAAGCGTTATAATAAGAAATATAAAAGTGGAACATAATGTTTGGTGATTTTTTAAACTGAAATGTTTTGCTATTGAAAATTGGAGTGATACATATTATAAGAAATAGTATTCCTAACTTATTTACATTGGCGAACTTATTTTTTGGCTTTTTATCCATTATGTATTCAGCGCAAGGGGATTATAAGAATGCCGCCATCCTGATATTAATTGGAATGATGCTTGACAGTATGGATGGAAGGATTGCTAGAATGCTCCGCGTGGAAAGTGAACTTGGTAAAGAACTTGATTCATTGGCGGATGTTGTTACCTTTGGTGTTGCACCTGCGATGATGGCCTATTATGCCTATTTTTCTTCCTTTGGCGTTATCGGAATGGCAGTTGCCGGTCTTTTCCCATTATTCGGTGCGTATCGATTAGCTAGGTTCAACATTAACGCTGTGAAATCTTCCCTACAGTACTTTACAGGGGTACCGATTACTGCGGCGGGCGGCTTATTAACACTTTTGACCTTGTTTCATGGTAAAATGCTGGGTTACATTTTCGTAATTGCCTTTTTCCTTTTATGTTATTTGATGGTAAGCACAATTAAAATTCCTAGTCTAAAGGATGTTCCGCTGCCAAAATACGGTATTATCATAACGTTATTCCTTGGCTGTGCAATTTATATTGTTTTTAAAAAAGAACATCATCGATTCCCTTATTTTATTTATGTAGCAATACCATTATATATTGCATTTATTAGTTACCAATTAGTCAAGATAAAAAAGAATAGCCAAAAAAAGAATTAATTAGTATTTACTTGAACTATAGAAACGAAGCGGCACAAACCATTAATGGTTCGTGCCGCTTTGAATTTTAAAAATTAATTTGAAACTAGCCTTAAAATAACAGTCGTTCCTTCATTCACTTCACTTTCAATGATGAGGGAGCCATTGTATTTTTCCATTAAACGTTTTGCAATCGCTAACCCTAAGCCGTAGCCTCCTTGTTTTCTACTTCTTGCTTTATCTACGCGGTAAAAGCGATTCAAAACCATAGGAATATCTTGTTTAGGAATACCTATACCTTTATCCTCTATTTCAATTTGCACGAAATGTTCCTTTTTCTGAATCGAGCATTTGATCCATTTCCGATCTTTAGAATACTTGACGGCATTATCCAATAATATGACCAATATTTGCTCCAAGTGTCTAGGTTGAATGGCGATTAAACCACCTTCTAAATTCTTCATGTCGAGAATAAACTCAAAATCGTTATGGAGGTTTTTGAAATTTCTAATAACATTTTCGAACACTGGTATCGGATTAATCCATTCAATTTGTTCTTTTTGTTTTTCGGATTCCGCCCTAGAAAGTTCTAAAAGCTCTGAAACAAGATCACTCAAATATTTGACTTCCTCTAGAGTTGAATCTAGTGATTCATCAAGTAGTTTAGGGTCGTTTTTCCCCCAGCGTCTTAACATGGTAAGATTCCCTCGAATAATGGCAATCGGTGTGCGAAGCTCGTGAGACGCGTCTTCGACAAATTGTTTTTGCTGCAAAAATGATTCTTCAAGCTTATCCATTGTCTGGTTGAATAATTCGCCTATTTCTGTAATTTCATCCTTTATCCCATTGGAAGGTACTCTTTCGTGTAATCCAGTTTTCTGAATTTTTTTCATCGTCTGGAGGATGTTTTTTACCGATTTTAATAATTGTTTTGCGATAATAACCCCACCAAAGCCGCTTAAAACAATGGATCCCAAACCAGCTAAAAGCATGACAATGATAAATTTATTTAGGAGTCCATCAAAAATCTCCATGCTTTGAATAATCTCGATTGTTCCCGATCCGTTATTCATTAATAAAGGGCTGCGTAGAACGAGAAACCGATTGTCATTTGTTTTTATTTGGTCAAACTCTTCCGTTTGGACAATTTTTGAAGGAATGTTTTCATCAGGAACATCTTGAGATGCCGAAATGATCGTTTTCCCCTTGGAATTTAGAATACGGATCATTTGATGATTTCCACTTAGTCTTTCAATGTAATCACTGCTTGAATAAATATCCTGTTCTGTTAGTGAATTGGTTTTCGAACGTTCGTGATAATAGGCTTTTGTTTCTTTCATCTTTTGCTCAATGACATTGTTTTCTTCCGTAAGCATCCAACTATTTAAAACAGAATATTGAAGGATATTGTATAAGACAAATAAAATAAATAACAGAAGGGAAGACCATAAGACGAGTTTATATTTGATTGGAAGCGAGGAAACTTTTCTCATTTTCGAATCACATATCCAATTCCTCTCACGGTTTCAATATATTGCTCACCATTTGAGTTGTGGAGTTTGTTTCTTAAATAACTAACGTAAACATCTACAACATTGGTTTCAACTTCAACATTGTACCCCCATACTTTTTCTAATAACATTTCCCTCGTAAGCACAAGACCAATATTCTGAAGAAAAATGATCAGTAAATCATATTCTTTTTTGGTCAATTCAATTTCATCTTTGCCACGTTTTACAATTCGAGCCATTGTGTCAACTTCTAAATCATGAAAGGTGAGTGTGGAGTGTTGTTGCTTGTTCCTTTCAGCACGGCGGAAGATGACACGTATCCGTGCTAACAATTCCTCTGTTGCGAATGGCTTAGGAATATAATCATCTGCACCACTATCTAGGCCGGATACTCGATCCATAACGCTGTCTCTGGCTGTTAACATAATAATAGGTGTATCTTTTGCAGCACGTATTCTCCGGCACACCTCTATCCCATTTAGCCCTGGAAGCATAAGATCTAATAAGATTAGGTCCCAATTTGATTGCAAGGCTATCTCTAGACCTTCTCTGCCATCATTAGAAACCGTCACTGAAAATCCTTCATATTGCAGCTCTAGAACAATAAATTTAGCTAATTTTTCTTCATCTTCTATTAATAAAATTTTCTTCACTTGAATCGCTCCTACGTGCGTGTTTGTGAGTCATGTAATAAAATTAGTTTATCCCAACAATTGGAATTAAATCTGAAAATCAGGACTCTTGTTAGTAGAAAGGAAACTCCCTTTCACAGAATGTAAAAGGGAGTTCAGTTTCAACTTCTCGTATAGGTATGCAAATCTTCATAACTAGGAAGGATTAATCGTTTTCGTTTTCTTTCCCGTTATCTTGTTCATCCTTACTATCATCTTCTGATTTCGTAACCTTGCCTGTTTTTGCATCAACTTTTACATCATAGCTTTTACCGTCCTTGGCTGTTACATGAACACCATAAACGACAGTGCCATCTTCATCTTCTAATTCTACTTCCTTAACGGTACCATCTGTATATTTTTGCAATACAGTGTTAGTTGCTTGTTCTTTTGTTATGGCAGCTTCTTTTTGCAATTTTGCTTGTTCATTTGGATCTTGTTTTTCTTCTTTAGCCTTTTCTTGTTGGCTTACGGCAGCAGCAGGTTTAACTAAATTGGTTCCAACTGCTCCTCCTCCAATAACGCCTAATGCTAATACAGATGCCAATATTTTTGTACCAATCATTTTTTGTTTCCTCCTTATTTATAAAAGCATGTCTTACAATCTCTATATTAACCCTGTTTAATTATGTTCTTATTTGAAATCAGTTAAAATCAGGTAATAAATATATTAGAAATTTCTAATGGATCGATTATTTTTTTCTTTTAATAGCAATGAGTAACAAAGTTAATAGTAGCAACGGCATTACAATGGAAACGATTTGTACTTGAAGTGGCACAATCTTGGTATTGCCAATTATTTTCACTGGTATGGCATCACTTGAAGTAATCACATGATTCTCTTTAGAAACAACCGTTGTATATAAGTAATAATCAGCGGTATAGACCAACTGAATAGGAAGATTGATAATTTTTTCTTCATGCGGCTTCATCGTTCCGATTGTAACCGGTTGGTCGGAACTATAGTCCTCTAAATTTACCGTCCAGTTCTTTGATAAATTTGCCATCGTAATGTAAGTAAAAACATCTTTAATTTCTTTATCAGTAGCATTGGTAATTTTAACTTTTATCTTCAACTCTTTCCCAGGATACTCAGCTACTTTCGTAGGGGAGAGGATTTCAATAGTAAAATTTGAATTGCTTTGTGCGCTGGCCATTCCAGTATTGAAAATTAATAGAATCGAAAGTAAAAGTAAGATAGTCATATATTTTTTCATGTTATTCACCCCTTAAAAAATCCACTTTCTTCGCAATCAGTAATGCGATAAATAACGTTAAAAGGAAGAAAATGAACACAGGTATTAGTTCGATCAATACTTGGGAAGAAGCAAGCTTGTTGATAAAGATATCTTTCATTGCTTTCATACTTGCGGAGACCGGACTATTTTCACTAATGACCTTTGCCAAGCCAGATTTTTTCATCGTTGTTGATAAAAACATCGGAATAGCTGTTATTAAGAATGACATGATCGCCAAAATCATCGCATTTTTAGTCGAGACCAAGATGGTTGAAAGAATCAACGCAATGGATGAGAAAGATATAATCAAAACGGTTCCAATCCCATATAAATAAAGGAGGATAGTAGGGAATAAGTTAGCTTGATACGCCAATACAAATAAATAAGGTAAAGACACCAATGTAACAATCAACCAAAAAATGAGAATCGCAGAAAGCTTTGCTAGGATGATGTTTCTCTTGGTTAAGGGCGTTAACAACAAGCTTTCTAATGTACCTTTTTCTTTTTCGCCAGCAATCATTGTTGAGCCAATGACCATTGAAATCAATATATTAATTCCAAGTAAAAGTTTTAGCATAGTCATGACAACAGTAGGTTGATCTAATAGACTTAATTCTTTCACACTAATGAAACTAAACGATAGGATACTCATCAATAGAGAGACAACGAATAAAAAACCGATTCCTTTTCGTGAGAAAATATGTTCTTTTGTTTCTTTTTTTACTAACGCAGAAAACATATTATTGTTCCCCCATAACATCTGACGTGAGATGGAAAAATACATCTTCCAATGAAAGGTCGTCTTTATGAATTTCTTTTTTATACTTGTCCATCAACCCTATAACAGAACCTTCTTCTATGAGGGTTCCCGCCTTGACAACCGCCACCCGATTACAAATCTTTTCAATATCTTTTAACAAATGTGAGGTGATGAAAATGGTAACGCCGTTTACTTGATTTAAATGGAGAAGGATATTTTCAATATCCTTTTGTCCCTGTGGGTCTAGCCCCAAGGTAGGTTCGTCTAAAAAAATAATTTCAGGGTCATGAATAAGTGTGCGGGCAATGCCCAATCGTTGTCTCATCCCTCTTGAATATTGAGAAATCCTTACATCAGCTTTTGCTGACAAACTCACTAATTCCAAGAGTTCAGCAACCTTTTCCTTTCTTTTCTTTTTATTAATATTGTGCAGGGCTGAAAAGAATAGAAGATACTCCTCACCAGTCATCCACTCATAGTACCCGTGTGATTCCGGCAAAACACCGATGTGTTTTTTGATTTCTTCACTATTCTTTTTTACATTTAAGTTACTCACATCGAGGTCTCCACTAGTTGGTTCGATCAAACCAATCAGCATGCGAATGGTTGTCGTTTTACCTGCACCATTAGGACCAAGAAACCCGTAAATATCACCTTTGTTTACATTTAAACTGAGGTTTTTTACAGCTTCAAAACCATTATCATAAACTTTTCGTAATTGATTTGTTTTTATCATATAAACCCACCTCTTTTTTAAAGATTTACTCTAGTAATCGTAACTTCTATCATTTAAGCAAGCTTTAGTGGAGGTTAAAATTTTCGTTAGAAAATGATTAAAGAATTCTAATAATCCGTAGATGGTCAAAATTCGAAGTTGACGATCCTTCACTTTAAATTGTCTATTTTATACAAACCGTGGGATAATGATAATGATTACATAGAAAGAGGAGAGCAGAAAATGAAAGTCAAAATTAACCGTCATGCGGCAAAAGCGCTGCACAAAATGTTGGAACAGGAAGAAGCACAAGGGAAAATGTTCCGAGTTTATGTTACAAGTATTCACGGAGATCATGCACACTATGATTTGATGCTCGATACGCCAACAGAAAATGATGTGGTCGTCAAAAGCGATCGAGAAATTGATTTTATTCTCGATAAAAATGACGAAAATTTGGATAGTATTTGGATTCAATATTTCCACTTACCGAAAGAGGAATGGCTGATCACCAATCCTACAAAAGGCAGCCACCATCATCATCATTAAATAATAGAGCGCTTGGCATATTTTTTTCAAAGCCGAGCGTTTTTTTGAATGTAATATTTTCAAAAAACTTGAAATTGTCCGCCTCTTTCACATATAATCCTAGTATTGCTAACTTAGAGAAAAAGGGGATTACCTATGATTCGGCGTTTCTTTTCTTATTATCGACCGCATAAGCGGCTATTTATTTTGGATTTTATCAGCGCAGTCATCGTGGCCTTGTTGGAATTAGCCTTTCCGCTTGCGGTTCAATGGTTTATTGATGAACTGCTTCCTGGTGGCGATTGGCATGCGATTGTCACAGTCAGCATTGGACTCTTAATGGTTTATTTATTGAGTACCTTCTTACAATTTATTGTGAACTTTTGGGGTCATAAGCTCGGGATTAATATTGAAACAGATATGCGACAAGAGCTGTTCGAGCATGTCCAAAAACAATCATTCCGGTTTTTCGACAATACGAAAACGGGGCATATTATGAGCAGAATAACCAATGATCTGTTTGACCTTGGTGAGCTTGCCCATCATGGACCCGAGGATGTATTCATTGCGCTGATGACTTTTATCGGTGCTTTCTGGATTATGCTAACGATAAACGTAAAGTTAGCACTTGTAGCAGTAGTGATTCTGCCTTTTTTAATCCTATTGGTTGTCGTTTGCAATTTAAAAATGAACAAGGCATGGAGCCGAATGTATTCCAGCATTGCAGATGTAAACGCCCGGGTGGAGGACAGTGTTTCCGGCAGCCGTGTCGTTCAATCGTTTACAAACGAAGAATTCGAGATTGCTAGATTTAAAAAGAATAATCAGAGATACCGCGGCGCTAAGCTTGGCGGTTATCGGGTAATGTCCTATAGTCTTTCCGGTATTTATATGATGACGCGACTGATCACCATTGTCGTTCTTGTTTACGGTGCCTGGCTGAGCTTCTCCGGTCATTTGTCTAACGGGGAACTTGTCGGTTTTGTTCTTTATGTCAATGTTCTTTTTAAACCGATTGATAAAATCAGCGCGATTATGGAATTGTATCCAAAAGGAATGGCAGGGTTTAAACGGTTTATTGACCTGATAGATTCTGATCCTGAGGTGCAGGATACAGAGGATGCGGTTGAAGTAGGGTTACTTAAAGGGAATATCGTCTTTGATGAAGTGTCTTTTCGCTATGATAACCATAAATCCGTTTTGGAAAATATTAATTTGGATATCCGTGCCGGTGAGACGGTTGCTTTTGTAGGGCCGTCGGGGGCAGGCAAGACGACGATTTGCTCGTTGATTCCAAGGTTTTACGATGTGAACGGCGGCGGGATTTATATTGATGGTCTCGATATTCGCGACATGACGAAAAAATCGCTGCGTTCCCAAATCGGCATCGTTCAACAGGATGTGTTTCTGTTCACAGGGACACTTCGTGAAAATATCGCCTATGGAAAGCGGGATGCTACGGATGAGGAAATTGCTGAGGCAGCAAACCGTGCACATCTTGAAAAATTTATTGCTTCTTTGCCGGATGGTTACGCGACGCAGATTGGCGAAAGAGGTCTCAAGCTTTCCGGCGGTCAGAAGCAGCGGCTGGCAATTGCAAGGATGTTTCTAAAAAATCCACCTATCTTGATATTGGATGAAGCGACATCCGCGCTCGATACCGAAACAGAAATGGTGATTCAGGAAGCATTGACAGAGCTCGCCCAAAACAGAACCACACTTATTATTGCCCACAGACTGGCAACAATCCGCAATGCCGACCGGATTATCGTTGTGACAGAGGACGGGATTGCTGAGGAAGGCCGACATGATGAGCTGATTGAACAAGGCGGTATTTTTGCCAATCTTCACCGCGTCCAATTTCAGCGATAATTTTATTTTTAATTCTTGTACTATGGTATACTTAGATTATCAGGCTATGATACTTCTTCCTTCTTCATCTGTTTAAGGGATATTTAGAGGTATCGCTTTCCTGAATCAACGAAAAAAATCAGGCTATGATGTTTCTTCCTTCTAACTCATCTATTAATGAAATTAGAGACATCGCTTTCCTGATTTTTTTTTGCTCAAAAATAACTAGAGTAGGAATGATGTGTGATGAAAATTTCAATTCTATTACGTAGAAAAAATAAGCTCATTCTTACAAACGGGCACAGTGTGCTTCCCAATCATTATTTAGCGACTGCGCTGAAAAATATTGAAAATTTAGGTTACACGTTCTCAATAGAGTTAATCGAGGCAGTCCGGACGATGTCTGATGCTGACTTTATCGATTTTTATAAAGGATTGGTCCAGGACCTGAAAGAAATGGTTGGTGCACATCGGACATTTCAGCCCATGTATCCGAATTTTCCGTCCCAGATGATGGAAATCGAGAATGTCGACCTTTACCTAAATGCAATTATTCACTATGGTTCTGCTTTAGTTCATGATATAACAGGGAAACGCTTTCAGAATGAAGGACTTCCTATATACAAAGTGGAAGAACGATTCCCGCTAATCGAAGAACCAGATTTGAAGGTAATTGGACTTGCCGCAGAGGAAGAATTCCTGGAAATCATTCGACAATTGATAGCTGCAAAAACGAGCATCTCAGTAGTAGATAAGGGTGATATTGCCTGGGCTATTGAAAATATCACTGACGTAAGTTTGATTTTGCCAGGTGAAATTCCGTTAAAAGAGAATGTTGGCTTTGTAGTGTCGCAACTTTTGAAAAATGAAAAAGCGGATGCCGCTGTCATTTCTCGTTATTTTAAGACAGCAACGGATGTGCTTCGTTTAGCTGTTGCCCTTTCAGACGGTGATGTTAGTTTAGCGGGCAGCACCCGTTTTAAGAATATCAAACGGCCGGAACGGCGGCTGCTCCTTAACCTTTTAGAGGGGTGCGGCAATCTAACCGAAGACATGCTTCGCTTTAAGGAAATGTGGAAGCGGCTTGGTGAAATGCTCCATCCTGCCGAGTATCATAACCGCTATAAAAATGTTAACCGAGCATTTGACATTATCCGTAATAATATTCCGTTTGCAACCTTCGGCGGAAGGGTGGAAGGAGCATTGCTGGATAGGGATGTAACTACTGCTGTTTCCCTGCTTAAAACACGCCCAGGTGAGTTTGCGAGAAGACTGGATCATCTCCTAAGGATTTCCGATGATGCAGAGGCGGTTATCAATGAGTTCGGTGCTGTAGTGAACGCTGTAGCAACACCAGTCCTTTTGCAAGTCCTTGCACATTTTAAACATCGCAGTATGCCAACCGACATCCGGGTCTTCTTCCCAAAAGGCAATGTACAGAAAGCGGTTGCGATAAATAATGAACTAGATGTACTCGAGGAATCGGTTTGTGAACAAATCGCTGCCTTGATTGAAACCACACTGATCAGCCGATTCTCCGAGCTTCCGGGACTTGGAAAAATTGTTCTAGATAAGGAATTGCGAAATTATCTCGTCCCAGTTTCACAGCGTTCTGCTTCGAAGGCACTGCGCACACTCGTCCGCGGCAGCAAATTGGATATGCCGATAGGCGATACCATCCGTTTCTTTCTTTGGTGGAAAGAAGGAATGATTAAGGGCGTACCTACCGGCCGGGTGGATATTGATTTGTCAGCAGTCATATTTGATGAGAATTGGCAGTATCTTGAGCATATTTCCTACACCAATCTTCGTTCTGCCAAGTACAAGGCTGTCCACTCCGGTGATATCACAAGTGCTCCAGATGGTGCCTGCGAGTTCATTGATTTAGACATCCCAAGTGTTCTGGCTAACGGCGGCAGGTATGCAGTGATGGATATCATCTCCTATACCGAACATGCTTTTTGTGATATGCCTGAATGCTTTGCCGGCTGGATGAGTCGTGTGGAGCCGAATTTAGGTGAAATTTTTGAACCAAAAACAGTTGTCGATAAAATTGATGTTGCCGCCGATACTACATTTTGTATACCAGTCATTTTAGATCTTGCGGAACGAAAAGTAATCTGGACAGACCTGGCACTTCGAAGCCATCCGGATTACTTCAACAATATTGAAGGCAATTTAACCGGAATCGTCGCCACGGGCAAGGCAATGACTTCACTAGCGAAACCAAATCTATATCAGTTGTTCGAGCTTCATGCACGTGCCCGAGGCGAATTGATTGAAGAGCTAGAAGAGGCGGATACGATTTTTTCTGTTATGGAAGGGATTACCCCATTCGATATCGAAAAAATTATCGCTGAATTTTTAATCTGAAAAGGAAGGCAGCGAATTTATTGCAGTCTTTTTTTTAGTTTGGCTGTGTTAAAGCATATTGTTGATTGTGAGCACAATGTTGATTGGAGTGGAAGGCGCGAGACTCATGCGGGAGCAGCGGGACAGGTGAGACCCCGCAGGCGCTTTAGCGCCGAGGAGGCTCACCGCCCGCCCCGCGAACCGCACGCGCCTGGAACGGAAATCAACATTCACTTTTAACACAGCCTTTAGTTTAAATATAAATATATTATGTAAACTCGAAACTGCCTTTTTGATATTTAACAATAGAAAGTGTTAACCTAGATAGGAAAAGTAAGAAAGGAGCAAGTTGCTGCAGATGGAAAGAGACAAAATGGAGAAACCAATTAAGCTCATTGCCCTCGATATGGATGGCACACTGTTAAATAACAAAGGACAGATAACGGAGGCGAACCGTCAAGCAATTAAGGCCGCACAGGATAGGGAAATATTTGTTGTGCTTAGCACAGGAAGATCATTGCTTACTTGCCGGGAGCACGCCGATGCACTTCAACTTAGTTCCTATTTGGTAACCGTTAATGGCAGTGAAATCTGGGATGATAAACGGGAGCTAGTCGAGAGGAATTTGGTGAAATCGGAGCTTGTGGAATGGATGTGGAATCTATCCTGCGAGCATAAGACGAAATTTTGGGCGATAAGCACTGAGCAAAATTGGCATGATAAAATGCCGGAGGATATACATACGCTCGAATGGTTGAAATTTGGGTTTAATATTGATGATGATGAAACGAGGGAACTAATTTTACGGGAGCTAGAGGTTAAAGGTGAATTTGAACTAAGTAATTCAACTTTGAAGAACATCGAGGTAAATCCTGCTGGAATTAACAAAGCAAATGGATTGAAAATTGTTTGTAACCGGCTTGGAATCGCGATGGAAAATGTCATGGCCGTTGGTGACAGTCTAAATGATCTGGCGATGATTAAGGAAGCTGGATTTGGTGTAGCGATGGGAAATGCACAAGAGAAGGTGAAGAAGGCAGCAGACTGGGTTACCACAACAAACGAAGAAGATGGCGTTGCAAACGCAATCCACAGATGGGTTATTCAATCATAAAAATTTTTTCATGTTATTTTCCAATTTGCTGTGTATATGTGGTTAATGGATTGGTAAAAATAATTGAGCAAGAATAATTTGCAAAATCATGTAATTGTTACATGCTAGGAGGCTACAAAGGAATGGAACATGGTAAAGTAAAATGGTTTAACAGTGAAAAGGGTTTTGGGTTCATTGAGCGTGAAGGCGGCGAGGATGTATTCGTCCACTTCTCGGCAATTCAAGGCGAAGGATATAAATCCTTGGACGAGGGTCAAGAGGTAACGTTTGAAATCGAAAACGGCCAACGCGGACCACAAGCGGTAAACGTCCATAAAGCATAATTACCAAAACAGACTCCAAATGAATTTGGAGTCTGTTTTTTTGTTAATTATTAATTTCCTTGACTCTGCCAACCTGTCCATCTGTCAGTCTTACTTTAATGCCATGTGGGTGAGAGCTGGACTTGGTTAATATGTCCTTAACGACCCCAGCTGTAAGTTTGCCACTTCTTTGATCTGCTTTTAGAACGATTTTGACAGAAGCACCCGGGAGAATATCATTTCTATTTTTCCCGCTAGACACCCATTTTTCTCCGAGAGTTACTCACTTTTTTCGTCTGCTGGCTTTGCAGCTTTTTGGTTGCCTGTGAGCCATTTGCGTTTGAATTTCCGGCTGCTGATTTGTTTTTCTTATTTTCAAGCTGCTGTTTCATCGCTTCTTGTAAGCTAATTTTCTTCTTTGGCGCTTCATTTTGCTGTGATTGATTAGATTCACTCATAAAAAATCCTCCTATAAACAGTATTATGACCAGTATAAACTATTTTTTAATTTATTAAAAATCCATCTTCCCAATTTATACGAAAATTTTAGGATGTTATTCGGTAATTTTGGAATAACATCCTTATTTTTTAATACTTATGTAGTAGTGGGTACATGTTATCTGGTTAATAGTTAATACTTTATAACATTAATTATAAATAAGTATTGATTATTATTATGTTTAAATTATAATGTAGTTAATCATTAAAAAATAGTTTACGAGGTGAGGTAATGAGTAAAGAAAACAAGCAGTTAACAACAGGAACCGGAGCTCCTGTCGGTGACAACCAAAATTCAATGACCGCAGGAATGCGAGGGCCAACATTGATTCAAGACGTTCATTTAATTGAGAAATTGGCACACTTTAACCGCGAACGTGTACCTGAGCGTGTTGTTCATGCCAAAGGTGCCGGTGCCCATGGTTACTTTGAAGTAACAAATGACATGTCAACCTACACTAAGGCCAAATTATTCAATGGGGTTGGAAAGCGGACACCCATGTTTATTCGCTTCTCAACTGTAGCGGGTGAACTGGGCTCGGCAGATACTGTCCGAGATCCACGCGGATTTTCAGTGAAGTTTTATACAGAAGAAGGAAACTATGATCTTGTCGGAAATAACACCCCGATTTTCTTTATTCGTGATGCGATTAAATTTCCTGATTTCATTCATACGCAAAAAAGAGATCCAAAATCACATCTGAAAAATCCGAATGCCATTTGGGATTTCTGGTCCTTATCACCTGAATCGTTACACCAGGTTACATACTTAATGGGTGACCGCGGAATTCCTGCTTCCCTTCGTCATATGAATGGCTATGGAAGCCATACCTTTAAATGGGTGAATGAGGACGGGGAAGCCGTGTGGGTGAAATATCACTTTAAAACGGAACAGGGCGTCCAAAACATGACGAATGAGGTTGCAGGCAAATTGGCCGGTGAAAACCCGGATTACCATACTGAAGATTTGTTTAATGCGATTGAAAAGGGTGATTTCCCGGCGTGGAGGCTGCATGTGCAAATCATGCCATTTGAAGATGCCGAAACGTATCGTTTTGATCCATTTGATGTCACAAAGGTCTGGTCACATAAAGATTATCCGTTAATAGAGGTAGGCCGGATGGTGCTAAATCGCAACCCTGAGAACTACTTTGCAGAAGTGGAGCAGGCAACATTCTCCCCAGGAACCATGGTCCCTGGTGTTGAAGCTTCGCCGGATAAGATGCTCCAAGGCCGTATTTTCGCTTATTCTGATGCACATCGTTATCGTGTCGGACCGAACCATAATTTGCTCCCGATTAACCGGCCAAAAGTGGAAGTAAATAACTATCAACGTGACGGTTCGATGCGTTCTGATAATAATGGCGCCGGTTCCGTTTACTATGAACCAAACAGCTATGGCGGACCTAAGGAAGCACCTGAGTATAAACAGACAGCCTTCCAGATTACAGGTGCGGCTGAACAGGTTCCATATGATGAACACGACCATTACACACAAGCGGGCGACCTTTACCGTTTAATGTCAGAAGAAGAACGGGCACGGTTGGTGGAAACTGTCGTCGGAGCGATGAAGCCGGTTGAGAGAGATGACATCAAGCTTCGACAAATTCAGCATTTTTATAAAGCGGACCCAGAGTATGGCGAGCAGGTGGCAAAAGGCTTAAATTTGGCTCTTCCACAAAGTATTTTAAAATAATTACTACACAGGCAGCTTATTGAGATAGGCTGCTTGTTTTTTCCATTTTATTATTTAAAAATTATAAAGTTAATTTTTTCGTCGAATTTTCTTTGCAGGATTTTTCGGGATATTATTAGAATTATAGGAATAAGATACATATAAAAGGGGGGGATTTGCTTGGCTATCCAAGTAATTGAAAAAGAAGAGATGAACGTAGTAGGAATTTCCTGGAATGGTACTTACTCGCAAGTGGAAAAGATTCCAAGTCTTTTTACTAAATTGAGGGGACGACTCGAAGAGGTACCCTATCAAAAGAAAGAAGAAGTGTTGATTGCTCCATTTCATATTAGGGAAACTGAGATTACCTATTATGTTACAACTCCTGTTGATGTAATTGATGAAATTCCGGATGGTATGGTTGGCTTTACGATTCCCAGGAAAAATTATGTCTTCGGCGTTCATAAAGGCAGGATAGAGGATGTTGAAAATACATATCATCGAATGTACAAATGGATGGAAGAATACGGCTATGACCAAGATCACCAAGCATTAGGTCTTGAAATCTTTAAAGAAGAGCATAAATATCAAAATTTAGCAGGGGACCTTCACTTTGATATCTATTTGCCAGTAAAGACTTATAAAAAATAGAATGAATGGAAATTAATTTTAGGAGGAGCTTCAGCTTCTCCTTTAATAATTCCTTCGTGGTCAGGTGAAGTTCCTAACTGGCGGTGATGAAACAATGCTTCTTAAAATTTATGCAGAAATATCGAACAGTAAGCAAGCTTTTTTTTTTACGGATAAGGGATCGATAAAAAATATTATCGTATAAAAACATATACAAATCATTCCACTTCTTTATATAATAGATATAACAAAAAATATATTTCAAATTAGGTGCTGAAATCTTTTTGAAAGATTTTAAGCTTAAAAGGGAAGTTTGGTTAAAAGCCAACGCGGTCCCGCCACTGTACATGGGAGCAACCTATAGGATGTCACTGTCGAATCGATGGGAAGGCATAGGAAGCGATGATCATGAGCCAGGAAACCTGCCTAATTCTTGTACGCCAATAAACCTACGCGGATAGGGAGGTGTTGAAGGCTAGACTCCTTTTACTTAATACTGTAATTTGAATCTACTCATCCCAACATCTTCATGTCATATGAAGATGTTTTTTTGTTGGGCGCAAGTTGAGCTATTTTTTTGTTGCATAAAGTTTATTACACAGAAAGCAGGGAGAAAAATGAAGAAATTGTATGCGATACTGTTAGTAGTATTATTAACAGTAGGAGCTTTAGCCGGTTGTGCTGAAAAAAAGGAGCAAGTGAAAGATGAAAGCAAAGCGGGTGTCGAAAAGAAAACAGAAGTCGCTTTTCCGGTTACCGTAAAAGATGCTTTAGGTAAAGAGGTTGTTTTAGAGAAGAAGCCTGAAAAGATTGTTTCGCTGATCCCAAGCAATACGGAAATTGCCTATTCGTTAGGTCTTGGAAAAGAAGTTGTCGGCGTTTCCGATTTCGATAATTACCCAGAAGAAGTAACGAAAAAAGAGAAAATCGGCGCGCAGGAAATAAACTTAGAAAAAATCATTTCCTTAAATCCGGATATAGTGTTAGCCCATGCGTCTTCGGCTCATAATACTGAAGCAGGCCTGCAGCAGTTAAGAGATGCGGGAATTCCAGTCCTCGTTGTCAATGATGCCCAAAATATTGACCAAGTGTATGATTCCATTAGTATGATTGGGAAAGCTGCGGGTGCAACAAACAAGGCTGATGAGATCATCAAAGGGATGAAGGACAAATTAACGGAGATTAAAGCGAAGACGAAAGACATCAAAGAAAAGAAAAAGGTATTTGTGGAAGTATCGCCAGCTCCAGACATTTATACACCTGGTAATAAAACATTTATGAATGAAATGATTGGTTTGATTAATGCGGAAAACATTGCTAATAATCAAGACGGCTGGATCAAAATTGACCAAGAAGCGATGATTAAACAAAATCCTGATGTCATCATCACTACATACGGATACTATGTAAAAAATCCGGTTGAGCAAGTTTTAAGCAGAAAAGGCTGGGAAACGGTCAACGCTGTAAAAAATAAGCAGGTAATCGATGTAGACTCTGATCGTGTTACCCGCTCAGGACCTAGGATTGTTGAAGGAGTAGAAGATCTTGCAAAGGCTGTCTATCCTGAAGTTTTTAAATAATAAGTATTTAGCCTTTTGTCTAGCGGGGACTTTTCTGGTCCTCTCGATTTTATTAGGGATTTCAGTTGGAACGGTTGCGGTTCCGATGGAAACAATAATTCAAATTATCATTGCCAAGGTATTTGGGGCAAATGCCCTCGCGTTAATTGACCCGATGTATTCAAGTATCGTCTTGAATATTCGCTTGCCTAGAGTGATTTTAGCTGGCCTTGTAGGGGCGGCTCTTGCCATTGCAGGAGCGGCCTTTCAAGGGCTGCTAAGAAACCCGTTAGCGGATCCGTATACCTTAGGTGTTTCTTCAGGGGCGTCAGTAGGTGCGGTTCTAACCCTGTTTTTTCATCTCTCGATCCCGTTTGTAGGTATCTTTACATTACCATTGCTTAGCATCCTATTTTCCTTATTAACCATCTTTTTAGTCCTTACTTTTGCCCGGAAAATTGAGCGCTCGATGAGAGTAGAAACAATTATCTTAACGGGGATTATTTTCAGCTCCTTTTTAGGGGCATTTATTTCCCTTATGATTGCCCTGACCGGTGATGAGCTAAGGCAAATTATTGGCTGGTTGTTAGGTAGTGTATCGATGAGGGGCTGGGAATACATAAAAATCATTTTGCCATTTTTTATTATCGGTTCAGCGATACTGATTTTTAATGCCAAAGAATTAAATGCGATGTCGTTTGGGGAAGAACGGGCCCAGCATTTAGGGGTCAATGTTCAAAAAAGAAAGCTGATTATCCTAACGGCCGGATCGATTTTAACAGGGGCCGCGGTTGCGGTGTCAGGCACCATTGGTTTTGTTGGTTTAGTCATTCCGCATCTTGCTAGAATATTATGGGGACCTGACCATCGGAATCTCCTCCCGCTCTCGATTTTAACCGGAAGCGGATTCTTAATTCTTGCGGACCTTCTGTCGCGCACGATTATTTCTCCAACCGAATTACCGATTGGGGTGATTACTGCCTTAATTGGGGCGCCAGTATTCGCCATAATCCTGCTCCAGAGAAAAAGGATGGAAAGAAGGGGCTAGAAAGTGCTTAGCGTTCAACATGTTTCAGGTGGATACTCGGATGAAATTGTATTAAAGAACATTTCCTTTGACGTGGAACAAGGGGAATTGTTCGGGATTTTAGGACCAAATGGAAGCGGAAAAACAACACTGTTAAAAATGATTAGCGGTATCTTGCCGATAAAACAAGGCGAGATTTTAATTAGTGGAAATCGGCTTCAGGAATACGGAATCAAACAGCTGGCGCAGCTTGTTGCGGTTCTATCACAGCATTCCTCACAATCCTTTTCCTATACAGTTAAAGAAACCGTTTCACTTGGAAGATATGCCCATCAAAAAGGCTGGTTTCAAACTTGGTCTAAAGAGGATGAGACAATCGTGCAACGGGTCATGGACCAGACCGGGATTGCCTCATTTCAACATAAAAATATTCAGGAGCTGTCCGGCGGTGAAAAACAGAGGGTATTTCTTGCTCAAGCTCTGGCGCAGGAGCCGGAAATTCTGTTGCTGGATGAACCGACAAATCACTTGGACTTATCGTATCAGAAAGAATTGCTTGACCTTTTAAAACAATGGACGGCAGAAAAAGGATTAACGGTTATCTCGATTTTCCATGATTTAAATCTGGCAGGACTGTATTGCGATCGCTTGCTCCTGCTTGAAAAGGGAACGATCAATATCCATCATATTCCCAATGAGGTGCTTAGAGAGGATCGAATAAGAGACGTTTATCAGACAAAAGTTCAGAAACATCCTCATCCAAAGGTGGCAGCGCCGCAGCTGGTGTTACTGCCGGAAGTGCAGCGGCCAGCAAAAATGATTGAAATTAATGAAGCGATGTTACGTGTTTCGAATGAGTTCATCGACCTAAAATCGCCGGCTCCATTACGAACCATGTCTTCGGGTGTAGTTGGCTCGGGAACAGGCTGGCATCATACATTTGTTAATCGACATGTCAGCAAGGACTATAACTGTGACGACCACCGGGTGGAAATGGCTTCTTTTTTAACATCTAAGGGGTTTGAACCATCTGAAACCGTGGGCATGATGACAGCAGTACGGCCCGAGGATATGGTCTCTGGGCGGTTCGAACAGGGCGACTTCTCGGTCTTTGTTGTTGTCACCGCGGGGGTTGGAAACGCGATCGATGCTTCGAAAAGTGAGCACCATTCCTATCAAATGACTCCCGGCACAATCAATACATGGATTTTTGTTAACGGCGAGTTAACGGAGGAAGCTTTTATTCAAAGCATTATGACCGCAACTGAAGCAAAGGTGAAGGCGCTGCATGACCTAATGGTGGTGGATGAAGTCACCGGAACCATTGCGACGGGTACCTCAACGGATAGTATCTTGATTGCTGCCACCCAAACCGGGAAAGTATTAGAATTTGCCGGGACGATTACTCCTTTAGGAAAGCTAATCAGTAAAGCGGTATATATGTGTACGACAGAAGCGATAGAAAAATCCCAAAAGAGGAAATATAGATGATTTTCTATCATCTAATCTCAATTTCAATTGCCTATATTATTGATATCCTTATCGGAGATCCTCCTCATTGGCCGCATCCTGTTAGATGGATTGGAACGATGATCGCATTTTTTGAAAAACGGTGGAATCATGGAGGACTTAAAAAATGGAAAGGGGTGGCGATGCTCCTTTTTATTTTACTGTTTGTTTTTTCTGTCGTATTGCTTGTGATATTAATCGGATATATGATTCATCCTTTTGTTGGGATTTTGGTGGAAAGTATCGTAATTTCTACAACAATCGCCCAAAAAAGCTTGAGGGAGGCATCTTTAGAGGTCTATCATCCATTAAGGTCGCGGGATTTGGTTGAAGCAAGAAAGAAACTATCCTATATTGTTGGCCGTGATACTGATTCTTTGGATGAAAGTGAAATTGCCCGTGGAACGATTGAAACGGTTGCCGAAAATACAAGTGACGGCGTGACAGCTCCCTTATTTTGGGCGCTCATCGGTGGAGCACCGCTTGCAATGGTTTACCGGGCAACGAATACATGTGATTCGATGGTGGGGCATTTGAATGATAGATATAAAGAGTTTGGCTGGGCTTCGGCAAAATGGGATGATGTGATGAACTGGATTCCAAGCCGGTTAACAGGCATCATTATGCTGATCGGAAAACGTCCTGTAAGCAGGGGTTATCGAAATGGATGGTCGATTTTGTTCCGTGATGCTAAAAAGCACCCGAGCCCAAACAGCGGCTGGGGTGAAGCGGCCGTTGCTGCGATTTTAGGGATTCAGCTGGGCGGCCGGAATTATTACAAGGGGATAGTCTCGAACCGGGCAAAAATGGGTGATCCTCTTTATCCGATTCAAGCTGAACATATCGTAAAGGCAAACTCAATTTTAGGAAAAACAGTATTTTTATTCTTACTCTTTCTTTGGATGGGAGGAATACTCTTTGATTTGGCCTTCGCATGGCTCTAATCCTCACTATTTATATGAGGCAATGGGGCTTTCACTTCCAAAGCAGTATATTGATTTAAGCGCAAATATCAATCCACTTGGTCCGCCACATGAATTGAAAGAAAAGTGGCAGGACTTTTATCATGAAATTAGCGTTTATCCTGATCCCTATTCTACTAAGTTAAAGGAGAGGATTGGAAAAACGGTAGAGACCTCAGTGGATTCCATTTTGATAGGAAATGGCGGGGCGGAGCTAATTACATTAGTTGCCCGGATGCTGGCAGGCAAAAAGGTGTTATTGGTGGAGCCGACCTTTTCTGAATATGAACAAGCATGTCGGGGAAACAACTGTGAAATTCTCAGCCATCAACTAACGGCTCCAAGCTTTGAACTGAATCTAGCTGAGTTACGTCCGAGACTGGTGGAAGCCGATGCCTTGTTTTTATGTAATCCGAACAATCCCACGGGTATTCAGTATCCTGCTTCAACGATTATTTCGTTAATTGAGGCATGTGAAAAGCAAAAATGTTTCGTCATTTTGGATGAAGCATTTTATGATTTTTTAAGCAGCTATGAGTCATTGGTCCCCTGCATAAACAGGTTTTCAAATTTAGTTATTATTCGCTCAATGACAAAGATGTTTGCAATCCCGGGAATTCGCTTGGGATATTTAATCGCTCAGCCTGCTATTATTTCAATACTTAGGCAACATCAGTCACATTGGAGTACCAATACCATTGCCTTATTAGCAGGTGAACTGTGTTTGCAAAATGAAACTTTTATTAAAGAAACACAGGAATTTATTAGTAATGAGCGGAAAAGGCTGTTTGATTTTTTTAGCGAAGCAGATTTTATGGTTTCTTCATCCGAAGTAAATTTCTATTTATTACGGGATCCTTTTTTTGAAAATCAGTTTACGTTGTTTGAGTTTCTCCTCCATCAGGGAATAATTCCTCGCCATACGTTTAATTTTCCTGGTTTGGAGGGGAGATGGCTTCGATTTGCGATAAAGGGCAAAGAAGAAAACAATAAATTAATGGAGGTGTTGGCCCAGTGGCGCACGTCTCATCATTGATTTTCATAACGGGCGGCGTAAGAAGCGGGAAAAGCAGCTTTGCCGAAAGACTGGCACTTGAGATAGCGGACGAAACAGCGGGACAGCTAAACTATATTGCCACAGGTGTTCCTTCTGATTCAGAAATGCAGGAACGAATTGAAAAACACCAGCTCGATCGTGAAATAGGGAAGTACTGTTGGAAAACAATCGAGCGGCCAACTCAAATAGGCGATCTTGCAGATGATATTACTTCCCGGGATATTATCTTACTCGATTGCGTCACAACCCTATTGAATAATGAACTGTTTATTCTTGAGCGAACGTGGGATGAGCCTTTTTTAGAAAAAGTTAAAGATAATATTATTACCGGAATAACTTCGATAAAAAAGCGAGCAAAAACCATGATTGTCGTCAGTAATGAAGTTTTAAATGAGCCATTGCTGGGGACGGAAATCGTGTTTTTATACGGCCGCATGCTGGGAAAAATCCATCAGCTGTTAGTCAAAGAAGCGGATCAAGCATTTTTAGTGGAAGCAGGAATACCAATCATCATGAAGGGGGTAAGACAATGAAAGGAATCATGATTCAGGGGACGGCTTCAGATGTGGGCAAAAGTCTAATTGTTACAGCATTGTGCCGCATTCTTTCCAATGAAGGAGTAAAAGTCGCTCCGTTCAAATCTCAAAACATGTCTACTTACTCTTGCATGACATTAGACGGAAAAGAGATAAGCAGGGCACAGGCTATCCAAGCGGAAGCTGCTAGGGTTGAGGCGACAGTCTGGATGAATCCGCTCCTTTTAAAACCGCTTGCTAATCAGCAATCTGAGCTTATCTATTTTGGAACAGCGATTGATACCCTGTCTGGACAAGGGTATCGGGAACATTTTTATGAAAAGGGCTTAGCGGCGATTAAGCAATCTCTTAATCAATTAGCGAAAGAATATGAGATGCTGGTGATTGAAGGAGCTGGAAGTCCTGTTGAAATCAATTTAATCGATCGGGAAATTGTCAATATGAAGGTCGCTGAAATGGCCGATGTACCGGTTGTGCTCGTAGCTGAAATTGATAGAGGCGGAGTTTTCGCCAGTATTGTTGGCACGCTTGAACTTTTAAAACCTGAGGAGAGGCAAAGAGTAAAGGGATTAATCATTAATAAATTCCGCGGGGATCTCTCTTTATTCGTGGATGGCATTCAGTGGCTAGAGGAAAAAACAGGGATTCCGGTAGTAGGTGTTTTGCCATTTATCGAAAATCATCTGATCGAAGTTGAGGATTCATTGTCGATGGAAACTGAACAAACGATCGATAAAAATGGCGCGGATGAAAGATATGAGAAACTCGGTGCTGAAATGAAACGCCATCTAAATTGGGATCTCATTAAAGAGATCATTGACCAATGGGGAAGAAGATGATCAAGTTTATCACCGGTTTCTTGATCAACATCCAATTTTTCACGGCGATTCCGCTTACTTGGGAATTGCCGATGGATAAGGAACATCTTAAGAAGGCAGTGCAAACCTTTCCGCTGTTAGGATTATTTCAAGGGGTTATCTATTCAGGTCTATTTTATCTGTTTCATGAATTTACGCCTTTTTCACATTTAGCTGTTGCTTTCATCCTTTGGCTGGCAACGATTCTGCTGACAGGAGGAATCCATCTTGATGGCTGGATGGATGCGAGTGACGCTTATTTTTCATATCAAGATCAAGCGAAACGGCTTGAAATAATGAATGATCCGCGAACGGGCGCATTTGGCGTTTTATCCATCATTGTATTATTAAGCTGTCGGTTTCTTTTTATCTATGAAAGTACATTGGATGCCGAATACTTATCATACATTTTTATCGCAATGATTCCCTTTTTGAGTAAAAGTGTCATGGGTGTTCTGCTGTTAACTGTTAAATCAGCCAAAAATGAAGGGCTGGGCTCGTTATTTCAAAGTGCGGCAAAGCCACAAGTGTTGTCAATTTACCCCATCTACATTGCTGGATTTCTTTTTCTAGTCATGTTAATTACTAAAGAATTCTTCATTGTATGGTTATTGGTTATAGTCGCTGCTGGCTGTTTATTCTTTTGCCGCCGGAAAGCGGTGAAATGGTTTGGCGGGATTACCGGCGATGTAATCGGAGCTTCTGTAGAAGGGACTGAGTTAATTCTGTGGATGACCGTGTGGTTATTGCATTATTTCGTCATGGGGTAACAGAAGAAAATAAACGGAAAGCCTATTTAGGCTGGAATGATTCTCCCTTATGGATGAAATCAAAAGAAATGTCGACATCCAAAAGCTATGAGATCTATTTTTCAAGTGATTTACAACGATGTATAAGTACAGCTGAAATACTATTTCCACATAACATTCCGTTTTTATTAAAAGATTTACGCGAAATGAATTTTGGCCAATGGGAAGGGAAGACCTACGACGATCTTAAAGAAAATCAGCTTTATCGTCAATGGCTGTCCAATCCTGTTACTAATTGTCCGCCAGAGGGTGAACCTTTTCACGAGTTTACTAATAGAGTCAAGAATGGCTGGGATAAGATCATCCAAAAGGTTCTGTCTCAACGCTTGCAAAGCTGTGCGGTTATCACCCATGGCGGTGTCATCAGGTATCTTTTATCAACATTTGCCCCAGAACAGAAAGATTTTTGGGAATGGCAAGCAAAGCATGATCAAGGGTTCGAACTCATTTTTAATCGAGAAGCATTAAGGAGGGGCGAGCGGTGCACTTTGTTACAGGAGGTGCCTTTAACGGCAAAAGAGCTTGGGTGAAAAAGACTTATTCGGTTAACGAGCATGACCATTGGCTATCAGCCTATGAAAACGAACCGCTCCCGACAAATTTCATGGAAATTAACGACGGCGTAATCATCCTGGAGGGAGTAGAATTATGGTTAAAGGATTTAACAAAGAATTATGAAGCAAACAAGTGCCGTGAATTTTGGAATCGGCGTTTGGAGGATTGGCTTACTTGGGAAAAAGCTAACTTAAATCGCAAATTGATTGTGATTGGGACCGATATCACAAAAGGAATCGTCCCATTGGAAGCAGAAAATAGACGATGGCGGGATGTAACGGGATGGGCCTTTCAGGATATTGCCGCAAAATCTAATAAAGTCGACGTCATTTGGTACGGCTTAAACCAAACTATTAAGTAAGGGGATTAGATCCAATGAGAATTTACACAAGAACAGGTGACAAAGGGAAAACTAGTATTATTGGCGGCAGGGTAGACAAGGATGACACAAGAGTAGAAGCTTACGGTACGGTAGATGAAGTAAATTGCTTTGTTGGTCAGGCAATCCAAGAGCTTGAACCGACGTTATTCAAGGATGTGCTTGTTGATCTTGAAAAAATTCAACACGAATTATTCGACTGTGGCGGCGACCTTGCCAATGTGTCTACAAAGCGTGAGTTAAAGCTTCACCAGGAATCAATTGATTACCTTGAGAAGAAAATTGATGAATTTATTGACGAAGCACCGGAATTAGAACGATTTATTTTACCAGGGGGGACAAAGCCTTCAGCATCGATTCATATTGCCAGAACCGTTACAAGACGAGCGGAAAGATTAGTGGTAAAGCTGTTGAAAGCGGACACGACAACGCCGGAGTTTGCATTAATGTACTTAAACCGTTTATCGGACTATTTCTTTGCCTTGGCAAGGGTCATAAATTATCGACTAAATGTTAACGACGTTGAATATGAGCGCAGTGCGAAAGTGTTTAGGGATGTGAAGCGTAAGGATGACAAGTAGGATGAAAGGAAAAATGGTAAGCTGGCTTGCGGTGCTGACTGCCTTGTCTGCTGTTGCTGCGATGATTAAAATTCCGGCAATTGTTGGCAGCGTCGCATTGGATGCATTTCCAGCCCTTTTAGCAGCAGCTTTATTTGGCGGTGGTGCTGGAGCGATTGTCGGTGCAGTTGGCCATTTACTATCAGCAGTGGTAGGCGGCTTTCCATTGGGACCGATGCATTTTCTGATTGCAGTCGAAATGGCTGTACTCGTATGGATATTTGCTGTCTTGTACAAAAATCGCCGGACAATTGCAGCTAGTGTTCTCTTTATCCTCGGAAATGCATTTGTGGCGCCATTACCATTTATATTTTTACTGAATAAAGGATTTTATGTGGCGATTGTTCCGTCGCTACTAATTGGTTCCATCATAAATACAGTAATTGCTTTAGTGGCGATTCCCCGTCTTTCTTCTGTAGTTACACATGAATTGGTAAAACGTGAGGCAAAGCAATGAGGGATATTATTACAATTCCTTTTAATGAGGAGGAGTCTTTGATTATCGCTTGTGATAATAGCGGCGCGATTGGGATAAAGGAACACGATTCTGTCCACGTCCCATACGAAACGGTCGCCTATTATTCGTTTAGAGTGGCGGTCATGGAATGTATCGCAGCAGGTGGTCAGCCCATTTCTGTCGTGCTCCACAACTTTAGCGGTAATGAACCATGGGAAGAGCTAGTGTGCGGCATCAAAAAGGGGCTGCGAGAACTTGGTTTGAAGGAAGTTTCCATTACAGGCAGTACGGAAAGTAATTTTTCATTACTGCAATCTGCTGTCGGCTTAATAGTTATCGGTAAAAAGTCGATTGTACAAACGACAGAGAGGGCCTATTCTAAAGATTTGAAATTTGCTGTAGTAGGGATGGCGCTTGTTGGCAACGAAGTGATTGACCAAAATGATGCTATTGCGCCGCTTTCCATTTTTCAAGAGATAAGTAAAGTTGATGGTGTGTTGCTTTGGCCAGTTGGCTCAAAAGGAATCTTAGCTGAGCTGAATCAGATGTTTGCGAATGAAGGGTTTTCACAGGAAATGGTCATTACAAACGTGGATATTTTAAAATCATCAGGTCCTGCTACATGCTTTATTGCCGCTTATGATGCAAATCAAGAAGAGAAATTGATGAAGCTTGCAGGTGGATTTTTCCATCCGGTAAAAATAAAAAGAAGTAAATAAGTGAAAAGTTCAAATTTATAGAGTACCGAAAACGAGAATAGCACGCTTCTTAGCGTGCTATTTTCCAATGCTTTTCGCTTTTTCGATTAATGAATCGATTCCTTCTCCAATCTTATATAACGCCTTGTCCAAGCCCTTTTTCCAGCCTGGAGCTTTTTCTTTTATCGTTGATCCAATCTCTTGGGCGTTTTTATTTAATTCTTCGCCTATTTTCTTCGCTTGTTCATTGATGCTTTGCTTTGGAGGTGCCTCACCTGCCAGCTGGGCATTAATCGACCCTACCTCAAAGTTTTCTTTTGGAACAAACCGCGACGACTCCTTCATGATTTCTTTGAAAATCGGCACCACATTGGCCGAGCTTGAGCTCGGCAGGTAGTGCTCGCGGTCTGTTTTGTCATAACCCATCCAAATCGCCCCGACGAGGTTAGCGGTGTATCCGACCATCCATTGATCCTTTGTACCATTAACATTGTTAAACGGCAGCTGGGTCGACCCTGTTTTTCCGGCAATTTGTACACCTGGAACTTGGGCACGTTTACCTGTGCCGGTTTCCACGACGTTAAGAAGCATCGAGGTCATTTTGCCGGCCACTTTTTCCGAAGTCACCTTTGTCGTCTTCGCTTTCCGTTCGACTATGATATTCCCTGTCGGCCCGACAATTTTTGTAATCAGATGGCTTTCCTGCCGCGTTCCGCCATTAGCAAAGGCGGAAAAGGCATTCGCCATTTGCAGCGGCGAAACTCCCTTACTCATGCCGCCAAGCGCAATCGCTAAGTTCTTGTCTGCCTTTTCCACAGGGATGCCAAATCGATTTAAGGCATCAAGCCCCTTGTTTAAGCCCACCTCATTTAGGAGCCAGACAGCGGGAATATTTAACGAATCTTCGAGTGCTTTATACATTTGGACTTTACCTTGGAAGGTTTTTGAAAAATTTTCCGGTTTGTAATTACCGAATGTAGTTGGCTCATCTACTAATTCAGATGAATAAGTGTAACCATTTTCAAGTGCTGGTGTATAGACAACCAGCGGTTTTATTGTTGAACCCGGCTGAGCTTGTAATTGGGTCGCCCGGTTAAAGCCGCGGAAAACATGCTCACCACGCCCGCCGACAAGGGCGCGGACACCGGCGGAAGCGGGATCCATTAACACAGAGCCGCTTTGAACTAATGTATTTCCTTTTCCCCTTGGAAACAACGAGTTATTTTGATACACTTTTTCAAGTCCTGCTTGCAGGCTTTGATCCATTTCGGTATAAATGCGGTATCCCCTTGTTAAAATCTCTTCCTGCGTTAATCCATAGCGGTTGATCGCCTCATTTAACACGGCATCAACATAATAAGGATATTTTCGCTCCACATAACTGCCGCCACCATCATGAAGGCTGATTTTTTCCTGTTTTGCCTTTGTGGCTTCTTCGGCAGTAATCATTCCCAGCTCGTTCATTTTATCTAAGACAACATTTCGCCGTTTTATCGCCAGATCATAATTTTTATACGGATCCAGATAATTTGGCGCATGTAGGAGTCCTCCAAGCATCGCGGCTTCGCTGATGGTTACATCTTTAATGTCTTTATTAAAGTATTTTTTCGAGGCATTGCCGATTCCCCAGGCACCGCTCCCGAAATAAACCTGATTGAGATACATTTGCAGAATCTCATCTTTTTTATAAACTTTTTCGATTTTTACGGCTAAAAATAATTCCTCGGCCTTCCGTTTATAAGTGCGTTCAGGCGATAGAAGCGCATTTTTCGTCAACTGCTGTGTCAACGTACTGCCGCCGCCAGTAATTCTTCCGTGAAGCAAGTTGCTGAAAAATGCACGGGCTATTCCCTTAATATCAAAGCCGCCATGTTCATAGAAGCGCTCATCTTCAATCGCCACGACTGCGTTGGGCACATGCTTCGGCAGTTCCGCGATTTTCACGCCTTTCGTTCGATTGGTGGCAACATTGCTGGCCACTTTACCATTAATATCATAGATGACCGTTGGCTCATTTAGGCCTTCCTGGAGCGATTGCACATTCGCTCTCGTGGCGAGCCAGGCAAAATAAAGAATTACCGACAGCACGACAACGAGGAGGATTAAGAGCAAAATTTGTGTGAGGTGTTTTCTTTTCCAGAAACGGACGATCATTTCCCAAAATGAATGCAGCTTGTCCATACATTCTCCTTACTTTCAAAATGGATTTTTCAATTCATTTATTATAAGTTTTTCTGGCTGAAAAGACTAGCAAAAGCATTTTTTTGTAAGTACTATTCCCATTTAACGTCAATTTATCTAGTTTGAAAAATTTTTTTAAATTCGTGTAGGGGGTTTATAAAATATCTTCGTCTAATAGTGTGAAGTGATAGGGAGGTTGGAAGAAATAATGATTACGGTAAAAAAGTTAAGCCATGATTTTGTGATTGGAAAAAAAGGTAGAAAAACGATTATACCGGTCCTTAGAGATATTTCTTTTTCGGTTGAAAAAGGGGAAATTGTTACAATTGTCGGCAGAAGCGGCTCGGGTAAATCGACGTTATTAAATTTGGTCAGCGGTTTTATTCATCCTAAAGAGGGTGAAATCTGGATTAGCGGGGAAAAGGTTTCTAACCTGAATGAAGCGAAATTTGCTGATTTCCGGATTCATAATCTTGGATTTATTTTTCAAAGCTTTCAATTGATTCCTAGTATGACTGCTTTTCAGAATGTAGAACTGCCGCTGATATTAAAAGGTATAAATGAGGGCGAGCGAAGAAAGCAAACTGAGGAGATGCTGAAGAAAGTGGGGCTGCTGGACTATCAGGACCATTATCCAGGGGAACTGTCCGGCGGGCAGCAGCAGCGGGTCAGTATCGCCCGCGCCTTAATAGTCAACCCGCCGATTATCCTTGCTGATGAACCAACCGGGAGTCTTGATAGTGAAACAGAGGAAGATTTGCTGAAATTTATCAAGGAATTGAACCGGGATTTGGGGATCACGTTTTTGATTATTACCCACGATGATAAGGTCGCTGAAATTGGTCATCGCACAATTGAATTACGGGACGGCCGGATTGTTGAGGAGGTTAGATTGGTATGCAACTAAAAGATCAATTTCGCTTTGTGCGCCAAAATATGAAGAAAAATAAGACGCGCGTGTTTATGACGATTCTGGCAACAGCAATGGGTTGTGCTTTCCTGATTGTTCTAGCGTCGGTTGGTTTTGGCTTACAGAAATCGGTTGTCAAGGAAATGACCGAACAGCGCGTCATCACGCAAATAGATGTTCACGGGAAAGAGGTTGCTGACCAAAGCGGGTTTCGTCCTGTAAGCGAGAAGGATATTAAAATTTTTGAAAAGGTTAAAGATGTTAAGGCTGTTACTAGACGAAAAATGCTCCAGCAGGAAGGCAATTTTTCGATTGGAAACTATCAAGAGCCAGCGCAAACGTTTGTCGCGAACTTCCCATCAGAAGTGAAAGCGGGTCTTGAGTTGTCAGAGGGCAGGCTCCCAAAGGGGGAGGATGAAGTCGTCGTGGGTTATAATTTCCCGCTAAATCTTGCTGTAAAGGATGCTCCTGATGATCGGTATGACAATAAGGGACAATTAAAGACAGAATACCGCTACACCGGCAAATTGATCGGCGAGAAACTTGAAATAACGGTTAGACAGTTGAAGGATGGAAAACAAGAGGAAAAGACGATTCCTTTGACTGTGGTGGGAATATCGAAGAAGCCGACAAGAGAGTGGGCGGAAGATAGAAGTGTGTTTATTTCTGATACGATATTAACAGAAATTGAGAATTTTACTGGGACACCTAAGGGATATTTACTTGATGCCAATAGTGAAGTTCCAATGGACCAAGATGTCCATGAAAATTCGTTTGATGAAGTGAAGATTTATGCGAAAAATATGGAGGCAGTCCAAGGTATTTCAGATCAGTTAAAAGATATGAACTACGCGACCTATTCGGTTGTAAATGAATTGAAAGAAGTCAATATGATTTTTATGATTGCGAAGGCAGGGCTTATCTTTATTGGGACCATTGCCATTCTTATTGCTTCGATTGGAATTTATAATACGATGACGATGGCGGTTACCGAGCGGGCTCCTGATATTGGTATTATGAAAGCAATTGGTGCGAATCCAAAAACGATCAAGCGGATTTTTCTGCTTGAAAGCAGCTATATCGGCTTGATCGGTGCGCTCATCGGAACGCTCGTTTCTTACGGGATTAGTTACGCAGTCAATTTTGCGATTCCATTAATCATTAAACAAGCATTCGGAAAAGAGACAGAGATTAATATCATTTTTAGTGATATTCCGTTTATTTTACCGGTTATCTGTATTGTGATTTGTTATGGGGTGACGATCATTTCAGGATACCGCCCGGCACAACGGGCAACGAGAGTAGATGTCTTAAAAGCGATGCGCAGAGAAGTGTAATAAATCGCGAAAACCAATGATAATCGCAGACAACCATTTCTTAGTACAAGCATAAGTTAAATAGAAAGCTTATTTAACAAATTGGAAAGGGGATGGGATGATGATTAACTGGAAAGTACGCTTTAGAAACCGAAACTGGGTAATCGCGTTTATTTCACAGCTGATGATTGTCGCACAATTAGTTTTGGCGGGGTTACATTCATTAGGGATAACTGATTTTCAATTAACAGATGCCATTCAGAGTTATATCATTACATTAGCGAATGCCGTATTTGTTTTGCTGTCTATGCTGGGGCTCGTTCAGGACCCAACTACAAAGGGCTATGGCGACAGTGACCGGGCGTTAAAATACGAAGATCCAAATTAATCTTTTCAAGTCAGCTCCCTAGGGAGTTGGCTTTTTTTATAACAATAAGAAAATTCTTTACAATTTTTATGCAAATTGGTTAACTAGATAGGTACCTAAAAAAGTGTGAGGCAATACATATGATGAAAGTTAAAAACTATATTAGACAGTTTCATCCGATTGTCTGGGTTTTGTTAATCGGCACGGTGTTATCCAGGGGCTCCGCGTTTATGACGCTGCCGTTTCTATCAATCTATTTATCAAGACATATGGACCTGTCACCGATTATTATCGGGATAACTGTCGGGATGAGTCCGTTAATGGGGACGGTGGGGGGATTTATTGGCGGCCACTTATCAGACAGGTTTGGTCGTAAACCGATCATGCTCGTCTCGTTGTTTATGGTAGCATTTGTTTACTATGGGTTCACTGTGGCAACAGGACAAGGATGGTTTATCTTGTTAAACGCCTTAAACGGGCTTAGTAACTCGTTCTTTGAACCAACAGCACAAGCGTTGATGGCTGATTTAACGGAAAAAACGAAGCGAATGAAGGTGTATTCGTTACGATATACCGCGATGAATATCGGTGCATCTGTTGGTCCGCTTATCGGTGCGTATTTAGCTAGCACCTCAGCAAAGTTGTCCTTTGCGATAACGGGGACAATCTATTTGCTTTACGCACTTGTTTTGGTTTACTTTTTACAACGGCTTGTCGTGCCGGTATCGCAAGAAGAAAATAGCAAGAAGGTTGTATCCTTTGGCGCTGCCTTTCGGATTATTAAAACAGATAAGGCGTTACGATATTTAATTATCGGCATCATTTTGGTCAACATGGGCTATGTTCAAATTGATTCTAACTTGCCGCAAATATTAGAAGGAACCATCGAAAATGGCGTATTTATTTTTTCGATGCTGATTACAATAAATGCGGTAATGGTTGTAGTCCTGCAGATGCCGATTAGCCATCTTGCTGAAAAATTCAAGATAATGCAGGTCATGGTAGTTGGTGCTGTTTTCATGGCGGTAGGATTGGTTGGTTTTAGCTTTGTCAGCGGCTGGGCGACCGCTATAGTTGCCATCGTCTTATTAACCTTGGGAGAAATATTAATCTTTCCTTCCAACAGCATGATGATTGATCAGCTTGCCCCGGAACATTTGCGCGGCACTTATTTCGGAGCCGCCCAATTCCGGAAGATTGGGAACTTTCTCGGACCGGTATTCGGCGGGTATCTGCTTAGCCATTTCCAAGGACAAATCATGTTTTGGGTAATCGCACTCGTAACGCTCGGAAGTATCATTTTCTTCACTGCCGGTAATAAATTCAGAGTTACAAAAGCGGAAGAGACAGTTTAACTGAAATCTGCCAAATGCGTCTTAAAAAATAAACATGAAATGCCTCTGGACATAAAATCCAGAGGCATTACTATGTTATCTTAAAATATCCTCGATTGTTGCAAGTGTTTCCGCGCTTAATTTCACACCGGAAGCTTTAACGTTTTCTTCGACTTGCTCTGGACGGCTTGCACCCACTAATGCGCTTGCGACATTACTTTGTCTTAAAATCCAGGCGAGGGCAAGGTTGGCAAGCGAAAGATCATTTTCTTGGGCCACTCCTTTTAATAGCTCTACTTTATCGAGATTTTCGTCGGATAAAAATCCAGATAGGCTGCTGTATTTTTCCTGTGCTCCGCGAGTACCCGCTGGGGCCTTTTCACCCTTTTTATATTTTCCCGTTAAGACACCTTGTGCAAGCGGCGACCAAACGACCTGCCCGATTCCATGCTTTTCGGAAACTGGAAGGACTTCTTTTTCAATATAGCGCTGCAGCATGCTGTATTGCGGCTGATTGACCACAATCCGGTCGAGAAGCTTCTTATCAGCGAGATGTACCGCTTCGGAAATTTGTTCGGCCGTCCACTCACTTACACCCACATATAGCACCTTTCCTTGGCGGACAAGATCATCTACGGCACGCAATGTCTCGTCGAGCGGTGTTTCAGCGTCAAATCGATGGCAATAATAAATGTCAACATAGTCCGTGTTCAGACGTTTTAAACTTGCATGGCATTGTTCGATGACATGTTTGCGCGATAACCCTCTGTCGTTTGGTCCATCGCCCATTGGCCAAAATACCTTCGTGGCCAATACATACGAATCACGGACATACTTCTTAAGAGCCTTGCCGACGACAATCTCGGCTTCACCGCGCATGTAAACATTGGCTGTATCGAAAAAATTTATCCCTAAGTCGTACGCTTTGTCAATCGATGCAGCTGCATTTTGTTCTTCCACATAACCACCATATGTAAGCCAGCTGCCCAAACTAATTTCACTTACCTTCAACCCTGTTTTTCCTAAGCGGCGATATTCCATGATTATTCCCCCTTGAAAAATTTCGTAATCCAAAATAAAAGTACTACATGTAGAGGCAAAATGTCTACTGTTTTGCAACTTTTCTGATAAAATAAGGGTGAGAAAGTAATTGTAAAAGAATGGTAAGCGTAACATAGTTGGTACTTCTTTAGTTGAATCTCGAATAGGATGAATCATCTATTTGAAAAGGGGTCCTTAATATGTCATTTTGGATAACTATTTGTGGACTATTTTTTGGATTACTGCTGATCATCGAGGAATTAATCTATTTTAGTTGGAATCGATATGTGTACGGACCGAATTTGGAAAGGAAAATGAAACGAAAGAAAAGAATCAAGTGGCTGCTAGCTCTTTTTAAAAGGAAAGCACCAGCAGAAATCCATGAAACAAATCAGAAAGAAAGCCCAATGTAAAGCGGGCTTTCTTTCCATTTAATTAGAGGTAGTACTGCTCTTCCGTTTTTTAAAGAAGGACATGATTGCTTTAATGAAGAAAAACAAAAAAAACAGCGTGACAATGATATATTCCGCTGGTTCCATCACTCTAAACGGATTGAGAGCCTTCCAAATTATTCCCCTTTTTGTAATTCCCATCAAAATGTCTAAGCCGATAATTAAGCACAACAAAGCAAGAGCTAAAGAAATAGTTACGATGAAAAGTTTCAACCGCGTCACCTTCTGAATGTAATATTTTTATTGTTTTGTTCCTAGCAAATTAATATGCAGGGATAATTGGAAATCCTTTGGGTAATCTATCCAATATTGATAAATAATTTTAGTTTAGCTAAAGTGAGGCAGAAATTGTGTCGATTTTGTCTAAAATGTTGAAAAATAAACAAAAAAAACGGCAGAACGATAATTATAGGCAGCAGCAGGATCCACAAAAACCGGAAGAGCAAGGTATTCTCAGGAGTTATCTAGACAATGTTTCACGAATAAAGGTTGAATTAGGAAACAGTACGGATTTAGTGTTCCGTGAATTTACGATTTGCCAGCACAAGGGAACCGTTGTCTATATTGATGGCTTAGCAGATGAGAAACTGATTTGCGACTTTTTTATAGAATCCTTGTCGGATGAGGAACTCGATAGCCGGCAAGAACCTTTTCAGGTAATGGCTGATAAAGCAGTAGGCCTGGGCAGCTTCCAGATTGCAACTGAATGGAATCAGGTATTTGATTCCATTCTCTCGGGAAATACTATTTTCTTTTTAGATGGCTACAATAAAGCCATTAATGTTGAAACGAAGGGTTGGGAAATGCGCGCCATTACCGAGCCCTCAACGCAATTATCGATTCGCGGGCCGAAGGATGCGTTTACCGAAACACTCCGGGTAAATACAGCCCTAATCCGAAGACGGATTAAAAGTCCGAATTTATGGCTGGAAACAATGAAAATTGGGATGGTGTCGCAAACGGATATCGCCATTATGTATATAAAAGGAGTTGCCAATGAAAAAATAGTTAAGGAGGTAAAGGAAAGGTTAAAGAGGATCAATATGGACGCAATCCAATCGTCGGGTCATATTGAACAATTGATTGAGGATGAAGCCTGGACAACCTTTCCGACCACGTACCATTCAGAAAGACCGGATGTAGTGACATCGCATATCCTTGAAGGCAGGGTTGCCATAATTGTGGATGGGACCCCGTTTGTTATCACGGCCCCGGCTGTCTTTATTCAATTTTTCCAGGCGCCGGATGACTATTATTCCCGCTTTGATATTTCCACAGGAATTCGTATTTTACGAATATTGTCCTTCTATATTGCTATTATTGGACCCGCTATCTATATTGCAGGGACTACCTTTCATCAAGAGATGATTCCAACCACGATGGCGATTGCGATTGCAGCTCAGCGTGAAAATGTCCCTTTTCCCGCCTTTGTAGAGGCGTTAATTATGGAGGTAACCTTTGAAATATTAAGAGAGGCAGGGTTAAGGCTCCCACGGGCGGTCGGGCAGGCTGTATCCATTGTCGGTGCCTTGGTTATCGGACAAGCTGCCGTTCAAGCAGGTTTTGTTTCTCCCGTCATGGTCATCGTGGTTTCAATCACGGCGATTGCCAATTTTTCAACACCGAGTTTTGCGATGGCGATTGCGGCACGGTTAATTCGCTTTTTCATGATGGGATTGGCGACTATGTTAGGTTTTTATGGTGTGATGTTGGGGCTGATGTTTTTGTCGATTCATTTATGTTCATTGCGTTCCTTTGGAATCCCTTACATGATGCCGATTGCACCATTTAATTTTCGAAATCAACAGGATGTCTTTGTCCGTTTCCCCATTTGGGCAATGAAAAATAGGCCGAAGTTTATTAGTCAGGGAAATATGATAAGAACAGGAGAACATCAAAAACCCGGTCCTCCAACACAGGAAGATGGTAAAGCTCCAAAAGGTGAATCATGATGAGAAAGTCTTTTATAACAGCTTTAATAATCGTCATGTGTTTACCAGTCCTAAGTGCCTGTTGGAATCAAAAAGAATTGACCGATCTTGCATTTGTCATGGCGCTGGGGATTGACAGGGGCAAAGACAATAAGTTTAACGTTTCCTTCCAAATCGTTATTCCTGGTAATGTTTCCTTAATGCAAGGCGGGGGAGCGGGTCAGGGCCTGCCAATTGCGATTTATTCCAGTACCGGCGACACGTTAACCGAAGCAGCAAGAAGTGTGACCAAAAAAGTTTCACGCCGGTTATATTATGCGCACACCAATTTAATCGTCTTCAGTGAAGAAATTGCGAAAAATGGACTTCTTAACATCATGGATGCACTCGACCGCGACCCGGAATTTAGAACCACAACGCAAATGGTCATTACGAGAGGAACTCCTGCAGAAGTATTGGTTTCTTCACTTGCTAATCTCGATAAACTGCCAGTCAATAAGATTACGAAAGAGATTAAAGTGACAGAAGCGATGTTGGGTGAGAATATGCAAATCAATATCGATGATTTCCTAGCCGGGCTCGTCAGTGATGGAATAGAACCAGTAGTCAATGGCTTTCGAGTGATTGGAGACATCGAAATGGCCGGGAAAGCGAAAGACCTGCAAAATACAAAGACAAAAGCGATTCTTGCCGCTGATGGTTTAGCTGTCTTTAAGAAGGGAAAATTAATTGGCTGGATTGAACACGAAAATGCCCGTGGGGTGGTTTGGATTTTAAATAAGGTTAAAAGCACGGATGTGAATATAAATTGGAATGGAAAAAAGAAAGCGATAAGTATGGCGACAATCCGAACAAAAACAAAGGTTTCGGCAAAGGTTAACAAGGGGAAACCTGTCATTCAGATCGCAATTGAAGATGAGGGCTGGATTAGCGAAGCAAATACCGATGTAGACTTAACAAACCCAAAAGAGATCGAGAAAATTGATAAACTAATTGAAAAAGAAATAAAGAAACAAATTTTAACCACTGTAAAAGAGGCACAGAAAATGAAATGCGATATATTTGGCTTCGGTGAAAGGGTTCACAGAAAAGACCCGAAGCTTTGGAAGAAAATAAAAGCGAATTGGGATGAGCAATTCGCCGAACTTGAAGTGAATGTGAAGGTAGATTCCTATACCAGAAGAGAAGGGATTCGAACAAATCCATATTGGAAAGACCTCAAACAATAAACCCTTAGCGAGGGGATTGAGCCATGGAAAAGGCAAAAATTAAAGCATCGCAAATGTTTATCCTGATTGTCTTGTTTGAAATGGGCAGTGCCATTCTGGTTGGTCTCGGCACCGATGCGAAGCAAGATGCTTGGATCGCCATTTTGTTAGGATTGGCAGGGGGGTTATTGCTTTTTCTTGTTTACTACCTTCTTTTTTCCTACTATCAGGACCTGCCGCTAACAAGTTATCTTCAAATAATAACGGGAAAATGGATTGGACGATTTCTAGGTTTTTTATATATTGTTTATTTCATTTATTGCGCCGCTAGAATTTTACGAGATTTTGGCGAGCTATTAGCAACAACCATCTACACAAGTACTCCACTAATCGTGATTAATTCCTTGATGATCATTACGATTATTTATGCCATTCATAAGGGGATAGAGGTGATTGCAAGAGTCGGAGAGCTCTTCTTTGCGATTATTTACTTAATGGCAATTGGCGGCATACTGCTTGTAACCGTTTCCGGGTTAATCCATCTCGAATTCCTCCTTCCAATCTTAGAAAATGGCTGGAAGCCTGTGATAAAGACGTTTCTTAGTGAAACTCTTACTTTCCCGTTTGGGGAAATGATTGTCTTCACGATGCTGCTCCCGTTTTTAAATGACGCGAAAAAGGTCAAAATTGTTTGTTTCGGGGGGATGGTTTTGGCAGGCGTAAATATTGCGATTACTGTAGCGATCAATGTTGCTTCTTTAGGTCCAGAGCTGTTTACACGGTCGAATTTTCCCTTATTGACGACGATTGGAAAGATTCAATTAGCCAATTTTATCGAGCGTCTTGATGTGCTCTTTATGCTCTATTTAGTTGTCGGCGGTTTTTTTAAAATCGCATTATATTTTTATGCAGCAGTGGCAGGTACTGCCGATATATTCAAATTTAAAAACCAGTACAGCCTTAGTTTTCCGATCGGGTTCATTATTTTATTTGCATCGATGACAATAGCAACCACCTATGCGGAACATGTCAAGGAAGGGCTCCATGTAGTCCCGATATATTTGCATTGGCCTTTTCAAATTATCATCCCATTTATGTTACTTGTCATAGCATTCTTTCGAAATCGGAAAAAGAAAAAATCAGCAAGCGCAACTTAAAAAACTGCCAGTGCACTTATAGCACAAGGCAGTTTTTCTACTAATTAGAGTTATTTTCGTGATTTTGACAAATCGGCAGAATCACTTCAACAGAGGTTCCTTGATTTTTTTCACTTTCAAAACGAATCGTCCCTTTGTGTGTTTGAACAATTTTGAAGCTGACCGTTAACCCTAAGCCTGTCCCTTTTTCTTTTGAAGAATAGAAAGGCTCGCCAATTTTTTGTAACCTCTCCTTAGTAATTCCGCAGCCATTATCCTTTACGGTAATTAGAACCTTATCGCCATCAACTTTTTCTAACCCAATCGAAACGGTGCCGCCATTTATTGTAGCCTCAATCGAATTCTTAATAATATTAATAAACAATTGTTTTAGCTGATTTGGCTCGCAATCAATCATAATGTTTTCTTTAGGAAAAATAGACTCAATTTGCACATTATATAAACTTGCCTCGGTGCTTAATAACGAGACCACGTCCATCAGCAGCTTTTGAATATCTGCATTTGTGAATTTTAGAACCTGTGGTTTTGCCAGCAGCAAAAGCTCACCGACAATATGATTGATGCGGTTTAATTCATCCAACATGATTTGATAGTAAAATTGATGTTTTTTATCTTCCATCTGCAAAATCTGAACGAAACCCTTAAGCGAAGTAAGTGGATTGCGGATTTCATGGGCGACACTTGCAGATAACTCCCCGACAACGGACAGCTTTTCCGTTCTTCTAAGTCGCTCCTCTGTTTTCCGCAATGAAGTCAAATCTTTTCCGTACCCAATGATGCCAGTGGTAACACCATTAATAACCATCGGAACAGATGTACATTGTAATGTAATCGTTTCACCAAAAGCATTTGGTAATTTAATCTCATACATGAGCGGTTTAATTTCTTCAATCACTGAAGAGAAAAATTTCTTCATGTACCTTTTATATCTTTTCGGTAGAAAGGTATTGATATTCCTGCCAATCATGTCTTCCCGCTTATAACCGGTAATCCCCTCAAATTGCGGGTTCAAGTTAGTAATAACCCCATCCAAATCCATCATATAAACAATATCCGGACTGTATTCAAATAATGATTTATACTGCTGCTGGCTTTCGGTTAATTGTTTTGCCATCTTCTTCTTTCCGGTAATGTCACGGCCAATAATCACTAAACCCTCTCTGCTGCCGTCAGGGTTAAACAGGGGAACCTTGATGGTGTCAAATATTTTCGAAGAGCCATCGGGAACGGGGAGGACTTCTTCAATCCTGGTTATCTCACGATTTTCCCAAGTTTCCTCATCAGATATTTCACAGTATCGAAGGGCATCGGCATAAAAGTCGGTATATTCGGCTAACTCTGAATCTTTTTTTCCGCGATAATCGACATTTTCCAATTGAAATAAGTGCAAACCAAAGTCATTCGCTTCAATCCATCTGCCATCGCCATCTTTAAAATTAACGAAATCGACCATCGAATTGATTAACGTGGATAGGCGCTTTTGATCTTCCTTCGATTCATGTAACTCTTCTTTCTTATTGATGAAAAAGTAAATAAATCCGCCTGTTACAAGGATATACAGGATTTCTTTACCTCTTTCGACAAGCTCGATGAAGGAGGAATGTACATATTGTTGTATAATATAGTTGGAACCATATATCCAAATAAAACTAGAAATAAAGTAGATGATGACTAGCTTCTTTTTATGCATGAAAATCTCCAATTCCTCCAAGGATGCTGTTTTTCCCAGAATGATAGAAAAACTATGATTATACACTATATAGTACTAAATAATGATGGATATTGGAATATGTCAAAGATGGAAAAAAATGAATCGTGTTTTGATTGGGAAAATTTATTATTTAGAAATTCTTTTCCCAAGGATAAGTAAATCTCGCTCCACACCCTCTAGTTCCGCAACATTAGGAAGATGTGCCCAGGTTTCAAAACCAAAGCCCGAGAAAAGTTTAATACTTGGTTCATTATGGGCAAAAATAAACCCAAGCAAGGTTTTGATTTCGAGCTTAGGGCAGGCATCGAGAGCTTTTTGAATTAAGAATTTTCCAAGCTTTCTGCCCCGGAAATCAGGATGAATATAGATACTGACTTCCGCAGTGCCGTTGTAAGCGGGGCGGCCGTAGAATGATTGAAAGCTGACCCACGCACAAATATCGCCTTGGCATTCAACAACCCATAATGGCCGGAAATCTGGGGAATGGTCGTTAAACCATTGCACACGGGATTCAACAGAAACTGGTTCCAGGTCGGCGGTAACCATGCGGCTTGGTATGGTTGAATTATATATATTTATAATTGCTGGCATATCACTAAGAATGGCATCTCTAATTGTGAAGTCTTCAAACATAATTGCTTTACTCCTGTTCTTTTTTATTTCATTATGTTATCGTTTCGTCCATATAATATCAATATAAAGTTTGGGCGAGATAAAAAACAGAAAGGCCTTTTCTCAGGTACTATATTCGAGAAAAGACCTTATCTGATCATGACAGTTTAAACTATGGCTGCCACTTTTCGTTTCTTGCCAAACAATTACCAGCGATGTGCTTTGGCATTGCTTCTTAGGATAATATTGGTTGGCGTCCTCATTGTTTGCCCGTTCATTTGCGACTTGGTATGTTTAGTTCTTGTCCAAGTGGAATGAAAAAGCTGTGAGTGTGGATCTAAATGATCTTTGTAGCTCATCAAATCACCTCATCAAAGGATTTAGAAACGATGATATCCTCTTAGGAATATCGCTTTTATTATTTGTATTAAGCCGGAAATTAGTCAGGAATGGCAAAATAGTTGAACTAAAACTTGTTTTATCTGAAATTTCAAAATAAAATGAGATCTACGAGGCAAGGATGAAATTCATAAGTATGTTGCCGGCGGACCAAAAAATTAATTTTCTCGTGAGGTGAAGTGACTTGTTTAAAGACCAGATTGGCAAGCTCTCAACCAAAGTAAAAAATGCAGTTGAAAGAGGTGCGGTAAAGAAATTTGCCGAAGCAATCGGTGACCTTCATCCGATATATGTCGATGAAGAAACGGGTAGACTTTCTAGATTTAAAAATAATATCGCCCCGCCGACATTTCCAAGAATATTTGATTATGGTGTGATTGAAGGATTTAACCTGCATATAAAAGGCTTGATTCATGGCGAACAAACGTTTCATTACGAAAGACCATTATTGGTTGGGGAAGAACTTTATTGTTATAGCAAGGTTAAGAATTATTTTGAGAAAAAGGGCAACTTTGGTGAAATGGGCTTCCTTGTCCTTGAAAACTACGGCGAGGATTTGGAAGGAAAAATAATTTTCAGTTCAAGCTCGACAATTGTGATCTCCGAAGCGGTAAGGAAGGTGTTAACCAGATGAGTACGGTTGCGGAATTACAAGTTGGCGAGTCGCTAAAGGAAATTCAACTCAAGCCTGTTTCAAGGCTGGACTTAATTAAGTATGCCGGTGCCTCAGGGGACTTCAATCCGATTCACACGATTGATGAAGAGGCAGAAAAAGCGGGCTTGCCCGGCATCATCGCCCATGGCATGTGGACGATGGGCAATCTAGCCAAGCTTTTTACCGAGTACTATGAAGAAGGTTTCATCCAGGATTATTCCATCCGCTTTAAAGGGATGGTATTTTTGAACGATTGTATAACCCTTAAGGCGACGTTAAAGGAAAAACAAGAAAATTTGCTCCGATTTGCCGTTCAAACCATGAACCAACAAGGGAATGTGGTTTTAAAGGGGGAGGTTGTCTATCGCCAATACTAACGGCTGTAGACGAACGCTAAGTGGCTGCTTGAGAAACCGCCAGTAAATGGAGGACTTGCGACAGTTGGGGTAGGTTATGCGACAGTTGGAGAGGGATCTGCGACAGTTGAGGGCGGTTATGCGACAGTTGGAGGGTGCTATGCAACAGTTGAGGGAGGTTACGCGACAGTTGGAGAGTGTTATCCGCGAGTAAACGAGTGCTATCCGCGAGTAAACGAGTGCTATCCGCGAGTAAACGAGTGCTATCCGCGAGTAAACGAGTGCTATCCGCGAGTAAAACAGTGTTATCCGCGAGTAAAAGAGCTTTATCTTCGAGTAAACGAGGGCAACGCGCCAAGTTAACGGTTTTATTTGTATTTCACCATCGAAGGAGAGAGACAAAATGGCTATTATTTTTAAAAAATTAACCGAGTGCAAGATTGAAGATGCGATTACTGCCTGGAATCGAGGATTTGAGGGCTATTTTGTTCAGATTGAGATGACCGCGGAGACATTTTTTCAGCGTTTTATAAATGAGGGCCTGTCGATGAACTTGTCGCTGGTTGCCTTTGACGGGGAGGAACCTGTGGCGATTATCTTAAATGGGGTCCGCACAGTTGACGGGAAAAAAACAGTCTGGAATGGTGGAACGGGCGTCGCCACCTCCTACCGCGGGAAAGGCGTCTCCAAGCAGCTAATGGAGGAGACGTTCAAGCTGTATGCCGAAGAGGGAATTGAAGTGGCCACACTGGAAGCCATTAAGGAAAATGAACGGGCGATTCGTTTATATCAAAAATATGGCTATGAAATCATCGATTCGGTCGTATTTTTAAGTGGAGCTGTAGAATCCCAATCCGTCGTGGTTTCGTCGATAATAATAAAACCAATCCGTCCGGAGCAGCTCAAAACAATTCCATTTTATAAAGAAAATGTCCCATGGCAATGTCAGTGGCAGAGTGTAAGGTCGGGGGAAGCGCAGGTTTATTATGCAGGCGGGGACGAACCGCTTGGTTATTGTTTGTTTAGAAGAATATGGAATCAAGAAGGGCTGCTGGAGAAGGTAGTCATCTACCAGCTTGAACTAGTTTGTGAGTTTACTAACGAAATAATCAATACAATTATGGCGAGCATCTGTGCCGAGGCAGACATTAAGGTAAACATCATGACCGTCAATGCCTCCGTATCAAATCCGGTAACGCAATACTTAATGGAAAATGGATTTTCGACAGCGACGGAGCAGGTGCAAATGGTCAAACAATTTAACTAATAAACAAAAAAGCCAAGCTCAACCATTCAAGGAGAGTTTGGCTTTTTCAACTAACTAGCTATTTCGTAAAATTACAATATTCACCCGGCGATTGATCTGTTTATGCTCATCAGTATCATTAGGAACGAGCGGTTTGAATTCACCGTAGCCAGCAAACTGGAGGCGTTCTTTGGCAATATTTTTTGCTTCAAAATAATGGAGCACACTGACTGCCCTGGCCGAGGACAGCTCCCAGTTTGAGGCGTAATTTGCATTGTTGATTGGCACATTGTCGGTATGTCCTTCAATACTGATTGGGTTCGGGACTGTTTTGATTAAGACAATAATGGCATCCAAGGTTTGATTCGAACTATCCTTAAGAGTGGCTTTGCCGGGATCGAACAGGATGACTTCCTTAAAGGTAATTTCCACTCCCCGTTTCGTATCTTGCAAGGTAACATCTGCTTGCAGGTGGCTGTCGGCAATAAATTTTTCAATTTTGCCTTTCAAATCTAGAAGCTCGGTCTCTTCTTTGCTCGGACCCGGTGCCGCACCCTGTACCGGCTTCGGTTCTTTCACATCTTGATCCGGCAAGTCCTTATTTGGCGGCTGAACAGATAATCCTGCATTACGATTATCGATTTTCGTCCCCGTTAATTCCGATTTGAACGATTGCATAATCGACATAAATTTCTGTTTATCGACCGCGCTCGAGGCAAATAGAACAATAAATAAAGCCAGTAGCAGCGTCAGAATATCGGCATAGGGGATCAGCCACGATTCATCAATATGTTCTTCATGTTCATCATCAAAATTTCTACGCTGTTTTCTCATGTGCTTTGTCCTCGGTTTTCTTATCTAGCTTTTTCCGTTCCTTTGGCGCGATATAAACCGTTAATTTCCGCTCAAGCGCACTTGGCGAAACCCCTTGATAGATCGCTAACAGCCCTTCAATGGTCAACAGCTTTAATTCTTGTTCCCGTTTGGAAATCCGTTTTAATTTATTGGCGAGTGGATGCCATAATACGTATCCGGAAAAAATACCTAATAAAGTGGCGATGAAAGCCGCGGAAATAGAATGACCAAGTTTTTCAACATTATTTAAGTTTCCGAGTGAGGCAACGAGTCCAATCACGGCTCCGAGCACGCCTAGTGTCGGGGCATAGGTCCCTGCTTGGGTAAAGATGAGCGCCCCTGTCTTGTGGCGTTTGCTTACCGCATCAACTTCATCTAAGAGAACTTCTTCGATGAAATCTGCTTCATTGCCATCAATAATCATTTCCAAACCGTTTTTAAAAAAAGCATCCTTTGTTTCGCCGGCGATTTCCTCTAGGGCAAGAAATCCTTCGCGCTTTGCAACCTCCGCACATCTGACTAAATTGGCTGTTTGTTCTGCCATAGATGGAAGTTTAGGTTCGAAAAAGGCGATTTTCAAGAGAATAGGGAACTTTTTTATTTCACTGAGAGGAAAAGCGATAAATAGCGCTGCTGCCGTCCCGCCAAAAATAATTAATAATGCAGCCGGATTATTTAAAGCTGATAATGAGGCTCCCTTTAAAATCATTCCAAACCCAATAGCGAGTAATGCAAGCAAAATTCCAATAATCGTCGACATTATTTTCTCCTTTAAAAGTAGAATAAATAGATTTATAATGTTATTGTACGTGAATCGGTAAAATTCGACAATTCCTTTTGAAAAATATCATAGAGAGGGGACATTCCGTTTGAAGATTCAGCCGAACCATGGAGTGAACCAGGAACGTTTTTTTTCCACAAGAGAAAAAGGAAAAGAAACACTGTCCTTTCATCATATTTTACAAGAAAAACAAACCACACTTTCCAAAGACCGCCTGCAAACTCTCTTCGATGAGCTTGAACAGTATGGCTCGTATTTAAGTCGTTCCCGGTCTTTAAAGGATTTAATCGCCTATAAGCAGACGATTCAAGCATTTTTAAAGGAAGTGGCCCAGAACGGGGTAGCGATTGAAGAACACATCGGTTCCTATCCAAATGGGCGGGAAAAGCGTTTGAAGTTGATCAAACAAGTCGATCACCAGCTGCTGGAGCTTTCCGACCTCGTGTTAGACAAGCAAGTGTATCCGATTGAATTGCTCCAGAAAATGGGCGAAATCAAGGGGTTATTAGTGAACCTCTATTTATAGATATTTTAAAAGTGAGAGGGGCACGAACAATGCTTCGCGGAATTGAATCTGCAGCATCAGGGATGATTGCGCTGCAACGAAAGCAAGATGCGTTAACCAATAATTTGGCCAATGCCGAAACACCTGGCTACAAACAGGATGCCAGTCCATTACGGGCGTTTCCGGAAATGCTGCTGGAGCAAATACATAATCAAAATTCAGCGCCAGGAAGAAAAATCGGCTCTTTAACGATGGGGGTCTATAATCAAGAAACATTAGCTTTGTTTACTCAAGGCAGTCTTGTCAGTTCAAACAGCCCGTTTGATGTCGCCATCAATGATTCTCAGCTTGCGCCAGTTCTAACCAACAATAAATACATTAAACCTTCTGTCTTATTCGCCGTCCAAACAGCGGATGGCGGTTTTCATCTCACGAGAAATGGAAATTTTTCTGTTAATGCCAGCGGCCAGCTGTCGACCTCGTCAGGCGATTTGATTTTAGGACAAAATGGGGCGCCAATTTCTGACCCAGAATTGGCTTCTGGTGATGTGGCAATCAGCGACAATGGCGATATCATCCTCCATCCGAATGACGGCGCGCGTGCAAAAACAGTCGGCACACTTGGTCTGGTTGTTGTCAATGACCCTGCTAACCTCGTGAAAGAGGGGAATGGCCTGTTTACGATTAATGGCGGGAGCACTGCGATGATTGCCAAGACTATGCCGGAGGGTGTGCAATTACAACAGAAGATGCTCGAACAATCGAATGTCGATATCGGTCAGACGATTACTGAAATGATGGCCAATATCCGCCTGTATGAGGCAAACCAAAAGGTCCTGCAAGCCTATGATAAAACATTGGAACAGTTGAATACTGTGGGAAGGGTATAGTCGAATGAATACATCCTTATATATTGCCTCAACAGGAGTCCGGGCCTATCAAGGGAAACTGGATAATATTGCGAACAATATTGCCAATGTCGATACGACAGGCTATAAACGGCGGGAAGCATCTTTTTCTGATAATCTTGCCGTCTCGATCCAAAATCAAACTGAGCAGCAAAAGGAAATCGGACGCACTTCCCCTCCAGGGATTCGGACTACCTTCGGCTCGAGGATTGCAGCAACGGCACTGGATACAACCCAGGGGACGCCGCTAGAAACAAATAATCCTTTTGACTTCATGATTGTCGGCGATGGATTTTTCCAAGTTCAACGAACAACCGGAAATACGACGGAAACTTTGTATACCAGAAACGGAGTCTTTCAACCAATGGCGCTTGGGAATGGCCGTGTCCAGCTGGTAAACTCCCAAGGGGATGTTCTGCTTGATCAAAATGGGAAGCCGATTGAATTAACAAGCGGCGAAAATTTTCAGGTGTTAACGGACGGGATGATTGCCGGAAGCAGCCAGAAGATAGCGATTATGACAATTGAAAATCCGCAGCTGTTAACCGATGAAGGCGGTGTTTCCCGGCTCAGCGGCGGAACGGTTTCGCTTTCCAATTCGGTGAATCTGAAACAAGGCTACCTCGAATCCTCAAACGTCGATTTAAACAAAGAAATGACCGATATGATTAAAGCACAAAGGGGATTGCAGGCCAGTGCCCGTGCCCTTAGCTATGCCGATCAAATGCTGGGAATAGCCAATGGAATAATGAGAACGTAAAAAAACGCCCGCATCAAAAGTGCGGGCGTTCTCTAACCATTTCATTGAGCAATTTTCCTTGATAACGATGTTAATTTTTTTTGTAAATTTTCCTCCATTGCAGGATTGAGAAAAATGAATTTAATTCCATACTGGTCACGGTTGGAAGCAACGGTTTGCTTTCTTTTTACCATACCTTCAAGTAAAAATGTCTCGTCTTCAAGGGTGAAATAAATAAGCAAAAGCGATTTTAAAGTCAGGGAATCTGATTTTGTCTCAATTCTAATTCCAGTCGTGCTGATATCACAAATAATCGCGGCTCCTCTTGTAGAGGAATACAGTGGTTGAATGTTACACATTTTATTATTTACGTATAAACGATAGGCTTGCCGTCTATCAATACTATTTTCTTGTACCTGTGGTTGTCTTTTTCGATTATTCTTCAGCAACATTACAAGCATAATCACGATTATAGAGACAAGCACAAAAGAAAGGAACAGTAGTATGTACATGTAATTTCATCCCCTGAATGCGTTTTCTAGGTAAATAGTAGCATTATTCTCGGAAGAAGAAAAGGAGAAGTTTTCCACTAACCAAATAAAACAAACCTGCCGATACATATGAGTAGAGGAATCGATGGAAAGGAGCGGATCGTTGTGAAAATCAATAACGTCAATCAAGTTAATCGGATTGGTGCTGCTTACAATGCCCATCAAAAAAATAACGAGCAGCCAAAGAAGGCTGCCGGTGACAAAAAGGCGCAATTCGAGCAAGTAGAATTATCGAGCGAGGCGCAAAAGCAAATCCAACACGAAAAAGCAGAGAAAATCGCGCACTTGAAACAGCAGATTGCAAGTGGAACGTACCAGGTTGATAGTGGGAAGGTCGCTGAAAAACTACTAGCTTTTTGGAAGTCAGGAGCAAAAATCGATGAATAAACTTACAGAAGCTTTGCAGACACTGGCAAACCTTCACGAAACCTTATTGGAAACAGCGAAAAAGAAACAGCAAATTTTAATCAGCGCCGAGCTTAATCCGTTATTATCTGTTTTAGCAGAAGAGTCCAAGCTGATTAAAAAAATTCAGGAAGCGGAGCAAAAGCGAACGGCGATTTTAGGCGAACAAGCAAATCAGCTATCGCTTGCTGAATTAATCGAACGGGAGCAGGACAACGCGCTAAAGCGGGAATGGAGGGAGCAATTTGCTCAGCTAAAGTCTTTATTTGCGGAAATCGAGCGGGTCAATCAGACGAACCAGCAATTAATCGAGCAATCGTTAACATTTACAAACTTTATGATCGAACAGATGGTGCCTTCATCGGACGGTACGGGTGTATACAGCCCAAAAGCAGGCACACAGGAAACGCGGGAATCTGTTCGTTTTTTTGATGCAAAGGCATAGGGGTGAAGAAAAGTGGGTTCAACTTTTGGGGGATTAGAGATTGGTAAACGGGCGATTTTAGCGCAACAGGCGGCTCTAAATACTACGGGGCACAACATTGCCAACGCCAATACAATTGGCTATACAAGACAGGATGCGGTTATGAAGGCAGCCAATCCGTATGCCTATCCGGGCATGAATAACAGCACCGCGCCGCAGTCGATCGGGACAGGCGTTGAAGTATCCGAGCTCCGTAGGATTCGTGATCATTTTTTAGATGGACAATATCGGATTGCCCAGCAGGCAGCGGGCTATTGGGATGCGAAAGCGAAGGCGCTCACAAGCATTGAGGGGTTATTTAATGAACCATCTGATTCAGGGTTGAGCATGATGCTTGACCGGTTTTGGGGAAGCTTTCAGGAGCTGGCCAAGAACCCTGATAGTTTAGCGTTCAGAACGGTTGTTGCTGCGAATGGGAAGGCAGTGGCGGACAGCATTCAAGCGATTTCACGGGGAATTACCCAAATCGAAACCGATTTAACGAAGGATGTATCATTAAAAGAAGCGGAGATTAATACTTCGATAAAAGAAGTGGCTGACTTAAATAAACAAATTGCCCTGCTGACGGCAACAGGCCAGCAGCCCAATGATTTATTGGACAAACGGGATCTATTAATTGATAATCTATCGAAATTAGTGAGTGTTCAAACTGCTCCAGGTCAAAATGGCATGGTCGTCCTTAAGGTAGGCGGCGTGGAAATTGTCAATAGCACCACAACCAGCACATTTTCAGTAAACCCACAAACAGGCGAGACGATGGTTGGTGGGACTGCCGTTACCTTAGATGGCGGCGAGATCAAGGGTGCTCTAGATATATTGAACGGAACAGAAGCATCTAGTATTCCATCATTAAGAAGAAATTTGGATCTATTAGCTGGTGCGATTGCTTCACAAATGAACAGCCTGCAGACAAGCGATGATGCCAGAAATTTAGATGATATTGCGGCGCAAACGCAGGTGGAAAAAGTATTGTTTTTTGTCGATAAAGACGATCCGACCCAGCCGCCTAGAGATGCTGCCAACATGATGGTGAATCCTAAAATATTTGCGTCACCTGGAACAATCGCCGCAGCAAAATCTGATTTCGCTGGCGACGGCTCCAATGCGAAAGCAATGGCCGATTTGCAATTCCAAAAGATTGATATAAATGGTAGTCAAACGACGATTGGTGATTTTTATCGGTCCATTGTGGGTCAATTAGGACTTGATGTCAACGGCGCAATCCAAGCAAGTGATAGTACAGCAGCTGTGGCGCAGCAAGTGGACAACCGTAGACTGTCGATCTCCGGTGTTTCGCTTGATGAAGAAATGACCAATATGGTTCGCTTTCAACAAGCCTACAATGCCGCGGCAAAATATGTTTCCGCCGTTAACGATATGTTAGATAAATTAATTAATGGCTTATAGCGAGAAATGAGGGTGTAGGATGCGGGTAACACAGCTTATGGTGACACGGAACTTTAACCAGAACTTACAGCGGAATAACACGGCAATTGATTCATTGCGCCAGCAAATCTCGTCCGGGATGAAATACGAGAAAGTATCCGATAATCCCATGGCAGCCATGAAAGGATTATCACACCGCTCTTCGATTATGCAGCTAAACCAATATCAAAATAATGCCCAAGACGGAATCGACTGGCTCACCGCCGCCGATGATGCCTTAGATAATGCCACCACCGTGCTTCAGCGGATTAAGGAATTGACGGTTAAAGCTAGCAACGATACGACGGATGAGATTGATCGAAAAAGTATTGCCACTGAAATTCGCTCATTAAAAGACCAGCTAGGCAGCATTGCCAATACTGATTTTATGGGAAAATATCTTTTTTCGGGCATGGACCAGAGTAAGGCGCCTTATAGTAATGGAGGACTGCAAAATGTTGTGCAGTCTGGGATGAATTGGGACGTCGGTCAAGGTATGTCAGTGAGTGTAAATGTGAACGCTAACTCGATATTCGGCTTTTCTGTGGATGGGAAAAACTTATTCGAAACCCTGGATACACTTGTGCAAACATTAGAGGATGGGCAGAATCCAAATAATCTATTGGGTGCAATCGACAAGCAAATGGACAATGTTCTCACCCAGCGGACGATTGTTGGTGCCAATCAGAACTTGCTAGAATTAGCTGCCAATAAACTAGATCAAGCCAACTTCCTGCAGCAAAAGATGTGGTCGAAGGTCGAAGATACCGATTATGCCCAGGCTTATATTGAATTAACGGCGCATGAGACAGCATTAAAAGCTTCGTTGTCTGCTGGGGCAAGGCTTATGCAGCCGACGTTGGTAGATTTCTTGAGATAAATAGAAAGATCTTGGAAAAACTCGCTGAAATTGGCGGGTTTTGTATTTTTAATACAAAAAAATACAAAGATAGATAAAATATTTTAACTTTCCCCTCTACACTTTTAAAAACTCTGTCGATACATAGATATAGAGAGGAAGAATTTCCTTATCATACAAGGGAGGTACATAACATGAGAATTAATCATAATCTTTCAGCAATGAACACGTATAGTCAGTTATCTAAAAATGAGGCAGCACAAAGTAAATCACTTCAACAGTTATCCTCTGGTAAAAGAATTAATGGTGCAGCAGATGACGCTGCAGGTTTATCAATCTCTGAAAAAATGAAAAATCAGATTCGCGGTTTAGATCAAGCATCACGTAACACACAAGACGGTATTTCCATGATTCAAACTGCGGATGGTGCTCTTGGTCAAATCCATGATATTCTTTCAAGAATGAGAGAATTAACCGTTCAAGCACAAAATGGCTCAAATAATGCTGATGAACAAGCAACAATTAAAGCTGAGACTACACAGTTATTAACAAATATTGACGATATTGCTAAAAATACAAAATTTAATGGAATTGATTTAACTAGTAGTACAGCTAAATCCATTACAATTCAAACTGGTGCCAACACAGGTGAGACAACTGCAATAGACTTTGGTAAGACAAAAGCAGACGTAGAAACTCTCGGGCTAACTGATTTCGACCCAGGCGCCGCAGCAACACCTCCTACAGGTCCACTAGCTACATTGGATAAGGCTATTAAGGATGTTTCAACTGCTCGTTCTTACCTAGGTGCTACACAAAATAATTTACAATATACAGCAAATAATGCAGAAACTATGTCACAAAACTTCTCTGCTGCTTCTTCTCGTATCACAGATGTTGATATGGCACAAGCAGTTATGGAAAACAGCAAGAACGGTATTCTTGCACAAGCAGCACAAGCAATGCTTGCTCAGGCCAACCAACAACCACAAGGCGTACTGCAACTTCTTCGTTAATAAATCTATTTATAGAGGAGATTCTAGTTTATCTAGAATCTCTTTTGTTAATTTACCCCAAAGGATTAATTCTAAAGCATAGATACACAATATTACTATAAGTTAATCCTGTAGCTTTTTTGATTAAATTTAGGTGATGCCAGTGTTTCGGATTTAACATAATTTTATAGGTTTTTGTAGGAAGTGGTTTTCTTAATGGAACAATTCTATTCTTATAAAAATCTATGTAAGAATCATGGGAGATAATTATCTTATAAAGATAAGGAAGAACATTTAGTTGCTGGTTAATTTCCAAAGTTGGCTTGTTAATTTGTATATCAACGGGAAGATAAAAAGTTGATATTTTAGGAGGAAGCTCTGCCACATTTTTATTAATATTGATTATTTTTCGTTTCATGGAGGGGTTCATATACTGGTTAGTTAATCTGTTGAAATATAAGATTTGTGGCTGGTCGTACAGTAACAAACGGTTTTGGCCATCTAGTGAAAAGTGCAATGAAAATCTGTCATTTAAAAGGGCTTGAAGATGATGGTTTTCATTTGTCGTAAAATTATCGGTTGATAAAATAATCTTTCTCGGGATTCCATTTGACATTTTTAGATGCCCATCATCCTGATACCACCATGCAAGAGTTTCATCATTTAAGTACGATTCTAGATAACTAAAAGGAATTCGTTTTACTCTTTCAGGATACCAAAGCTTTTCAAGCTCCGTAATAATATTACTAGTTCTGGACTGAACAACATAACTTTCAGTGAAGCCCTTTCTTACCCGGTCATCGTTTGTTCGTTTATATTTTGGCGGGTTTAATGGAATAAAATCTTTTAATTGTAAATAACAATAGTTTGCCCAATCATAATCATCCAATTTATGAATATATTGAAATCTTGGTTTTCTATCAAGTTGCTTCGTTATACAACCATCTCCCAGTAATTTCCCGCATATTTGTGAGTGAAATCTGCTACTAATTTCATATTCCATGCTTTTTATCCTCTTTTAACAGAATATATGTTCTTATTATAACATAATTTAAAATGAATACCAAATAATTGTAACTTCTCAACTTTTTATACAAAAATGCCGATACTTAGAAGTAGTTACTATCCATCTAGATTGGAAATTAATATTTATTTACCTGCTTGGAAGATATAGAATAAGGAGAAGAGTACAATGGAGATTACCCAGGGCTCAACAAATATTCAAAATAAAGCATTGCATACTATCAAAAATAACAATGAAAATATCCTTGTAATAAACAATGGAAATAAGAAATTTGAAGAGGAACCATACAAAAAAATCACCTCACCAAAAGAGGTTAACCAAGTAGAAATCAAAAACGCATTAAATGATTTTAATAAAGTCTTCAAACCAAGTCATTTAGAGTTTCGACTTCACGAAGCATCTGGAAAATATTTCGTTAATATTATTGATGATGGCACACAAGAAGTACTTAAGCAAATACCATCTGAAGATTTTTTAGAAATGGTTGCTGCTGCAAAGGAACAACAAGGAATAATAATTGACAAAAGAGTCTAGTATTTTGCTTTGAAATAAGGATAAAAAGTATATAGAAATGTGTGAGGTGAAGGTAAATGAGTAATTCCTCAATAACTAGAATAACAGGTATGGCTACAGGTTTAGATACGGATACGATTGTTAAAAAACTGATGAATGTTGAGAAAATTCCCCTGGATAAACTTATACAGAAACAGCAAAAGCAAATGTGGTTAAGCGATGCCTTCCGGCAGTGGAATAAAGATTTGTTTTCATTTAATACAAATACATTGTTTAACATGAAACTTTCTAGTGCGTACAATACTTTTGACGTTTCTTCCAGTCAATCAAATTCCGTTTCTGGAACGGGTACTTCAAGTGCGGTCCCAGGTACTTATACTGTAAAGGTAAATAATGTAGCTGAATCAGCGACATTTACTGGAAAAGATGTTCAATTGAAACCGGCTCAAACATTGTCTGAAGCTGGGCAATTGGCAGACAAGACCACAATTAAGATTAAGGTTTATAATAATCCTAATGATTCGTCAGCCTTTCAATTTGCTGATATTGCGATTGATCCAGATGATACAATCAATAATGTTGTTTCCAAAATTAATAGTTCGACAGATGCCTCTGGTAAAAGCCTTGGGTTACAGGCGATATATGACGCAAATTTAAAACAATTTATCGTAAGGTCAAAAGCCACGGGTGAAAATATAAAAGTTGAGATAAGTGATGATGGAACGACAGAGAGCCAAAATTTATTAAATAACACGCTGAAGATTGGAACAGGGAGCCAAAATGGGAAGGATGCTGACATTTCTTTTAATGGAAATCAAGTTAAAACAGCCTCGAATAATGTCGTAATAATGGGAATTAGCCTTTCTTTAAAAAGTCCAACATTGGACTCAAACGGCGTACCTATTACAAGTACGATTACTGTTTCACAGAATATTGATACAGAAGTAAAAAACATAAAAGATTTTATTGATAAGTACAATGATCTTTTAGATAAATTAAATAAAGCTAATGATGAACCAGTTTATAAAGATTTTCTGCCACTTACGGATGATCAGCGCAGTGAAATGTCCGAAAAACAAATTGAACAATGGGAAGCAAAAGCGAAAAGCGGCCTGCTTCATGGTGACAGTATTATAAAAGATATTGTTAATAAAATGCGAAATGTGATGAACTCAATTGTGGGGAATGGCAGTACTTATAATTCTCTGTTGGCACTTGGAATTTCATCAAAAGGCTATCAAGATAAAGGGAAACTTTATGTGGATGAAACAAAATTACGAGCTGCCATACAAGCAGACCCTGATGGAGTAAGAAATTTATTTTCGCAAATTGGTGATAATGAAAAAGGGACAAATGGACTAGTACACCGACTTTCCGAAACGATGACACAGGGAATTAATGACTTAACAAAAAAAGCGGGTTTAACTGGTGGTTCACAATATGATCAAAGCGTTATTGGAAAGTTGCTATCAAACATTCAAAAAGATATTACCCGTCAAAATGATCGACTGAATAAAGCAGAGAACCAATATTATAAACAATTCGCCGCAATGGAAGCAGCAGTTAATAAGTTTAACTCTCAGGGTTCATGGCTGTATTCACAATTTAATAGCGGACAATAAAAGAAAAGGTCGATTTCACTTATGCGAAATCGGCCTTTGTTAGTTTTTCAAAGTAATGCTGTACGCCTGACACCCAAGCGTTATTTAATTGGTTTGGGTCGTTGGCGGCGCCGATTGGTGCGTATTTTGCGCCGATTTGTGCAATCGTCATTTTACCATCGTCCAAATAATTTTCCCTTAGGTTTCGGGCCATATCAAAAATGCTTTCTTCAACAGACGCATAGGTCTTTAAGCCATTTTTCCCCATCATTCCCGCAACGTTATGTTTATAATTAGCCGCATTTGAACTGCCGTTTCCTGTCTCGTGGATGGAAATAGCGGCAAGCAGTGCCGGGCTAATTTGATACATTTTCCCTGCTTCGACAAAGATATTTCCTTTATTTTTTAAAGCACCTTTTAACTGGGAATCAAGTGTGCCGGCATCTACATTTTCATATTGTACAGGTGTTCCGCCCACTAAAGTAGACAGCAATTCTTCGACGCTGTCAGTATTAATCGAGTTGGAATTTATTCGTAAATTAATCGGATTCATCTTAAAGAAATCAGCAATTGACTCGCTGTTTCCGCCATCCATTTTGGCAAGTTCTGCTTCGAGAATTACTTGGGTCAGCAGTGAGGAAAAAGAACTACCTGTTGTTTTATCAGCAGTTGCCGCCTGGCCATTATTCGAAATAGTCTTATTCAATATCTGATCAGTAAGCAAGGAATTTATATTCATGAACTTCTTTCCCTTCAAACAAGCATACCCTTCTATTCTACCTGATTTTGTCGAAAATGGAACGATTATTAAAAATTTTGTCAAACTTTGTTTATTTCTTGTTGTTTGATTCCTAGAAAACGATTATCCTTATGGTAGTAAAGTTATAGAATAGTAGGTGGCAATAGGTGATTCGGCCTCCAATTGTAGGAAATAAATACATAATTAATGGGACTAACAAGACAGAGAATAAAGAAAAGAACACTCTTTTTGATGAGCTGCTGCTATCCACAGCCGGAAATGAGCAGGAAAATGAAGAGGGAAATGTTGATTTGCTTTTAGGGTTATTGAATTTCCTGCCAGCCCCGATGGCACAGTCAGCGGTGCAACAAGGACAACTTCAAGTAATAGACCAACCAATATCGGATTTTTCGACGAGTATTGTAACAGAACAAGAGGATGCTCCACTGTTAGCGGAAAACCAGCAACGAGTTGCTCCTAACTTATTAAAAAAAGATGATTACCGCCAACTCCCAATAAAAGCAGCTAATCATCACCCAGTTGCTCAATCAGTAGAATTAAAGGAAAGTGAGATTTCTATTTTTCAACAACAGCTGTCAAAACAGTTGGTGATGGAAACAGCAGTTTCACAGTTAACCGCCAAAGCACCTGAAGTTTCACTTAAGGAAACCTTTATGCTGACATCTACGGCGGAGCCGGAAATCGAGCAGAAAAAAGAAGATTCGAATCATTTCAACATAACTGGATTCAATCCTTCTGAAAATCGGCAGTCAAACGAATCGGCAGCAAGTGGGATCAATTTGAGTGACAAGCCTGTTTTCTCTGTGCCAGTCCGGGCAACCAATTTTCAACAAGACGTGGGGCAAGTTTTTCAAGCGGCGATTAAAGTGCAGGAAGCTAAGGAAGGCATGGAAGCAACCTTTACCTTACAGCCGGAGCATTTAGGGAAAGTCGATGTGAAAGTGCTAATTAAGGATGGGAATGTGACGGCAGAGTTTCTGGCGAGCACTTCGTTAGGAAAGGATTTGCTGCAAACAAATGTCCAGGCGCTTCATGCGGCATTGGAACAGCAAGGCTTTCGGGTTGATAAAATTGATATTTCGCAGCAATACAGCCATTTGGCGAACTCTTTTTCACAAAAAGGAGATTCCAACCAAAGGCATGGGCACCATGATTCCCGTAAACGAAATGAACGATACATTCAACCGAAGGAAGAAGTCTATCACGATTTTCCGAGCGAAATCGGCTGGAGTTCGCAAATAAATACGACTGCCTAGAGGGGGAAACTAGTTGGCAACTATTAATGCGCTTAATTCATATTCACAACAAACAACCAACAATCCGCAAAAAAACCAGCTGGGTAAAGAACAGTTTCTGAAAATCTTGGTGGCACAGCTGCAAAATCAAGATCCAACCCAGCCGATGCAGGACGGGGAAATGATTTCGCAAATGGCTCAGCTCAGTGTGTTAGAGCAGCTATCAAACTTAAATAATTCACTATCCGCCTACCTATATTTAAATTCTAATCAGGATAATTTAGCGCAGTATTCTAGTATGTTAGATAAAAAGGTATCGTGGATGAACCCGGAAACGAATAAAATCGAGAGCGGTATTGTCACGGGTGTCCAATATAAAAATGGACTTGTTTATTTTAAAATTGGAGAGAAAGAAGTGCTTTCATCAGCAATAATATCAGTTGAAATTAATCATAACGAGGTGGAAAAGTAATGTTACGTTCATTAAATACTGGAGTATCAGGTCTTCGTGCTTTTCAAACAAAGTTAGATGTCATTGGAAATAATATTGCCAACGTAAATACAGTCGGTTATAAAAAGGGCCGGGTTGTCTTTGAAGACATTTTCAGTCAAACCTTAAGGGGTGCTACAGCGCCATCAGCTTCTTCAGGAGGAATTAATCCGCTTCAAGTTGGGTTGGGAACAAAAGTAGCTAGTGTTGATACTCTCTTCACCCCTGGAAGCCCAACTACTACGAACAATCCAACAGATTTATATTTAGATGGCGATGGGTTTTTTGTCGTTAAGAATCCCGCAGGAGAAAAATTATTAACAAGAGCTGGTAATTTTTCATTTGATAGTAATAATCAGTTGGTCAATCCAGATGGGATGATTCTACTAGGTATAGATGGTAACTCTGTTAAACTTCCAACTGACAGCGTCGCATTTTCAATTGACATAAACGGAAATGTTAAAGGCTTTGATAAAGATGGAAATGAGCTTCCTGGCAGTACAACGATTGGGATTGCCACCATTACGAATCCGGGAAGGTTAAGTAAAGTTGGCGGCTCATTATATCGCGATACGGACCCAATCATTATAAGTAATCCTAAAGATAAAACCGTACAACTTATCCCCGGCCAGCTGGAAATGTCCAATGTCGATCTATCTGAAGAACTAACCGATATGATTACTGCCCAGCGCGGGTTCCAGGCAAATGCGAAGATTATTACGGTTTCTGATTCGATTTTGGAAGAATTAGTAAACTTAAAACGTTAATAAATAAACATTAAAAGGATGGGGGGAGAATGCGCCCTCTTCCTTTATCATTTTATGGAAATGGAACAAGATGGAGAGGAAAAGAGTAATGGCTGAACGTAATTCGATTTCACATGAAGATATAACTGAAGCAAATCAGACAGCAAATGTGAAGGTTTATGATTTTAAGCGGGCGCAGAAGCGCCTATCGACAGAGCAGCTTCGTGTGCTGAAGAAAATTCATGAATCGTTTGCCTATCGGTTGTCTTCCACATTTTCAACGCTGCTGCGGACCATCACCCAGGTTGATGTGGTTTCTGCCGAACAGGTTACTTATGAGGATTTCATTCAAACATTGCCCGGACAAACCGTTTTAGCGGTGCTTGAAGCGAGCGGACAGGAAAAGCGTCTGGCCTTGAATTTCCCGCCGCGAATGGCTTTTTCTATGATTGACCTCCTGCTGGGAGGGAAAGGAATCTGGGAGGATTCTGAAACCTCGTCAATTACTCCGATTGAAACGAATGTTTTAAAGCGGGTGGTAGAAGGGATAATTCAGAATCTGCACAAGGCCTGGGCAGATATTATCACACTTAAACTGAAAAGTGCTAATGTCGAAACCAATCCGCAATTTTTACAGCTCGTTGATCCTGCTGACCGGGTCGTGGTAATGGCTTTTGATATTAGTTTTGGGGATAATCTGGAACAGCTTCAGCTTTGTCTGCCCTATACACTTTTAGAGCCGTTTATTTCGATGCTTTCTGCTCATCACTTGTTAGTTTATGGCCAAGAAGTGAAAAACAATCAAGAAAATGACTTTATTCAGGATCGAATTGAACATTTAACGGTTCCCGTTCGGGTGGAATTAGGGCGTGCAGCGATTTCGATTGAAGAGTTTCTTGGATTGTCTGTCAATGATGTGATCCAATTGGATCAGCCAGTCGAAGAACCGCTGAGTGTAAAAATTAATGAAGAGACGAAATTTTTGGCTTTCCCGGGAACAAAAAAGTCACGGATGGCAATTAAGATTGAACAAGTAGTAGAAGGGGAAGAAAAAAATGAACGATAAGGGCAAGCTTACACAGGAGGAAATGGAAACACTTCTTGGCAGCAGTGAACGAAAGGCGGAGGAACCATTTCGTTTTTCTGAGCTTTCAGCAAAGGAAACGAAGGAGCTGAAAGAAGAGTCGATCAATTTACCGCTGCTCCTCGATATCCCATTAGAGGTCGTCGTCGAGCTTGGAAGGACAAAAAAGAGAATCAGTGAGGTTCTTGAATTGACCAGCGGCTCTATTGTCGATTTGGACAAAATGGCCGGAGAACCGGTTGATATTTATGTTAACAACAAACTTGTTGCGAAGGGGGAAGTGGTCGTGATTGACGAACACTTCGGCGTGAGAATAACGGAAATTTCGCCAGCCCCCTTTTAAACTTGTAAACTAGGTGAATCTGAATGATTAATGAAAAAGCAGGACTGCTAAAAGAATATTATCAGCAGACATTAGCAATGAAAAAGGCACTCGATACAGGCAAAGATGAAGAGGTGTTTGCTTTACTAGAAGAACGGCAGAACTGTATCGCCGCCATCGATAAACTTGATCACCAGGCGGGAACCATCCTGATGAATGAGCAAATAAAACAGCAGCTGCAGCAGCAAATGCACTTGGAACGTGATGTTCAGCAGAAGCTCGAGCAAGCATTGAAAAAGCTCAGCATGCGAATGCGTACACAGCAAAATGAAACATTCTTAACTAAACAATACGAAGAAATGATACCTGTATCCAAAGGGATATTTTACGATTCGAAGAAATAAGAAAAGCGGAAGCGCCCGTGTAGCGAAGTACACTAGACGCTGGGTGCTAAAGCTAGACAATAAAGGGGAAGTTGTAAGATGCTAAATCCGCAGGAAGTCTACCAACGAAATCAAGTAACGACCGCTCGCCCGGAAGAACTAACCTTAATGCTTTATAATGGCGCCATCAAGTTTCTTCATCAGGCAAAACTGGCGATTGAAAAAAAGGATATCCCGAAGGCAAATAGTTCACTTGTCAAAACACAAGACATTCTGACCGAATTGATGACCACTTTGAACATGGACTATGAGATTTCCAACTCGTTGTTATCACTATATGAATATATGAAAAGTAAATTAATTACAGCGAATATCAATAAAGACATCGCTATGATTGTCGAAATTGAAAATATGCTAATCGAACTAAAAAATACGTGGTCTCAAGCGATGAAACAAGGAAAATCCTCCTAATGCGAATTCATTAGGAGTTTTCTTTGACCATCTAGAAAAATTTATTTCCAACCTTGCCATATTCATGTAGAATAATATCGAATGCTGTCAAATTAATGAAATGTAGTAGGTGAAATGGATGAGTCAGATAATCGGAATTATGTCTCAAGCACTAGATGCTTCATCGTTAAGACAAAAGGCTATTTCTAATAACATCGCAAATGCTGATACTCCTAATTACAAGCCGCAGCGGGTTTCATTTGAGGACATGCTCCAGCAGGAATTACATAGCTCTTTTTCCGGGAAACGTACAAATGAAAAGCACATAGCTATTGGTAACTCAAGTAATATACCTTCTCCAAAACTAGTAAATAAACATACCGTAATGAGGAATAATGGCAATGGTGTCGATTTGGATTTTGAAATGACGGAAATGAGTAAAAACTCATTATGGTATCAATCGTTAGCTTATGGAATGAACGAAGAGTTCAATTTATTAAAAATGTCGATTAAAGGAAGAGGGTAAATAAATGTCGATCTTCCAATCTCTTTCAATTAACGGTTCCGCCTTAACGGCCCAGCGCCTTAAATTAGATGTAGTATCGTCCAATATTGCCAATGCCAATACGACGAGAGGAGAGTTTGTGAATGGCGAATGGGTTCCCTACCGCAGAAAAATGGTGGAACTTGCTGCAGGTGCGCCGTCCACTTTCGATTCTATTTTAAAACAGGAATTAAATCCCACAGGAGTCCGGGTCAATAAAATTGTTGAAGATCAGACACCCTTTAAAGCTGTTTATGATCCATCAAACCCGGACAGCGATGAGCAGGGCTATGTAATGATGCCGAATGTCGATGTGACAAAGGAAATGGTAGATTTAATGGCGACCTCAAGGGCATATGAGGCAAATATAACGGCCTTTAATGCCGGGAAAACGATGCTGCAAAAAGCATTAGAAATTGGTAAATAAGGGGCGGAATTGTGATGAAAATTACAGGAATTGATCCGTCTAGCAGTTTATTATCGTTAAATAAACCGCAAAAGACGGAAGGCACATCATCGTTTGAATCGATGTTAAATCAATATATCCAACAGACAGACAATGCTGTAAAAGATTTTGAAACCAAATCGATTTCCTTGGCAAAAGGTGAAGATATCAATTTGCACGATGTCACAATTGCAGCGCAAAAAGCAAGCATCGCTGTGCAACTAACCACGCAAATACGTGATAAAGCAGTAGAAGCCTACCAAGAAATAATGAGAATGCAAGTTTAAAAAGCGGAAGCGCCTTAATTTTTTAAAGAAAAAGTGGAGAAATCATGAATCAACAGATACGAGAATTTAGTGGGAAAATCAGTGAGTATTGGAAATCGGTTAGCAATAAAAATAAACTTCTCTCAATTGGTCTGTTTATTTTTATTGTCTTGGTGTTGTCGCTCACCATTTACTTTGTCTCTAAACCCAATCTTGTGCCGCTCTACACAAATGAGATGAGCCAGCAGGAAATCGGTGATATTAAGGCAGAACTTGATCGTCAGGGGTTTACCCAATATCAGCTGGGGAATAGCGGGACAACCATTTTAGTTCCTGAAAAAGATGCTTCGAATTTACTCGTGTCACTGGCGGCCAAAGGGCTTCCGAAAACAGGCTCAATCAGTTTTTCCGAAATGGCGAAAAACATGCAGTTCGGGGCGACGGACCGGCAGCTGGATGCGATGGAGCGAGAAGCGCTGCAGGGACAAGTGGCAAATTTACTGTCACATGTAAATGGGGTGAAAAGCGCACAGGTCGTGATCTCGACTCCTAAGGAAACCCTATTTATTAAACCAAACGAAAAAGAAAAGGCCTCTGCTTCCGTTGTCATTACGCTTCAGCCAGGCTATGAATTGGAACCGAAGCAGGTTCAAACCTTATATCATTTAGTTTCGAAGAGTATTCCTAATTTGCCTAAAGATAATATCATCATGACCGACCAGTACGGGAATGGCTTGGACAATCTATCCCAGGAAAATCCAGGCGCAACTGGGACGTATGAGGAGCAGCGGAAGATTCAAAAGGATGTCGAAGCGGATATCCAAAAAAACCTCCAGCAAATGCTAGGAACGATTATCGGCCAGAATAAAGTACTCGTACAGGCATATGTCCGCTTGAATTTTGACCAGGTAAAAACGAAGGAGGATCTCGTTGAGCCTGTCAATAAAGAAACAAACGAGGGCATCGCAATCAGTGCCGAAAAAATTCAAAAAACTTACAGCGGGAAGGATACCTCTGCTGCTGTAAGCGGCACCGGTCAATCCGACACTCCTGGTTATGCCGGGACTGGTACGGACGGGGGCCAGGAAAGTAAGTCGGATGATATCGAAAGCCGTGTGAATTATGAAGTGAATCGGATTTCGAAGGAGATTGTTCAAAGTCCGTATAAAATCGAGGACATGACGATTAATGTCGGCGTCGAGCCGCCTGACCCGAAGAACCCTAGTTCATTAACAAAGGATACGAAAGAAAATATTCAGCAAATCCTTTCGAATGTGGTTAGAACGGCGCTCAGCGATAACCCGAACGTAACCGATCAGAATGTGGGCTCACGGATTACAGTCTTCCCAAGGGAATTTAGCGGAAATATTGTGCCAGCGAGTGAAACAGAAACGGCAAACACCCTCCCAAATTGGCTGCTTTATAGTTTAATTGGTGCAGGAGTTCTGCTCATTCTCCTTATATTGGTTCTTATTTTTCGCAGGAAAAAGCCAGAGGAGCTAGAAGATGAAGTGTTCCCAATGTTTGAGCCGCAAATGATTAGAACCCATGTCGATAAAGAGGAAGAGAAGGTAGCTCTAAAACAGCAAATCGAACAACTGGCAAAAGAGCACCCGGGTGAATTTGTTGGATTGCTTAGAAATTGGATGAAGGAATAACAGGAGGAATGCACTAAGATGGAAATCTATACAAACATTCAGAAGGCAGCCATCTTACTGCTTTCCTTAGGTCCGGATGTAACCGTTCAAGTATTGAAACATATGGAAGAAAAAGAGATTGAGAGTATTACCACCGAAATTTCCAATTTACGCAAGGTTCCTCCAGATGTGACCGAGAAAATTTTAAAGGAATTTCATGATCTTGTCGTCGCTTCCCGGGTCGTATCTTACGGAGGTGCGGACGTTGCGAAAGAATTATTGCTACGTACCTTTGGTGAGGAAAAGGCAGCCAGCTTTATGAATCGAATTGATGAGTTCAAACGTCCGGATGAGAGGCCGTTCGAATTTCTTGCTGAGGTGGAGCCGAAAAGAATCGTCCAGTTATTGCAAACGGAAAATGCTCAAACGATTGCGCTCGTCTTATCCTATCTTAATTCGGACCAAGCTGCCGCGGTGCTTTCGTTAATTTCGCCGGAGCGCCAGTTTGAAATTTCCAAGCGGATTGCCTTGATGGGCTTTACCTCCCCGGAAATTGTCCGGCAGGTGGAACAGGCATTCATTGAAAAGCTATCATTGGCCGAAAATAATGACTCGAACGGGCAAAACGGGATTGATTCGATTGTCAATATTCTCAGCAGTGTTAACCGCGGAACAGAGAAAAATATTCTGGAGACATTTGCCGATAAGGATCCAGAGCTTGCGAATGAAATCAAACAACGGATGTTTGTGTTTGAGGATCTGAGCCTTCTCGATAATCGCTCTATCCAGCGAATTTTGATGGATGTGGCTAATCAAGATCTTCCGCTTGCACTAAGAAGCGCCAGTGAAGCGGTTAAAAATGCCATCTTCGCTAATATTTCCAAACGCCGCTTAGAAACTCTTGAGGAAGAATTAGCTGCTAATGAACCGGTCCGCCAGAAAGAAATGGAAGAGGCGCAAAGCCGAATTGTCAGCATTGTTAGGAAATTAGAGTACGAAGGTGTGATTATTATCTCTCGAAATCAACCAACACAGGAACAAGTAGAAGAGATCATGGAAGAGGAAGAGGACCTTGTCATCTAAGATTGTTAAATCGTTGCATGTTGTCAAAAAGGATGGGCAGAAACTAATCACGCTGCCAAATCATCAATTTTCCCAGGAAGAATTAACAGAAGTTGTCCATGAGCCAGAACAATTACTGAACGTTCAGCGCGAAAGAGAACTCGCCGAGCAAAAGGCGCAAATCGCTGCGGAATTAGCGGAATGGAAGAAGAGTGAACAAGCGCAGTTCCTTCTCCAGCTGGAAGAGGAAAAAAGGCGGGGCTACCAGGAAGGCTATCAAAACGGGTTTGAAGAGGGGACGGAACATGCCAAGCTTCAAAATCGTGAAATCATTGAGCAGGCAAGCGCTATTTTAGAACAAGCCTTTCAAGAAAAACAAGCCGTCATTCAAGAGGCAGAGCCGTTTGTGATTGAGTTGAGCGTCGAGATTGCCAAGAAAATTTTACAACAGGAATTACAACTGAACCAAGAGGCATTGCTGCCGATGATTAAACAGTCGCTGTCATCCGTTTACGAAACCACTTCCTTAACGATTAGTGTCGCGCCAGCGGACTTCGCCTTTGTCCAAAAGCAGCGTGAGCAATTGTTATCGGTCGTAAATGGGAAAATTGAGATAAAAATTGTCCCTGATTATTCGGTGTTGCAGGGAGGATGTATGATTCATACCTCTTCCGGAAGTGTCGATGCCAGAATCGATGTCCAATTAAGTGAAATCAAAAAAGCATTATTAACCTATCAGCAGGAGCTAGAGTCAAGTGAGTAAATGGAATCTTCAAGCCTATTTAGATGTCCTCGAAACAGTGAATCCGATTAAGATGAATGGCAAAGTGACACAGGTAATTGGCCTGACCATTGAATCACAAGGTCCGGATGTGAAACTGGGAGACATTTGTCATATCATTTCCAGCCAGCAGCAAAAGCCGATCATGGCGGAAGTGGTTGGCTTCCGCAACAATAAGGTCCTGCTCATGCCGCTCGGTGAGCTTCAATCGATTGGACCCGGCTGTGATGTGGTGTCAACCGGAAGGCCATTAACCGTGAAGGCAGGCACAGATCTGTTAGGGAAGGTGTTGGACGGCTTAGGCAATCCATTGGATGGCAGTCATCTTCCAGTCGGCCTTCTTGAGATAAAGGCAGATAATTTACCGCCAAATCCATTGCTGCGACCGCGCATTACCGAGCCGTTAAGTGTCGGCGTTCGGACAATTGACGGACTATTGACGGTTGGAAAAGGGCAGCGGGTTGGTGTGTTTGCCGGGAGCGGTGTTGGAAAAAGCACGCTGCTTGGGATGATTGCCCGAAATACCGAGGCAGATGTGAATGTCATTGGCCTTATCGGTGAACGGGGCAGAGAAGTGCTTGATTTTATTGAACGGGATTTAGGCGAAGAAGGTCTGAAAAAATCAGTCGTTATCGTCGCGACCTCGGATCAGCCGGCCCTGATTCGGATTAAAGGAGCGATGATTACGACGGCGATTGCTGAATTTTTCCGGGACCAGGGAATGAATGTGAATTTAATGATGGATTCCGTCACGAGGATTGCCATGGCGCAACGGGAAATTGGCTTAGCGATTGGCGAACCGCCGGCGACGAAAGGCTATACCCCGTCTGTGTTTGCGATGCTGCCGCGGTTGCTGGAGCGGGCGGGAACGAATGAACATGGCAGTATTACCGCCTTTTACACGGTGCTCGTCGATGGCGACGATATGAATGAACCGGTTGCCGATACCGTGAGAGGCATCTTGGATGGACATATTGTCTTAGACCGTAAGCTTGCCCATAAAGGAGTTTATCCGGCGATTGACATTTTATCGAGTGTCAGCCGAGTAATGAAGGATATTGTCCCGAATGAACACCTGCTTGCCGCGGAAATGTTGAAGCAGCATACGAGTGTGTTCCAAAAAGCGGAGGATTTGATTCAAATCGGTGCTTATAAACGGGGAACGGACCGGGAAATTGACGATGCGATTGATGCCAAGGGCTGGATTGATCAGTTTCGAAAACAAAGCACAAGCGAAGCTCCTTCCATTCAAACCACGATTGAACAATTACAATCACGATTCGGAGTGAGCAGCAGATGACTTTTCGGTTTCCATACGAACATATCCTAAACCTGAAAGAAAAGGAAAAAGAGCAGGCTTTTTCCGAATATGGCAGTCTAGTAAAGAAGAAGGATCAATTGAAGGAAGAGATTCATTGTTTGCTGGAGGAACAGGATGAACAAATGAACCGCGCAAACAGGATGACTTCGGTAGTGGAAATGCAGCAGCAGTCACATTATCTGAATCTCTTAATCCAAAAAATCGCTCAGGCAAAAGAAGTGCTGGGCAAACTCGATGAAGAGCTGCGGATTAAGCAGGAGAAATATTTGGAGAAGCATAAGGATGAGCGGATGTGGAATTTTCTCCGCGATAAATCCCTCGATACCTTTCTGCAAAAAGAGAAAAAAGTCGAACAAGACCAGCTCGATGAACTTGCGGTCATCCGCCATTTTCATCAGCGGCTTTCCCATTAACTAAGAAAAGGGGCATTTTAGTGTGAAGGAAAGAAGAAGCGAATCGAATGGAGCTGTCCAATCGGTGCAGTTTTCGCCCATCATCGAACAGCCGGACATTGCTCCAGAAAAAAAACAACTCACATTACTAACCGATGTTTCTGTTCAAGTATCCTTTGAACTCGGAAGAACGAAGAAAAAAGTCCGCGAAATTCTTGAACTGCAAACAGGGTCAGTGCTTCAGTTAGACAAGCTTGCGGGTCAGCATGTCGATGTATTGGTAAACAGTATGGCGATTGCCACCGGAGAACTCGTGGTCATAGAGGATAAGTTATCAGTAAAGGTTTCAGAAATTGTCCCAAAACACATACGGGAAAAGAATTTGAAGTGAAAGGGGAAAGCTTTGTGCACCATCTGAAGAAATGGCTTGTGATGTTAACCGCTATTTTGCTTCTTGTTCATTTGCCATTACAAACGGCACATGCGAGTGAGAAAACGGTTTACGATCAATACAAAAAAAACTCACAGCAAGAAAAAAACCTTCCCCCGGCAAAACCTGACACTTCTGCCGCCTCAACGGGGCTTTATGCGTTGCAATTTATTGGGTCGTTTCTGTTAATCATTGCCTTAATCTACTTCATGTTAAGATTTATTTCACGGAAAACCAAAATCCTTGGATCCGGAAGCGCCTTTCATGCGATCGGAGGGCATCCGTTTGGCAATAATCGTTCCGTTCAGCTCCTGATGATTGGCGATACGTTATATATTCTTGGTGTCGGTGAAAGTATTAATGTCATTCGCACGATTCCTCCAGGGGAAGAGCAAACGAAATTGTTAGAATCGGTTGCTCAGACACCTGTGGATATTTCCGATAAGTGGAAAGGGAAATGGAAGCTGAAGTGGAAGTGGAATCGTGACTTTTTTAACCGAAAAACTAAAGAGGAAAAATGGAACTCCCACTTCATCGAGCAGCTAAAGGACGTCCAATCTAACCAGGCCCAAAATCAAGACCGCTCATGAAAGGGGGAGATGGACCGTGAGAAAAGTATTCCTCCTGACACCTATAGTGTTTTTTCTTTTTTCTATGAATGCGTTCGCTGCCCCGGCTGATACGGGACTGCAGCTTAACTTCGGCGGGACGGGCAATGATACATCGATGACTGTGAAGCTCATCCTGCTGTTAACGGTTCTATCGGTTGCTCCGAGCATTCTTTTATTAATGACGTCGTTTACGCGGATTGCGATTGTCCTTTCGTTTGTCCGAAATTCGCTTGGAACGCAGCAAATGCCGCCAAACCAGGTCATCATGGGAATCAGTCTTTTGCTTACTTTTTTTGTAATGGGTCCAACACTGCAACAAGTTAATAATCAGGCGCTTCAGCCGTTTTTTAAAGGTGAAATCAGCCAAACTGCGGCTATGGATAAGGCGGCTGCCCCGATGAAAGAATTTATGGCCAAGCAAACGCGGGAAAGTGATTTAAAGCTATTTTTGGATTACAGTCAGAAGAAAAATATCAACAGCATCGACGATATCCCGTTAACTACCCTTGTCCCGGCTTTTGCGATTAGTGAGCTGAAAACAGCGTTTCAAATGGGATTTTTGATTTTTATTCCGTTTGTGATTATCGATATGATTGTGGCAAGTATCCTGATGGCGATGGGGATGATGATGGTCCCGCCTTCCTTGATTTCTTTGCCGTTTAAAATTCTGCTATTTATCTTGGTTGATGGCTGGCATTTAGTCGTACAATCGTTGTTTGTCAGCTTTAAATAAGGAAGTGTGTTGTGATGACATCTGAGAGTATTATGGGACTGGGACAAAATTCGATTTTCCTCACCTTAATGGTGGTAGCCCCGATTTTGGGCATCGCCTTAGTTGTTGGGCTGATTGTAAGTATTATCCAGACGGTTACGCAAATTCAAGAACAGACACTGTCGTTTGCGCCAAAAATTATTGCTGTCTTCTTGGGGCTATTGGTATTCGGTCCCTGGATGCTCACCCATCTCGTCGATTTTACGCGAAATATTTTGGCCAATCTTTCGAGTTTCATAGGATAAGCAGATGCCATATTTAGATTATCTACCCTTATTTCTGCTTGTATTTGTGCGGCTGACGAGCTTTTTTGTTTCCGCCCCCTTATGGATGGATCGGCAAATTCCAGCCCCGTTTAAGTGGGGAACGGCTTTTTTTATCTCGCTGCTCGTGGTCGGCTTGCTCGATGTACCACAGGGACTGGAGCTCAATTCAAACTATCTCTTGCTGATCATGAAGGAAGTCATTGTCGGGCTTAGTATGGGATTTTTTGCGGCGATTTTGTTTTATGCTGTTGAACTGGCCGGCAGCTTTATTGATTTGCAAAGCGGGTTTGCAATGGCCTCGATGTTTAATCCGCAATCGAGCATGCAGGAACCGATCACCGGCCGTTTTTATTACATTCTCACGATTGTCTTTTTTCTATCCATCAATGGTCATCACATCCTAATTCAAGGGGTCATGGCCAGCTTTCAATGGATTCCGATTGATGCTTGGCTCCCTAGTGATGCCTCTGACAATCTCGTGATTCTTGCCCTAGATTCAATCAAAAACATGTTTTGGCTGGCGTTTTTAATTGCGGCGCCGATGCTGGGTTCCATCTTTTTAGTCGATATCGCTTTAGGAATACTAGCGAAAACCGCTCCGCAAATGAATCTTTTTGTCATTGGGGTACCGGTGAAAATGATGATGCATTATATCGTACTCTACGTTACATTGCCGGCATTTTTTTATGTGTTAGGCAGACTTGTCAATGTCATGGTCCAGTCGTTTGAACATATTCTCCAGATATTTGGGTCATAAAGGAACAAACATTATGCTGCTATCGTTAGATTTACAGTTATTCGCGGAAAAAACAGAAAAAGCTACACCACGAAAAAAACAGGATGCCAGGAAAAAAGGCCAGGTTGCTAAGAGTACCGATCTCACAAATGCAATTGTTTTAATTGCCTCGTTTTCGATTCTAGGAATCTATGGGCAGCAGATGGCCATCCGGTTATTTCAGCTGGTTCGTTCCGGTCTGTCCGATTTGCTGTTGATGAACCTGACGGAAGAATCTGTTCCGACCTTGTTTGTCGGTCTGTTAAAAGAGGGGGCGTTGATTGCTGTGCCGGTGATATTTATTGCCTGGCTGGCGTCGCTTGCGTCTAATCTCTCACAGGTGGGCTTTCTGGTCGCACCGGAGTCATTGAAGTGGGACCTTAATAAACTGAACCCGGTTACCGGGGCAAAGCGCTTATTCTCAGCAAGAACGCTGGTTGAATTTATTAAATCGCTGCTAAAGGTTATCGCTGTCGCCACGGTTGCGGGTCTGATGCTCTGGTCTGAAAAGGGTGAGTTTCTTAAGCTTCCACAAATGGAACCATTACAGATTGTCGGCTTTATTTCTTCGCTGATGATTCGAATGGGTCTGACGATTTCTGCTGTCTATTTAGTCATAGCGGCAGCGGACCTTGTGTACCAACGTTTTGATTTTGCCAAAAAGCTGCGGATGTCAAAGCAAGAAATTAAAGATGAATTTAAAAAGACGGAAGGCGATCCGTTAATTAAGCATAAAATCAAGGAAAAACAACGGCAAATGTCACGGGCGCGGATGATGCAGGAAATTCCGAACGCACAAGTAGTCGTGACGAATCCGACGCATTATGCAGTGGCGATTGCCTATGAAGCAGGAAAAATGCAGGTTCCGATTGTGGTTGCAAAAGGGGCCGACTTCCTTGCCCTAAAAATTAAAGAAGCCGCCAAGGAACACAGGATCGTGATTATGGAAAATAAACCATTAGCGCGTGCCCTGTATGCCAGTGTCGAAATTGGCGGAGAAATTCCCGATGAGCTTTTTAAAGCAGTAGCGGAGATACTAGCTTATGTTTATCGAATAAAAGGAACTTTGAGTAGTCAGCGAAGGTGAAACAATGAAACTGAAAAATCTTGTCGTATTACTAGCTGTGATTATGATAGTCGCCATGATGGTTATTCCCATGCCGACGTTTATGCTTGATATCCTGCTAATCTTAAATTTATCCATTTCGATTTTAATATTATTAATAGCTATGAATACGAAGGAATCGCTCGATTTCTCGATTTTCCCCTCATTGTTGTTATTAACGACGCTTTTTCGTTTAGCCTTGAATGTTTCAAGCACACGGTCGATTTTATCAAATGCAAAAGCGGGAAATGTGATTGAGACATTTGGAAACTTTGTCATCGCCGGAAATGCCGTCGTCGGATTCATCGTTTTCTTAATCCTAGTTATCATTCAATTCTTAGTGATTACTAAGGGTGCAGAGCGGGTAGCAGAGGTAGCTGCTCGGTTTACCTTAGATGCGATGCCTGGTAAGCAAATGAGTATTGATGCCGATTTAAATGCCGGGATGATTAGCGAAAAGGATGCTCGGAATCGCCGGCAAAAAATTGAACGTGAAGCCGACTTTTACGGCTCCATGGATGGTGCCAGTAAATTCGTTAAGGGCGATGCGATTGCCGGAATCATTATTTTGATTATCAATGTCATCGGCGGTTTTATCATTGGGATGACGATGCACGGGATGGATTTTTCCCAGTCGCTCAGCACATTTACGCTCTTGTCAGTTGGTGACGGATTAGTCAGTCAGATCCCTGCGCTGTTAATTTCAACCGCAACAGGAATCATCGTGACAAGAGCCGCCTCTGACGGAAGTCTTGGCGATGATCTGACAAAGCAAATCTTCGCCTATCCGATGCTTCTATACATCGTCGCGGCTGTGATTGCTCTGTTAGGGGTGGTGACTCCAATCGGGATTATCCTGACATGGGGGATTGCCGGGCTGATTGCCTTCGGTGGTTTTACAATGCAGAGAAACCGGGTCAAAACGGAGGAAGCGAAAGAGAATCTGCAATCAGAACAAGAGCTTGAGGAGGTTCGTAAGCCTGAGAATGTCTTTAACCTGCTTCGCGAGGATCCGATAGAATTCGAGTTTGGCATTGGATTAATCAAATTGGCCGATGCCAATCAGGGCGGTGATTTATTAGACCGGGTTGTCGCGATTCGCCGGCAAATCGCGATGGAATTAGGGCTCGTTGTCCCGGTGATTCGCATCCGCGATAATATCCAGCTTCGCCCGAATGAATATAGTATCAAAATAAAAGGCAATGAAGTGGCAAACGGTGAAATCTTGCTTGACCATTTCCTGATGTTGAATCCGGGTGCTGAAGAACATGGAATTGAAGGAATTGAAACGACCGAGCCGACATTTGGTCTCCCGGCCTTATGGGTCAATGAAGAAATGAAGGATCATGCGGAATTATTTGGTTACACCGTTGTGGACCCTTCGTCTGTCATTAGCACTCATCTTTCAGAAACAATTAAAAAGTATGCCCATGAAATTTTAGGACGAGAAGAAACGAAGCAATTAATTGATCATGTGAAAGAGGGTTACCCGTCGCTTGTCGAGGAGCTTGTTGGTCAGACCTTGTCTGTTGGTGAGATTCAAAAGGTGCTCCAGAAGCTGTTGAAGGAGCATGTCTCGATCCGCAGCCTGTCTACGATCTTTGAGGCAATGGCTGATCATGCCGTTTATACGAAAAATCCGGATATTTTAACAGAATATGTCCGCCAAGGGTTATCGCGGCAGTTATCCTCTCAGCATACCCAGAATGGCGTCATCCATGCCCTTCGTGTTGGCGCCGGGATTGAAAAGAAATTGGCAGAGTCAATCCAACGGACAGAGCAGGGCGATATTTTAGCATTGGATCCAGAATCAAGTCAGCGAATGCTGCATTCCTTTACGGAATCGATTCAGCAAGCATCCCAGCTGGGGATTCGCCCCATCATCCTGACGTCAGCGGGAATTCGGATGTTTGTCAGACAGGTAACCGAAATAGCTTTTGGCGATATTCCGATCCTTTCTTATAATGAGCTCGAACCGAATGTGGAAGTTCAAAGTGTTGGAGTGGTGAATTTATGATTATTAAAACCTATATAGTCGACCGTTTATCCGATGCTTACCCGCTGATTTTTCAAGATCTTGGCAAAGAAGCAATTATATTAAAAACAAAACCCGTTAAGGCTGGAGGTTTTTTCTGGTTTTTGCGCCGCAAGAAACTAGAAGTTGTGGCTGCAAGCGACCTTGCTGCCGCTGAGAGCCAGAAGGCGGTGGCATCAAAGCCGCCCGAACCGGAGCCGGAACCAGAGCAGGTAAAATTGGAATCGCATCAAGAAGTTCTGAAGGAGCTTTCTGAAGTAAAGGGGTTAATCCACTCCATTGTAAAAGGGACCCCTGCCTCAAAGACGATTCCCAAGCCGCTTGAAAAATGGGTTGCGAGACTCCGCGACCAGGAAGTAGATGAGGAAGTCATTCAATTTCTTGTCAAAAGAGTAACGATGAAATACGACAATTTAGAGCTAGTGCCAAGCGAAGGAATCGAGCAAACTTTTCTCACCATTGTGGAAGAGCTATTAAAAGAAGGCATCTCAAAAGAGGTTGATTCGAGTCCATTCTTGATTACTTTAATCGGACCAACCGGTGTTGGCAAAACGACAACAATAGCCAAACTGGCAGCGGTCCGGGTGTTGCAGGGACGGCAGCGTGTCGGGCTGTTAACAACCGATACGTACCGAATTGCCGCCGTTGAACAGTTAAAAACATACGCAAACATCTTAAATGTTCCCGTTGAAGTTGTGACGAACCCAGACGGACTCGCGGATGCGGCAGATGGGTTAAAAGGCTGTCAGGTAATCCTGATGGATAGTTCGGGGAGAAATTATCTTGAGGACGAATATATCGAGGAGATAAATCAATATCTTCATTATGATGCACCACAGGAAAATTATTTAGTGCTCAGTATGACGACGCGCTGGCGTGATTTAAGGATGGTCATTGAGAAAATGAAATCGGTCCCGATTGATAAGTTGATTTTAACAAAATGGGATGAAACGACCTGTTACGGTGCCGCCCTTAATATCCTTTACCATTATCCCTATCCGTTATCATATATTAGTATTGGTCAAGCAGTTCCACAGGACATCATGGCGGCCTCTGCCGCTTATATCGCGAAAAAGATATTGGGAGTGGATGAGAATGCAGCAAGACCAAGCCTATAGTTTGCGGCAGTTATCTAAATCCTTAGCGGACCCTGTCCGGTCTTCCCGAGTGGTAACGGTTGCCAGCGGGAAGGGCGGGGTGGGAAAGTCCAACTTTGCCTTGAATTTTGCACTTAGCCTGATAGATCTTGGTCAAAAAGTCGTCTTGGTCGACCTCGACCTTGGAATGGCCAATATTGATATTTTAATGGGGATGACACCCAAGTCCCATTTACTGGATATGATTCAGCAGCAGAAAAGTGTCTGGGATGTAATAGAAAAGGGTCCAAACGGCTTGGAGTTTATTGCCGGAGGTTCCGGATTTACCAAGCTCCTGCAGCTTCAGGAAGAGGAAAGAAGCTACTTTTTTGCCGAATTAGAGAAATTGCAAGGCTATGCGGATACCATTATTATCGATACGGGGGCAGGCTTAACCCTTGAATCGCAACAATGTCATCTGTCGGCAGATGAGGTCATGCTGATTACCACCCCTGAACCGACAGCGATTGCTGACGCCTATTCCGTAGTAAAAATCCTGCATAGTCAGCGCCCGTCCTTATCTTTTCAGCTTGTGATTAATCGTGCCACTAATCCGAAGGAAGGTATGGAAGTCGCAAGTAAATTCAAAACAGCTGTTCATTCTTTTTTAAAAAGGGACATAAAAATATTTGGCGCCATTCCCGAAGATAGTCATGTACTCCAAGCTGTGTTAAAACAAGTACCGTTTTGTTTGGCTGCACCCAAATCTGCAGCATCCCTTACGCTAAAGAGATTAGCGGAACGGTTTGTAACCGGCAGCGCTGAACCGAGCGAGAATGGTGGCATTAAAGGCTTTGTCCGTAAATTGACGAAGATGTTGAATTTTTAATCAATGGGGGATTTGAAGATGGAAGAGATGCTTGATAAATATATTCCATTGGTTAAAATGGTTGTCGCAAAAATGAAAAAGAACTTATCGGATCAGGTAGATGAAAGCGAACTTTTCTCGTCTGGGATGGTGGGATTATGGGATGCAAGCCGTAAATTTGACACGAATCAAGGCGTTAAATTTGAAACGTATGCTGTTCAGCGCATTCGCGGCGCCATCCTTGATGGCTTGCGGCAAACGGATCATGTTTCCCGCTCATTAAGAAAAAAGGAAAAGTTAATCCGCGAGGCGTTGGATACGTTAGAGCAAGTGCTGCTAAGGAAGCCTTCTGCTGAGGAAATGAGTCAACACCTCGGCATGTCGGCAGCAGAATATGAGCAGACGCTCATTCAAATATCTTCGATTAAACAGTACTCTCTTGATGAACCGCTAGCTGACGATGGCATGGAGGCTCCCAGCTATCACCAGATTGAAGACCATTTTTTTCAGAAACAAGAGGAATGGCTGGCCGCAAAAGAACGAAAACAGCAATTAGCAGCCCTGATTGACGCACTGCCAGAAAGAGAAAAACTCGTCTTGTCCTTAGTCTATTACGAAAATTTAAGTTTAACAGATGTGAGCAAGGTCTTAGATGTTCATAAATCCCGTATTTCTCAGCTCCACTCGCAAGCAATAAAAAGGTTGCGGACAGCAGCTGAAAAGCAAGGGTTTAGTTTATAAAAATTTTATTTTTTTGAATCCTGTAACAGAATAATATATAATTTTCAGGTGGGGTCATTCACAGCTATTTGGGTTTGTCCTACATAATTTCAGACGATTGGGAGTAGTAACATGGAAAAAGTACTTATATTCGGTCATAAAAATCCCGACACCGATACGATTTGTTCTGCAATTGCATATGCAGATTTAAAAAGACAGTTAGGAATGGACGTGGAGCCAGTCCGCCTTGGCGAGATTAATGGCGAAACGGAGTATGCACTGAAACAATTCAATGCCGAGGTTCCGCGCTTGGTTGAAGCGGTGGCAGCTGAAGTTAATTCCGTTATTTTAGTTGACCATAATGAACGCCAGCAAAGTGCCAATGATATTACGGATGTGCGCGTCCTTGAAGTCATTGACCACCACCGCATTGCCAATTTTGAAACCAGTGACCCTTTATATTATCGCTGCGAGCCTGTTGGCTGCACGGCGACCATTTTAAATAAAATGTATAAAGAAAACGGCAAAGAGATAAAACCGGAAATTGCTGGGCTAATGTTATCAGCGATAATTTCTGACTCATTGTTGTTTAAATCACCTACTTGTACGGCTGAGGATGTGGCAGCAGCGCGTGAATTAGCGGCAATTGCCGGAGTTGATGCTGACGCATATGGGCTTGAAATGTTAAAGGCCGGCGCTGATTTAAGCGATAAGACAGTGGAGCAGCTCATCTCACTTGATGCAAAAGAATTTGAAATGGGCGGGAGCAAGGTGGAAATTGCTCAAGTCAATGCCGTTGATACTAATGATGTCCTCGCACGTCAAGCGGAATTAGAAGCAGTAATTGCGAAAGAAATCGCGAACAAGAACTTAGATTTATTCTTATTTGTTGTGACCGATATTTTAACAAACGATTCCGTTGGGTTAGCGTTAGGAAGCAAAACCGCTGCAGTTGAAAAAGCTTATAATGTAACATTAGCGAATAATACGGCTGTTTTAAAAGGCGTTGTTTCACGGAAAAAACAAATCGTTCCGGTGCTAACCGATATTTTTAATAAGGGTGAGATTTAACGAAAAACCGTTCATGCTTTGGTTGCATGAACGGTTTTTTGTTCATTCGGGTCCTCCGGGAGGATAGTAATAGGGAGGAGTCTTAAGCCAGCCGCGATCTTGCATCATTTTTTTTAAAGATGTTCCATACTTAATCATTTCAAATTGAATTTGGAAAAATGTTTGGCCGACATCCGTTCTAATGGACATCGCTAAAGCTTGACCAAGGAGTGTGATTTCGGCAGCAAGCTTTGCAGATATTAAATTTGCTAGTTCTGAATCGGTATATTTGACACCAAGTGGAACCGAGTTGGGATTAGACTTTGGTTTAGGTTCCGAGATGGGCGGCATCGATACTCCTTCTTTAATAAAAAAATTTCTTATCTGCTCAATCGTTTTAATCGATTCTTCTTGTCCGTTGGTGAGGGCATGGATTAATTGCTTATCAGTTGTCGTGTTAAGCCCTAATTGATAGACAGCTAAGCCTTCTTCCAGCAAAGTAAGCAATAACCAGAGGTTGTTAACTTCCCCCACATGTAACGGTTTTTTTGGCTCACCATCAACAAGTGGAGCTAAATAGTCTTTAATGGCTTCAAGTAAATTTGTCATATTAGTTGCTCCTTTTGCTGCACTCATTTTATGAAATAAAGCATGCTGTAAAATGCTAATTATAGATTGCTCATTATTCGGGATTTTATTTCCAATTTTTTAAGCTTTCATCCCACTATGTTGGCAAAATATTGTTTTAATAACAAACAATCTATAAAATAGAAGAGATAAAAAATAATCTAGGGGATACAGATATGCGTCAGGATATACGCATCAACCCCGCAAATGGAATTCAACAACTTCAAAGGGAGGCATGACAAACATGAATAGATGCGGCTGGGTTAATCAGGACCCGCTATATATCGATTACCATGACAATGAATGGGGTGTACCCGTTTATGATGATCGCTTACTATTTGAATATTTAAATCTCGAAGGGGCCCAGGCAGGACTAAGCTGGTATACGATTTTAAAGAAACGCAGCAATTACCGCCAAGCCTTTGATCATTTTGAAGCTGAAAAAATCATCCGCTACGATGATAAAAAAATCGAAGAACTTTTACATAATGAAGGAATTGTTAGAAATAAACTGAAAGTTAATGCGGTGATATCGAACGCGAGGGCCTATTTGCAGGTGATCGAGGAATTTGGCTCTTTCCAAAAGTACATCTGGTCATTTGTAGGTGGGAAACCGATCCAAAATCATTTCAAAGAGATGAAAGAGGTTCCGGCCACGACTGAAATAAGTGACAAACTAAGTAAGGATCTAAAAAAACGCGGTTTTAAATTTGTTGGTTCCACAATTTGTTATGCATTTATGCAGGCAACTGGCATGGTAAATGACCATATCGTTACCTGTGACTGTTATCAAAAGGCAGCCCTAAAAATAAAATAAAGAAAAAAGCGATTATCTCATCTGCGAGACATCGCTTTCTTTCGGTTGGGTAAAGGAAAAGATACAGCAGCCTGGACTGTTACTAAAGATATCAAAAAGCCCACCACGGTTGTGATGGACTTCCGGGGAAACGGAAAGGCTATGACTGTGTTGGTTTATCAATCAGAAAATCAGAGGCGGGAATCGGAATGATTTTTCCGCCGATTTGCACATGAATGGTATCGTTAAAAATGGCTTTTACAATTCCTTTTAAAGAAATGGTGGAATTTACAGCAATTTTTTTAGAGTCAGATTGATTCGCCAAAGTAATCAACACCTTTCTAATGTTGTAAATCATATTTATCATGAAATGAATTAAAATAACGATACATTAATGTATTCGCAAAAACATCATGATCTCCTTCATAGCTGATCATTTTTTTTGAAAAAAATTGTTCATGTTACCTTCAGTTCATTATTCAAGGGGTGTGAACAATAGCGAAGTGAGAGTAACATGAACTTTGGTTCAAGTATCACACGAATGGTCTTGTCTGTCAACTGAAATGTGAACTATGGTTCAATTTTTTATAATGTGATATGATAGAGTCTGAGGTGGTAAAATGGCAGACCGTGAAGAATTACTTGTTGGCGAATTTCCATTTGTCCCGAAACAGGAACGTGCCCAACAAAAAAGAAATGCATTGCTCGAGAGCGGGCATTCGTTGTTTTTTTCTAAGGGGTACGAACAAACGACGGCGAAGGAAATTGCTGCCCATGCAGGAGTAGCTACGGGGACCTTTTATCGTTATTTTTCAGATAAACGGCAGCTTTTAATGGCGCTTTTAGAAGATAAATTAGACAAACTTTTGCCTCCTGAACCGACTTGGTTATCCTGTGACCCTGAAGCCTTGCTAGCATCACTTTTGAAGGCCCATAATAATCGACTTCAAGAGGTAGGGCTTCGCCGTGTCCTGCCTGAATTATTGCCTAAAGATCCGGAATTGGCAGAGGTTTTAAGTGCAGCTAGAAGAAAAATTCATGGCAGAATTCTGTCAGGATTAAAGCATGCCAGTGATAGTGGGTTAACCTGGAAGGATCTGGATTTAGATACAGTTACTTGGTCGATTATGGTTTTAGCGGAGAATGGACCTGAAAAAGGTCAGCAAAGCGGAAAACAAGCAGATTTTCATGAACTTGCTAAAGTGATGTGCCGCTTGGTATTTCCGCCGGATGTACTGGAGCAACTACGGTCCAAGGAATCGGGTCCAGCAGAATAACCGGCAAACACCATAGAGAGGACGTTGCTGATTGAATATTGAGGAAATGATTGATATGAGAGAATTGAAAGCATTAAAAGTGGAACTGACAAGGTTCATGATGGCCTATAAATTTGCTTTGGACGAAATGAGTACGAAAATAAATATTCTAAAAGATGAGTTTAATTATATTCATGACTATAACCCAATAGAACATGTAAAGTCGCGGATTAAGTCGCCGGAAAGCATTTTTAAGAAGGTATATCGTAAGGGCTATGATTTTTCTTTAGCTTCGATAAAAGAGAATGTAAGGGATATTGCGGGGATTCGGATTACTTGTTCCTTTATCTCGGATATATATGAATTGAGTAAAATGATTGCCGGCCAGAAGGATGTTCGCGTTGTGGATTATAAGGATTACATTAAAAATCCGAAGCCGAATGGCTATCAAAGCCTTCATTTGATTTTGGAAATTCCGATTTTCATGTCTGACCGCGAGGAATTAGCCTATGTTGAGGTGCAAATCCGGACGATTGCCATGGATTTTTGGGCTAGTTTAGAACATAAAATATATTATAAGTACAATAAAGAAGTGCCGGACCGGATGGTCGCTGAATTAAAAGACGCTGCCGTAATCGCAGCGGAGTTAGATCGAAAAATGGAACGGCTTCATAAAGAAGTATCTGAAATTAAACAAGCTGAACAAGAAAAAGAAGAACTCCTGTCATTAAATAATGGAAGTTTTAATCTGCCATTTTTTGAAAATCTACTGCAACGAAGATAGATCCTTATTGGTTTTGAAGTGCAAAAAAGCCTCTCATTTTTAGTTAACATGAGGGGCTTTTTTTAAATTAGGCTGTATTAAAAGTGAATGTTGATTTCCGTTCCAGGCGCGAGCGGTTCGCGGGGCGGGAGGTGAGCCACCTCGGCGCTAAAGCGCCTGCGGGGTCTCACCTGTCCCGCTGCTCCCGCAGGAGTCTCGCGCCTTCCATTCCAATCAACATTGTGCTCAAAATCAACAATGTTCTTTAACACAGCCTTAAATTAAGATAAGAATTAGCGGGTCGGTTTTTCCAGTAGATATTCTGATGTTGGAAGGGTGATGATTTTTCCGCCAATTTGTACATGAATAGTATCGTTGAAAATGGCTTTCACGATTGCCTTTAAAGAAACCGTCGAATTAACGGAAATTTTTAGTGACTCAGATTGGTTTGACAAACGGAACCAACACCTTTCAGATTAGTTATGAAATTATTATAAATGATTTCCGCCGAATAATGCGAGTGTAAAGAACCAGAGATTTGGAAAAATCTAAAGAGATGTTAACAGAGGTTTTTTAGAATGAAGATAAAGCAGTATATCGTTTTACCCTACCGGGGTATGATATAATAAGCGAAAAAGGGGGCGGTTGAATGTCGTTTGATCAAGATAATATGGAAGAAATAGTGGATGAATCCTGCTGTGGCGATGAGGGCAGCCAGCGAAAAAGTCATCATTCAGATAAAGTGAAAAATAATCTAGTTACAAGACTTAACCGGATTGAAGGCCAAATTCGCGGCATTAAAGGGTTAATTGAAAAAGATACGTATTGTGATGATGTGATCAATCAGATTTCCGCCACTCAATCGGCATTAAATAGCGTTGCAAGGATTTTGCTGGAAGGTCATATGAAGAGTTGTGTGGTGGAACGAATTCAAGAGGGCGATTTCGAAGTTTTAGATGAAGTCCTAGTCACCATCCAAAAATTAATGAAAAAGTAATAGAATGGAAGTGGGTGTCAGGCACCAATTTCCAAATTAAGGGAGACTTCACGATAAGGTGAGGTCTCCTTTGGTTTAGTGTGATATTGAATTTGTTTTTGCTAGGTTGTTTGGTTCTGGTACGCGCAGGAGGATGATGCCGCCAATGATGAATAGGACGATTAGGCTGAAGACGCCGCTATTGGTGTTACCGGTCATTTGTGCAGTGAATCCAACTAAAAATGGTCCTAAGATGGCCGCGAATTTGTAAAATATGCTATAGAATCCGAAAAACTCGTTGACATTTTCTTTCGGGACAAGTTTGGCGAAATAAGAACGACTTAATGCCTGGATTCCCCCTTGTGAAGAGGCAACGAGCATCGCGAGAATCCAAAAATCTAAAGTCGTTTTTAAGAAATAGGCATAAGAACAAATTACGATATAAACAAAAATCCCCACTAGAAGCATTGTTTTGCCTTTAAATTTATCGGCAAGCTTCCCATAGATAATCGCGAACGGTGCCGCGACAACTTGGGTGGCAAACAGGATAATTAGCAGATTGTTGGAATCAATCCCTAAATCGGAACCGTATGCTGTTGACATTGTGATGATGGTATTAACCCCGTCAATATAAAAGAAATAGGCGATTAGAAACAGAAACAATGGGCGGTAAAGCTTTATTTTTTTGAACGTTTCAAACAGCTGTTTAAAACCATTGCTAATTGGGTTTGGCACCCGTTCCTTATAATAAACCTGGTTTACATTTTTTAACATCGGAATGGTGAACAAGCCCCACCATAATGCTGTAATCGCAAATGCGGCCTGGCTTGCGATGGTTACGGATAATGGTATTATGTTTTGCTGTGACAAAATGATAAGTGCAATGCTGATAATGAAGGGAATTGTACTTCCAATATAGCCATAGGCATATCCTTTGGAAGAAATCTGATTCATCCGGTCTTCTGTCGTCACGTCAACTAGGAAGGCATCATAGAAAATATTGGTTCCGCCAAAACCGATGACGGTGAGCATATAACAAATTAATAGAATGAGCCATTGGTTGCTTGGCACAACTGCAAGCAGCAGGGTGAAGACAACTCCGAGACCTAAGAAAAAGCTGAAAAATCGCTTCTTAAAGCCTTTGAAATCAGCGATGCTCCCCAATATGGGTGCGCAAAGGGAAATCAATAGTGTCGCAAAGGAATTGGCATAACCCCAGTAAGCAGTAGAAGTAGCTCCCGCTAGTCCAGCCTCATTGGCAGCTGCTTTAAAGTATAATGGAAAGATGGCGGTAGTAATGAGAATGGAGTAGGCAGAGTTTGCCCAATCATAAAACACCCAGCTCTTTTCTGGCTTTGACATTCGACTCATTCCAGTTCCCCCTTTTTAATTCATTAATAGTTCTTCGATCACCCTGCCGTCGGTACTTCCTAGGCTGACACCAAGAAGCCTTGCAAAGGTCGGTCCTTCATCAATCAGCCGAATGCTGGGCAGCGTAATCGGGTTAATCCCGGAGCCTGCTGCCATCAAAATCGTGTCGTAATTTTCTTTCTCAGGTGAATATCCATGGGAGGCTAAGGTGTACTTTTTATCGGCGGTGACATCCTCCTGCGAAATGGTTTTGAGATACTCCCCCTCAAAGTCTTCTAAAAAGTAATAACCCCTCTGGGCCTCGAGCATAAAGGCACAAGTACCGTCTGCTCCTTTTTCTGCCGCTTGTGCACCGGTCAGGACCTTTTCAATTCCCGAATCAGGGTTCTGGAGCAAAGAATCTACCAGAAGTTGCACTTCGTTAAATGCCGCGGTGTCGTGTTTGTCTCTCATGTAAATATATGCAGAGCCATCGCAACTTTTACAATAAGCCTTCCAATCAATGAGTTTAGATTTAGAGTTGGTTGTAATAAGCTCTTGTTTATGTAAAAGGACATTCAGGTTAATTGCTTTGTTTTCATCGAGAGCACTATGGTCTCCCAACACGACTATCGTTGAGTTTTCATCGAGACCGCTCTCCTTCAAGGCTTCCATAATTCTCCCCAGCCGCTCGTTGTGGCGATGGATTGCGGCAATTGCTTCATCGGCAGAAAAACCATGATAATGGCGCTGGGTATCCAGATCAGTAAAGTGGACCAGCAATAAATTTGGTTTCTTTGTTTTTATCGTGTGGACGGTTGATTCTAGAACAAAGTCATCCAGCGCCGGCTGATTCAATCCGTCGCGGATATGACCGTAGCGGTTATTAAGCTCCAATTGATATCCGGGAGTGCCGTTCATAAGCGAAACAAGGATTTGATTTTGCCAGGGGCGGTTAGCAAAAATCTCAGGCATGTTGTAGTCAAGCCCCTTCGCCTTCGCTGTTACTGGCCATAATAAAGCGGCGGTTATCAGATTGGCCTTTTTCGCTTCATCATAAAGAGTCGTGCCATGAATGCAATCACGGTACCAATTCCAATCCGGGGAAAGCCTGCCAGGCTGCAACATGGTGTTATTAATGACACCATGCCGGTTCGGATAATTTCCAGTGACAATCGTCGCATGACAAGGATAGGTGACAGATGGATAAATCGTTTCGACATTTTCGACATACGCCCCTTTTTCCAATAGGGTTTGGAAATGAGGTAAGTCTTTTAAAATCGGGAAGTCTAAGGCTGATAAGCAATCAAAGGAAATAATAATGAGATGATCGGTAAGTCGCTTCACGAAAAAACCTCCAGATTACATTTTTCGGTTACCTTAATTGTACAATACGCAATGGACAACTTGTTACAGAATTTTTACAAAAATCTTTAAGTTTCAGTAAATAACGCAGAATTTTTGACTGGAAGTTATCTGTAAAAAAGGCTTTTTCAGTATAATGAAAATAAAGAAATCGAAGCTTGAAAGGGAGATTGGGGTCATGCCGAGTTTCAAAAGTTATTTTTTAGAAAAAGTAATTAAACTTACGGCTAAGAGTGTGGGCGGAAAGAGTTTGGAAAAAAGGGGGATAGCGGAAAGGCGGCAAAAGCTGGATGCCGCTTCTAAAAGGTTGCGGATGCCAGAAAACTGCCTGGTTGAGCCGCTTCAAATCGAGGGAATCTACGCAGAGTGGCTTTCCTATCGTGACTCGCCGGATGACAAGGTGATTCTTTATCTCCATGGCGGCGGTTATGGCTATTGCTCTGTCCAAACACATCGAACGCTTGCCGCTGGGATTGGAAAAGCGGCGGGGGTTAAGGTGATTATCCCGGCTTACCGGCTTGCTCCTGAACATCCATTTCCGGCTGCGATTGAAGATGCTGTCCGGGTTTACCGCTGGCTGCTTGAGCAGGGTTTCCATTCCAGCCAGATTATTTTTGCCGGGGATTCTGCTGGCGGCGGATTGAGCATAGCCACTGCTTTGGTGTTAAGGGATCAGAATGAACCGCTTCCGGCCGCGCTTGTCTGTCTTTCACCCTGGGTGGATTTAACAAGCAGCGGGCAAAGTTACCAAAGAAATGGGAGTGTCGATCCGTATTTGAACGTGGACGGCGTGAGGAAAACAGCCCGCATGTATGCCGGAGAGGAAGCGCTTGACCACCCGCTGATTTCACCTGTGTTTGCCGATTTAGCGGGTCTTCCGCCGTTGTTCATCCAGGTTGGCAGTCACGAAATTCTGCAAAGCGATGCAGAAATGCTGGCGGCCGCGGCCCGCCATGCCGGAATAACAGTGAAGTTGAAAGTTTGGAATGGGATGTGGCATGTTTGGCAAATGAGCGGCGATTTTATACCAGAAGCGAGAAGGGCAATTAAGGAAATTGGGGATTTTGTAAAGAGGACATTCAGGGGTTGATAATGGACAGATCATCCGGTGCCTAACACTTTAAATTTACTACAAAGTTGAAAAATCTGAAAAGGTTTAAAGACCTTTTTATGGAATGATAGGTTAACAAGGCCATGGGATATTATTAAGAAAATCGTTTCTGCTCATACAGGAACGTTTTTTAAATTGAACAATATCGCTTTTCTGCCAATTTTGGATTATAAAATGATTCTAGTTGGCGCATAATGGGAAAGGTCTGAACTACAACATGAAAGAGGATAAAAATGAAGATTTGGTTTAACCGCTGGTTTACAACAGTTTCGCATTACATTGATATGATACGGGCTAATGAAGATAAGCGGCAATTTATCATTTATGGAACACATCCGAATAAAGATGCACTCTATTTACAAAATTGCGATTTTGCCTTCGTGGAACCCGATATATCTGGAGATGACTATATAGCGTTTTGTCTTGATTTTTGCAAAACGTATGGGATCGACATTTTCATACCCCGAAAAGAAAATGTGCTAATTTCGAAACGGCTTGCAGAATTTGCAGCACTCGGTGTCAAGGTTTTAGTGTGTCCAGATGCTGAACTGATGGAGACGATGGATAATAAAGCTGCCGCATACGAAGTGTTATCAAATGGACCGCAAATCTTTTCCCTTCCTGACTATTATGTGGTCAATACGGTCAGGGATTTTAAAAAGGCTTACATGCACCTTAAAGAAAAGGGCCATAATGTTTGTTTCAAGCCTGTGGTTGGTGAAGGGGCAAATGGATTTCGCGTGATTAAGGATGAAATTGAGTCAATTAATCAGCTTTTTAATAATGGGGTTGGTTATCGAATTCCCTACAGCTATGCTTGCGAGATATTAGCTCAGCAAGAAACCTTTCCTTATCTAATGGTTCTGGAGTATCTAGAGGGCAGGGAATATAGTATTGATTGCCTTGCTTCGAGTGAGGAGCTGCTGGCTGTCATTCCAAGGATGAAGGGGGACGGAAGGGTGCGGGAGCTTGTTGAAAGTCTGGAGCTAATCCAATTAGCACACAGGTTTCATCAAGAATATCGATTGCCCTATATGTTCAATATTCAGGTGAAGTATAACAATGGGTTGCCGAAGCTGCTGGAAATTAATCCGCGCATGAGCGGGGGAATGCACGTTAGTTGTCTCTCCGGCATCAATATTCCGTATCTTGCCATTAAGATTTTATTGGGGGAAAAAGTAGAACCTTTGAAGCCGCAATTTGGAATTCGCGCTAGTCATATTGAAAAAGAAATGATTCTTAAAATAGCTGATATCAGTTGAAAAATGACAAGTGCAGCTTTTCGAAACTTCGTACCTGCACTTGCCACTATAGGGAATTACTTATAGAAAACCTTGTCCACATTGTATTTTGCGTGAAGAGTATTAATGGCATAGGTTTCGTAAATTTCTCGTTCCATCGGATTATCGACGACAATGACGGCAATCTTGTAAACTTCATCACGATACGATTTAATCGGGGAAACAGTATCTTCAAAATGCCGCTTTACCCGGGGTCTTAATTTTCTGGCTTTGCCGACATACATTAATTCATCATCCGCATTGAAAAATAAGATTATTCCGCCCTTATCCCGTGGAATCTTATTATAATCTGTAAAGCCATATACGCTGCTTAGCGGTGCTTCAACCTTTTCGCCAACTTGTTTCTTTTTCGTAATCACGATATCCGGATTAGGTATTTCAATTTTTATCATCTGTAAGAATCGCTCCCTGCTTAATATAAACGGTCAACCCGTTTTGCTAATAGTTCATTATAGCACAACTATTATATCCGAGGTTTGACTTTCTTAATTTAACCCAATTTCTCTGCTGTTAATCTAATGGGGGATGAGATGACAGGGGGGTAAGGAAATAATGGTAGCAAAATATGGCTGGTTTTTGTACACTTAAGATAGGTATTGTTATTTTTAGTCTTAGATTTTTTTTTAGTCCATAATCAGTTGTGTGGATCCATTTTGTTATTAGCTTTCTATTTTTTTGGCTCTGTTAAAAGTGAATGTTGATTTCCGTTTCAGGCGCTTCGCTTTCCGCGGGGCGGGCGGTGAGCCTCCTCGGCGCAAAGCGCCTGCGGGGTCTCACCTGTCCCGCTGCTCCCGCAGGAGTCTCGCGCCTTCCACTCCAATCAACATTGTGCTCAAAATCAACAATGTGCTTTAACACAGCCATTTTTTTAGAAAGTTATATAAAAAATTAATTTCGAAAGGGTGTTTTTATGGCAATCTCATTGTCTAAAGGTCAAAAGGTAGATTTAACGAAAACGAATCCAGGTTTGTCGAAGGTCGTTGTTGGTCTTGGCTGGGACACGAATCGCTATGATGGCGGCAACGATTTCGATTTAGACGCAAGTGTATTTTTACTAGATGCAAATGGCAAATGTGCTTCAGACCGTGATTTTATTTTCTATAATCAGCTTGAAGGCGGAAATGGTTCAGTAATACATACAGGTGATAATCGCACGGGTGAAGGCGAAGGCGATGATGAGCAGGTAAAAGTTAGCTTAAGTGCTGTTCCTGCTCAAGTGGAAAAAATTTCGTTCGTGATTACAATTCATGATGCGGAAGCACGGAGCCAAAATTTTGGACAAGTGTCGAATGCATTTTGCCGGATTGTAAACGAAGATACCAATCAAGAAATCATCCGTTACGATTTGGGAGAAGATTTCTCCGTAGAGACTGCCATCATCGTTGGTGAATTATACCGCCACAACGGCGAGTGGAAATTCTCTGCAGTCGGTTCCGGCTACCAAGGCGGCCTCGGCCGCATCGCCACAGACTTCGGTCTGAACGTAGGCTAAACCACACAAAAAAATAGATTTAAAAAAAGGACACGCAGGCAATAAATAAACATCCTGCATGTCCTTTTTTCCATTTAAACTGTTTTCCTGCTAAATAGTTTTCCTTTTTTTAGTGTCCTCTCCACGTGGACAATTGTCTTTTTGTGGTGCCTGACACCCTGTTTGTGGTAAAATTATTTCCTATTGGGAAGGGAGGTTTGAAGTTGAGGTTTTTTGTGAAGTTACAAGGTTTTGCTATTTTGTTTGCGCTTTTTTGGGTTGTTTACATAAATATTTTGGCGTTTTTTGATCAGCCGGGGCGTGCTATGCAATATATTAACTGGTTTGTTTACGGGTTTGGCTTTTTGTTTGCTATTATTTATTTTCTCATCACCAAATATTTTATCGGCCGTAATTGGCGGGCGGTTCCACTTATCCTGATTCCCTATTTCCTTGTTTACCAGCCTATTTTCCACCAGCTGCTATTTAGTCTGGTTCATGATGGGTATGGGATGATGATCCGGTTCCTTTCACTTTCAACGGGAACCATCCATTTTTTGATGGTGCTTTTCGGCGTTATTTTCGGGATCATTTTCTCTGGTCGACACCAGAAGGCCTAGAAAGAGGGAAGAGGTGAAGACTTTATGGAAGGTAAGTGGCTGATAGCTGATCGGGATTTGAATGAGCGTGAGGGGCTAAAATGGCTGTTGAAAACTTCTTCAATTCCGGTGACGAACATTTTTTTGGCGGCGGATTATCAGGAATTTATCGTTTTGTTTGAGAAGGAAGCTCCTGATGTGGTCCTAATGGAACTCGATATGATCAGTAAAGAAGAGTGGTCAACCTTTCGAGGGCTGGTGCAAATTTACGCTCCCGTTTTATTGTTAACGAGTGCGGAAGCAACCTTCGAAAAGGCCCGCTTGGCGATTGACATGCAGGCACTTGATCTGATGATAAAACCTTTTTCGACAACCAAAGTAAAATCAGCCTATCAAAAAGCATCAAGAAAACTAACTGCAAAAAATAGTGCGGATGGAAGCTTCCATTCTAGCTATTATCATAAAGATATTTCATATGAAGCCTTATTTCTCTCACAGACAGCTGTCGTAGTGAACAGCCATATTGCTGCTTTTCAAACTGAAAATAATGAAACGACTCACCCCCTGCATTCTTTTTTAACAGAATATCCATTCAAAAATATTCAAGGTATTTTCCCTTTAAGCGATATGGTCATTCTGTTATTTAAGGAAACATGTGCAAATATAACGGAACAGTGCCAAAAAGCGATGCGAAGGTGGGAGGAGGAGTTTTCTGACCCGCTCGCGATTGTTATTCACAAAGGGCAATCTCAAACGCTTACGTTAAATCAAAAATATTTGCAAACTAGAAAAATGCTCGAGCTTACCTATTACAAGGGGTATCAGCAGATAATGGAGTTTGACCATCCGCCGGATTGGGTTCACACCGATCCCTTTTTAACGCCGCCCGAACAGCGTGCCTGGGTCGACATGCTGGCAAACTTTGCAATGGAAAAAATAAAAAAGTGGCTTTATGACGAGTTCTTACATTTAAATCATCCTTTTCCTGAACCAGGCTTAGTAAGAATCAGGCTGACTAGCATTCTCGCTCAAGTAAGAAGATTTATGAAAACGCATAATCTGAATAAAGACCAGGATTTTGAACGGGAATACCGCTATATTTTCAATTCGATTTTATATGACACCGTTCTGTATCGGACCGTTCAAAACCTGATTCTGTTTACTCAAAGACTTTTTTGGGGTGCCAAAACAAGCGCTCAAAATCTGAAGCAAAATCCGATAGAACGGGCAATCGCGTTCTTGGAGGCTAATTTTTCCAAGAGCAGCCTTCGTCTTGAAGACGTTGCGAAATATGTTGACCGCAATCCTTCCTATTTCAGCCATCTTCTTGCATCGAGCACGAACTCGAGCTTTACAGATGTTTTGGCCGGCATCAGGATAAAGGAAGCGAAACGGTTATTAGTGGAGACAAACAAGCCGGTTAAAGAAATATCCGCTCTGGTCGGCTATCATAATTCGAATTATTTTAGCAGAATCTTTAAGGAGCAATGCGGGTCGTCACCGCGGGAGTTCCGAATGAAAAAAGTAGAAATATTGAACGGAGAGATAGGCTCAGAATAAAACCTGAGTCTCTTTTTTATAAAAATAATGCTTATTACTAAAATTATTATCATTTAATTATGATAGCAGGCCTATATTATCTATCTATAGCTAAAAATTCTACCGTTTATCTAAGTTTTCAGCTGTTTTTTTCAGAAGATTTAATTTTTATAATATAGATAAATAAAGTTAAAAAGGGAGTGGCGATAATGGAAACAAATACGGCAAAACCACGTGTGATTAAAAATTATCAAGGGACTGAATTACACGCAAAGGGTTGGATTCAAGAGGCCGCACTAAGGATGCTGATGAACAATCTCGACCAGGAGGTTGCCGAAAGACCAGAGGATTTAGTCGTTTACGGCGGGATTGGCAAGGCAGCACGGAACTGGGCGTCATATGATGCGATTGTGAAAACGCTGCTTGAATTGGAAAACGACGAGACCTTGTTAATTCAATCTGGTAAACCAGTGGCTGTTTGGAAATCCCACAAGGATGCACCGCGTGTGTTACTGGCCAACTCCAACCTCGTACCGGCTTGGGCGAATTGGGAGCATTTCCATGAGCTTGATAAAAAGGGATTGATGATGTACGGACAAATGACCGCAGGAAGCTGGATTTATATCGGCAGCCAGGGGATAGTCCAAGGAACGTATGAAACGTTTGCCGAGCTTGCCCGTCAAGCGTATGGCGGAACCTTAAAACACACGATTACTCTTACAGCAGGTCTTGGCGGCATGGGAGGTGCGCAGCCTTTAGCGGTCACGATGAACGATGGGGTTTGTTTAGCGATTGATGTCGATGAGACAAGAATTGACCGTCGAATTGAAACCGCTTACCTCGATGTGAAAACAACTGACCTTGATGAAGCTTTAAAAATGGCTCAGGAGGCGAAGGCGGCCGGAAAGCCGTTATCGATTGGTTTATTAGGAAATGCAGCTGAAATATTACCAATAATGATTGAAAAAGGCTTTACTCCAGATGTGTTAACGGATCAAACCTCCGCACACGATCCATTAAATGGCTATCTGCCGATTGGCTTTACATTAGAAAAAGCAGCAGCAATGCGTAAGGCGGACCCGGTCAGGTTTGTGAAGCTCGCGAAGCAAAGTATGGCTGTACATGTGCAGGCGATGTTGAAAATGCAGGAAAAGGGAGCGGTCACATTTGATTACGGTAACAATATCAGGCAAGTGGCGAAGGATGAAGGTGTGGAAAACGCATTTGACTTCCCAGGCTTTGTTCCCGCCTATATCCGCCCGTTATTCTGTGAAGGAAAAGGGCCATTCCGCTGGGCTGCACTTTCTGGTGATCCTGAAGATATTCGCAAGATTGACGAAGCATTGCTACGCGAGTTCAATGAGGATGAGCATCTGTGTAAGTGGGTGAAAATGGCCCAGGAAAAAATCAGCTTCCAAGGGCTGCCGGCGCGGATTTGCTGGCTTGGCTACGGCGACCGGGCCCGTTTTGGAAAAGTGATCAATGACATGGTTGCTTCTGGTGAGGTTTCTGCTCCAATCGTTATTGGCCGCGACCACCTGGATGCAGGTTCGGTTGCCTCGCCAAACCGGGAAACTGAAGCAATGAGAGACGGCAGTGATGCGGTTTCTGACTGGCCGATTTTGAATGCGATGATCAATGCAGTTGGAGGCGCAAGCTGGGTGTCTCTGCACCATGGCGGCGGTGTCGGCATGGGTTATTCGCAGCACTCCGGAATGGTTATTGTGGCCGATGGATCGAAGGATGCGGAGGTTCGCCTTGAGCGGGTTTTAACCACTGACCCTGGCATGGGGGTTGTCCGCCATGCGGATGCGGGCTATGAGCTGGCGATTAAAACGGCTAAAGAAAAGGGCATCAAGATGCCAATGCTGCAACAAGACTAATAGACTGAGAGGATGTTGGAATTGACTAAAGCCATTTTTATTAGAAACGCGAATCAGCTTGTCACTTTACAGGGGAGTTCCCATGGTCCCCGTGTGAAAGCAGAGATGTCTGAGCTTGGCATCATTGAAAACGGCAGTGTCTGGATTGAGGACGGCGTCATTCAGGCGGTTGGTACGGATGAAGAACTGCTTGCAAAGTATGAAGCACGTTTGGCCGAAGCGGAGGTAGTGGATGCGAGCGGAAAGCTTGTGACACCAGGGCTTGTTGACCCGCATACCCATCTTGTTTTTGCCGGGAGCAGGGAAAATGAGTTTAACATGCGCCTGCAGGGTGCCACCTACATGGAGATTATGAATGCCGGCGGCGGAATCTATGCGACGACAAGACGGACGCAGGCGGCGACGCATGAAGAACTTTTTCAAGAAAGCTACGAACGATTGAATCAATTCTTGCGCCATGGTGTAACGACGGTTGAAGCAAAAAGCGGTTATGGAATGGAATGGGAGACCGAGTTAAAACAGCTGGAAGTGGCGAAGCAGTTGAATGAAAAGCATGTGGTCGATATTGTTCCAACCTTTATGGGGGCTCATGCGGTCCCGAAGGAATATAAGGACCAGCCGGATGAATTTGTGCGGCTCCTGATTGAGGAAATGATTCCGAAGGTGGCCGAACTTGGGCTTGCGGAATTTAACGATGTCTTCTGTGAGCATGGTGTATTTACCCCGGAACAATCTCGGAAAATTCTGGAGGCAGGAAAGCGCCACGGGCTGCTGGCGAAAATCCATGCCGATGAAATTGAGCCATATGAAGGGGCAGAACTTGCCGCTGAAGTTGGTGCGGTTTCGGCAGACCATTTATTAAAGGCATCGGAAAAAGGCATGAAGGCAATGGCTGAGAAGGGTGTTGTCGGTGTCCTGCTCCCGGGAACGGCTTACTTTTTAATGGCAGAGTCAGCGAATGGCCGGAAAATGGTTGATTTAGGGGTGCCAGTGGCATTGTCCACCGATTGTAACCCCGGCTCATCACCGACTGTATCGTTGCCATTTATTATGAATCTTGGCTGTTTAAAAATGGGGATGACACCTGCAGAAGTCATCACGGCGACGACGATTAATGCGGCGCATGCGATTAACCGGGGCGGCGAGATTGGCAGTTTGGAAGCCGGCAAAAAAGGCGACGTGACGATTTTTAACGTTGAGAATTATATGAAACTTCAATACTCGTATGGCGCCAATCATACGGATACCGTGGTGAAAAATGGTCAGGTGGTTGTTAGAGGGGGTCAGCTAGTTGAAAAGCTTTTTCTATCCTAAACTAAATCCACCGAGCTTTACATGGGTGAGACCGGAAAAGGGGGCTGTTGTTTCCAAGGTTCACGAATGGATTCAGCCCTTGACGGCTGGCTCAGTTCCAGAGAAAAACAATGTTGATTTTGTCGTTGTCGGCGTCCCGCTTTCCCGTTCATCGATTAGCGCCTCGGGGGCATCAGAGTTCCCTGATGCCTTCCGCCGTGCGTGGAAGGGTTTTACAACCTATAATCTGGATGAAGACGTGGATTTGGCGGAGAGGATTGCGGTGGACGCGGGCGATGTTCCCATGCACGTCACAGATATCCGGCGCTGTCATGAGAATATCATTGAAGCATCGGCGGCTCTCCATCAGCATTTTGAAAGCGCTAAGGTGTGTGCGATTGGCGGCGATCATTCGATTACGGCGATGATGGTTAAGGGCTTGCATCAAACGAAGCCTGCTGAAAAAATCGGCATTCTCCAGTTTGATACCCATTTTGATTTACGGGATATGTCAGATAATGGCCCTTCGAACGGCACACCGATGCGCAATTTGATTGAAAGTGGTGTGGTCAAAGGCTCCGATATGTACAATATCGGTCTGCATGGTTTTTTTAACACGAAGGATTTAAAGCAGTACGCCGATGAACAGGGCGTCAATTATATTACTCTTCGAAATGCAAGGAAAAAAGGCCTCGAAGAAACAGTCCGTCAATGTTTAGCGGCGCTCGAGGTAAAAGTGGATACGATTTATTTAACAGTGGATATGGATGTCCTTGATATCGCATATGCCCCAGGGGTACCGGCCTCAACGCCTGGGGGCATGACAACATCTGAACTGCTCGAAGGAGTGCTGGCAGCCGCCAGACATCCAAAAGTCAACGCCATGGACATCGTCTGCCTCGACCCGCTCAAAGACACACAAGCCCAACCAACCGTCAAACTCGGCACCCACGTATTTTTAACCTTTTTAACAGGTGGAATGTTGCGCTAACGAGTGGTGTCAGGCACCATATGTGATAGACAGTCTAAATCCCTTTTAAAATAGCAACCACCGTTCGAATTTCTCGATCGGTGGTTTTTTTATGGTTAAGGGGACGGAGCGCAGTAAAGATGCATCATATAGTTTTTTTGTATTTTAGCCGCTTGCCTATACATTTTCTTACATCCATGAATTAAATATAAAAAGAGACAAGACTCCTATTGTTTAAAAATAATAGGTTTTTATCAGACAAGCGTCTGGGTCAGGTCAAAAGATGGAAATTAGTAAATTGGCTTACGATCAACAATTGGATAACGATTGTTTGCTAATTTTTATAAGATTTTAAGGAGGTTATTATGGATACTAAGCAACTAAAAGAATGGATTAAAGATATCCAAGTTATAAATGCGGTAAACTCGGACGTTGAAGTTGTGAATAAGTCACCTTTAATAATGCTTGGAAAAGGGCGTCAAGGAGCGGTATTTCAAGTTTCTGAAGATATTTGCGTGAAAGTGTTTGGTAACACTGAAGATTGTGACCGGGAACACTATGCCTTATCGCTAGGACAGAAGGCAGAGATATTTCCCAAAATACATGCAAAGGGTCCGCTCTATATTGCGATGGATATTATTAGAGGGGTCGATGTGCGTGAATACCTGCAATCCCAGCCACTAACGCCGGCACTTTCTTCCAAACTAATTGAGATGTTAATCACATTTAAAGAAATCGGTTTTGAACGGATTGATCATCATAAGCGGCAAATTTACGTACAAGAAAATGGCAGCCTAAAAGTAATTGATGTGGCCAGAACGGTTTGGCGTGACCGAGTATATCCATATCCAAGGAAATTATTAAATTCGTTAGGGGATGAAAATAAAGCATTATTTTTAACACATGTCCAAGAAATGGCGCCAGACTTATACGAGGAATGGCTGCACTACATCCGGCTGGAAGAGATATCCCATCAAATTTACCAAACACTGCTACCGGAAAAACCTAACAAAGAGACATTGAAAAATCTCAGTAAAATGTTGTTAACAACCGAGGATGAGCAAAAATACGTTTATCAATTACAAGGCTTAGTTCAAAAGGTGTTCAAGGAAGAATGGGTCAAAACGATGCTTGCTCGCGGAAAGGACCCTGTAGCTGTAATGGAAAAAATCGATCAATATTGGGATTCACTTGAGCAGGGAATATCCCGCGGCAGGTATCGAGACAGGGATCGAGACAGGGGGCGAGACAGGGAACGAGTTAGGGATCGAGACAGGAATCGAGACAGGGATCGTGAAAGGGAAAAAGGACATAAAGGAGAAAAACGATTTGAAGGGGAAAACCGGCGCCCGCATGATAAACATCACCATGGGGGGAAACGGTATGAAGGAGAAAGACACCGTGAACGTTCAAGTGGCAAACGCAAAAGCCGGCACCATTAATAAATTACCGACAGGGCATGGTGAATTCGACCACTATTAAGGAGACAGGCGAACACAAAAGCCACACACAATGAGGAGGGGACCCAATCATACAAGGAGCTGACAAAATGAAAGTACTTGTAATTTGGCGGCTGCTCACTGTTGGCGGTGTCAATGCCGGATGGCGAAATCGTTCGATTTATTTTAAAAAGCAGGGAATTGAAACTGAGTTTCTCTATACGACCGACCACGGCGGGCTCCATATTATGCAGGATGTTGCCAACGTATATTTAACAAAAGATGAACGAAAGATTATTAAGATTATCAAGGACAATGCTTATGATGCAATCATTGTCGTCGACACGGGCGCCGCCTATAAATGGATCCGAAAGGCCAAATTTATAGGTCCTGTTTTTATTGAAGCTCGCACACCTGAGCTGATCAAGCTCCAGCCCCATTTAAAAACCTTCAAAGGAATTCTGCCGGAACTAATTATCGTTCCTTCACAATATCAAAGGCGTTTGGTTTCCATTCTTACAGAGGATATTCCTATTCACGTTATCCATAATGGCGTTGATACGTCTTTTTTTCGAGCATTATCGGATGAGGAAATTGATTACGACAGCGCTCCCACACTTCCGACCGGTAAAAAAATCATTGGCTGGATTGGCAGGCTGGACAAGCGGAAAAATTGGCCAATGTTGATTGAGGTCGCTAAAAAGATAAACAGTGAACGTGATGATATCGAAATTTGGGTTATTGGCGGAGCGCAAAGTGTGCAGCGTGAAGAATTCGCTGCTGTATGGCAAGAGGAGGAACTCACCGAAATTATCAAGTGGTTTCCTGTCATTCCCTATCAGCAAATGCCTCATGTTTATGCAAAAATCCGTCAATCTGGCGGCTGTACACTCGCCACTACTAAAGCAGAATCATTCGGCAATACCTTTATCGAATCAATGGTATGCGGCGTGCCTGTAGTTGCCTCCAATATTATGCCAATCAATGAACTCGTTGTAAATGGGGAAACCGGACTGCTTTATCGTGGCCAAAACGTAGAGGATGCTGTTAATCAAATTTATGGAATTATCGACGAATCGGAAGTGCATCAACATATGTCACAGGCCGCGATTCAAAGGGTGGAAGATTTGTTCGCGATTCAGTTGGTCGCGGAACAATATATTCATTTATTACAAAAATGGGTTCCAACTGAAACGAATCGCAATGGTGAGGTGGATCCACAATGACCGAACCCATTGCTTACCTAAGGAAACTAGAAGGAAAATCGAATGCTCATTTAATCACTTTTAGTGATGGAAAAGACTATGTCGTAAAATATTTTCAACCGGGTTTTGAAAAATCATTAGCAAATGAATGGGTCGGATATTGCTTAGGAAGATATCTTGGACTGCCGATTCCCTTTGCAAAAATTATCGAAATTCCTCCAGAATTCTTAGCACAGGTGCCCGAGCTCAGAGAGATGAGCCTTTCTCAGCACCAATTTGCTTCGTTGTATATTCCCAATTGTTTGGATGGTCATCAGGTTTCCAATATTTCGCAGATTATTAATCATCAGCCATTAGCAGGAATTATTCTTTTAGATTATTGGCTTTGTAACCGGGACCGCACGCGGAAAAACATTCTTTTGCGTGAAGAAACCGCGAATTCCTACCAATTATGGATGATTGATCAGGCGGAAATTTTCGGATCATACAGCTGGCTTCTGGATGAGCTCGATCATCTTCCCGTTGAATTGCTCAAAAGTGCAACCCATCAAATAATGGCATCCTTTATCGAGGAAGAAGAACTATTTTTCGAACAATTGGAAGTCATTCAAACCATTCCAATTCTATTAATAGAGGAAATCGTTGAAATCATCCCTGATGACTGGAATGTGTCAAAGGATGAAAAAAAGGCGATGGTCACGGCGCTAGTGACAAGACGAAAAAAAATACTGCCCGAACTAGTTCATAAATTTATCAAAAAAATATACAACCCCATCCATGCAAACAGTTAGAACACCAAGACACAACTAGGTCTGGAATTGAAATTCTTGATTTTTTTTTTCCAAAATATAAAGGGGTTTCAAAGAGGGTGTCAGGCACCACAAAAAGACACTTTCGGCAAATGTCCACCCCAGGTGGACATTTTGGTTTTTTTTGTAATTTCTTCAGTGATCCTCGTAATTTTAATGTGCTTTGTTTCTTTTGCACTGCTAATATAGTATTTTATCGTTCATCGTTTATAATGTAATTATTGCTTGGGAAAGCGCAAGAACTGACAATTATCGAGTTCAGGGGCGGCTTTCCCATTTTCATAGATAACCTGTGAAAAACCTAGAAAGAGGGGAAAATGATTAATGAAAAAACAGGTCATCGTCTATACGACAAACGACTGCATTGAATGTGATATGGTCAAAAAAGTCCTGACACAGGAAGGGATTTCGTTTGAAACTAGAAACGTGTCAGCCAATTCTCAATATCAAAAGGAAGTGGAGAACCTCGGCTTTATGGGTGTCCCAGTCACCGTGGTCGCTCATCGCGCGGTAAAGGGATTTACAAATGAACTAAAAGAGCTTATGGAATTAGCGAAAAGCTAAAATAGGGAATGGATATTCGACGAATGAGATTCTTAAAGCTAAATTCCATGGGCGAATTCGACGTTCCACCGGGCGAATATAGTGATTCTATGTGCGAATTTAAGAAATAAACAAATTTTAAGGAATGAGCATAAAACTGTTAGGAAAATGAGATTACCATTTAAACTGGAACAATTTTCTTTACAACTATGGGAGTTAGCGTTACTATGAACATAATTTAATATGTGATGTATCTACTAGGGGTGCCCTGAATTCAGGCTGAGAGAAAACGTTATGTTTTTAACCCTTTGGACCTGATCTGGGTAATACCAGCGTAGGAAAGTAGTTAAGTGAAATAAAGTTATTTTATTCACATGCTTACTAACCAGGTCCTTTTTGGGGGATCTGGTTTTTTTATTTTTAAAAAAAGGGAGAGAGTAAAATGGAAAAAATTAAATTATCCGAGACTTTACAAAAAGTAAGGGAGGTAAATCCACTTGTCCATAACATCACCAATGTCGTCGTCACAAATTTTACGGCAAATGGGCTTCTTACCCTCGGTGCGTCACCCGTCATGGCCAATGCCGTCGAAGAGGCAGCAGACATGGCACAGATTGCTAGTTCACTAGTTTTGAATATCGGGACGTTAAATTCACAGACGGTGGAGGCAATGATTTTGGCTGGAAAAGCCGCCAATGAGCACGATATTCCCGTAATTTTTGATCCGGTTGGCGCGGGTGCTACCCGGTACCGAACGGAAACTGCACAAAGAATCATGAACGAAGTCAAGGTTTCAGTGATTAGAGGGAATGCCGCCGAAATCGCCAATGTCATTGGGGAGAATTGGGAAATTAAAGGCGTTGATGCAGGGGATACAAAAGGAAACATTCTGGATCTCACCATCACTGCTGCCAAAAAATTAAATTGTGTCGTTGTCGTTACTGGAAAGGAGGATGTTGTGTCAGACGGAGAAACCACCTATCTAGTTGCCAACGGACACCCGATTTTGACAAAAGTAACAGGCACCGGCTGCCTCCTAACCTCCGTGATTGGAGCTTTTGCGGGAGTGGAAAAGGATCTGCTCACGGCCTCTGTAGCCGCCCTAGCATACTATGGCATTGCAGCGGAACAGGCAGCCCATAAAACCGCGGAAATGGGGCCGGGCAGCTTCCAAATCGAATTTTTAAATCAATTGTCATCGGTTTCGACTGAAGAGATAAAATTATATGCTTCTTTTAAAAAAATAACCGGAGGAATGTAAGATGAAAAAGGCATTAACAATTGCAGGTTCTGATAGCGGCGGCGGTGCGGGGATTCAGGCTGATTTGAAGACATTCCAAGAGTTAGAGGTTTACGGCATGTCGGCTTTAACTGCAATTACAGCTCAAAATACTTTGGGAGTTCATGCGGTTTATCCGATGACGGTTGAGGCAGTTGCCAAACAGATTGAGGCCATTGGGGAGGATATCGGTATGGACGCCGTGAAAACAGGAATGCTTTTTAGCGCAGAAATCATCGAGGCCGTTTCGGAACATCTCAAAAAATATCAATGGGAGAATGTAGTGGTTGACCCTGTGATGATTGCAAAAGGCGGCGCCTCCTTGCTCCAGCAGGAAGCTATTTTTTCAATGAAAAAGAATTTATTGCCGCTGGCTAAAGTGGTGACTCCGAATATTCCTGAGGCGGAAGTGCTGACTGGCATGGCGATTCAGACATATGAGGATAAGAAGGAAGCAGCCAAACGACTTTATGAAATAGGTGTGAAAAATATCGTTATCAAAGGCGGTCATGATGAAAATGAATCTGAATCAACTGATTTATTATTTGATGGCGCCGAGTTCTACACCTTTACGAGCAAGCGCATTCAAACAAAGAACACGCATGGAACAGGATGCACTTTCTCCGCCGTCATAACCGCTGAATTAGCTAAGGGCTCAAATGTATATCAAGCTGTTTTAACAGCAAAGGATTTTATTCAAGCAGCAATTGAAGATGGCCTAACGATTGGACAGGGACATGGACCCACTAACCATTGGGCTTATCGAAAAAGAAAATACATAAAGGAGTTGGCAAGGTCATGAAAGACTTGCGTGAGGCATTAAGTGTTTATTTTATCATGGGCACTACGAACTGCAGGAAAAATCCAGTCGAAGTATTAATGGAAGCCATCGCAGGTGGAATTACCCTTTTTCAGTTCCGTGAAAAGGGAGAAGGGGAATTAACGGGAGTTGAAAAGCGCGCACTTGCCAAAGAACTCCAGGCAATCTGCAAACAGCACCAGATTCCTTTCATTGTCAATGATGATATTCAACTAGCACTTGAGATTGAGGCAGATGGTGTTCATATCGGGCAGGAGGATGAGGCGGTCAAAACCGTGAGAGAGAAGATTGGCGACAGGATCCTTGGTGTTTCTGTACATAACAATGAAGAGGCGATGATCGCCATAAGGGATGGGGCTGATTATTTCGGGATTGGACCTGTTTTTCCGACAAAAACGAAGTTGGATGCAAAGCCGTCACGGGGGACAACTCTCATTCAAGCATTAAGGAAAGAGGGATACACCGTTCCAATCGTGGGTATCGGCGGAATCACAAGTGAAAATGCCGCTTCCGTTATCAAAGCGGGAGCAGATGGAGTTTCGGTGATTACTGCCATCAGCCAGGCAGATTCACCAATGGATGCTGCAAGTGTATTAAGAAATATTGTTGGGGAGGAAAAATGTTATGAACAAAACGTATAAACTGACGCTTACGGCAATGATGATTGCGATTGGCACGATTTCTAGCTCCATGATATCAATTCCGATAGGATTCACAAAAGTATTTCCAATGCAGCATTTTTTGAACGTTTTATCAGCAGTGCTATTAGGTCCCTTTTACGCCGTCGCTCAAGCCTTTTGTGTCTCCCTGCTCAGAAATATGATGGGAACCGGTTCTATGTTTGCCTTTCCCGGAAGTATGGTCGGGGCATTGCTGGCATCGCTACTATTTTTAAAAACTAGAAAAATCTATTTTGCATTCATTGGGGAAGTAATTGGAACGGGGATTATTGGCGCAATTCTTTGTTACCCTGTTGCAACACTTTTACTTGGAAAAGAAGCAACCCTTTTTGGATTCATCCCCTTATTTATCTTTAGCTCGTTCGCTGGAGCCCTGCTGGGGTTAGTGATCTTAACGGTTTTTTTAAGAAAGAAAGTTTTAATTAAGGCAGGTCAATCTATTAAAAACTGAGCACACGGTAAATATAGTTGGATGTGCAGATTCGCCGATAGGACCTCAAAATTCGCCGATAGACGGGTTGGCTCGTTAGAACAAAGACGATTTTTCAGGAATTCTGTCCGGCAAAAGGCAATAATTGAAGTTAAATGAAGAAAATGGGGGAGTAATCATGAAGTTTTCGTTGCGACTACATGAAAAGGTAAAAGAAATTTGGGAGAAAACTCATCAACACCCTTTTGTTGTCGGAATAGGCAAGGGGGACCTCCCTGTGGAATCATTCATCCGGTATATGAAGCAGGATTATGTGTTTTTAATCGACTATTCCAAGCTGTTTGCATTGGGTTCAGTTAAAGCAAGAGACCTCGACACGATGGCAGTTTTTGCAAAGCTGCTCCATGAAACATTGCATGGAGAAATGGAGTTGCACCGGGGATATGCTGCTAAATTCGGAATTACCCGGCAAGAACTTGAGGAAACAAAGCCGTATCCAACCAATTTAGCCTACACAAGGTATATGCTGAATGTCGCTCAAAATGGGACACTTGAGGAATTAATCTCGGCCCTTCTGCCTTGTATGTGGAGCTATTGGGAGATTAGCAAAATGCTATTAATAAACTATCCAAATGCTAGTGATCATCCTCTCTATGGTAATTGGATTAAAATGTATTCCTCAAACGAATTTGGTTCACTTGCCATTTGGCTTATTGAGTTGTTAGATCAATTGACAGAAGGAAAGTCAGAACGGGAGTTAACTATTTTAGAAGAACATTTCTTGACGACCTCCCGCTTTGAATACATGTTCTGGGATATGGTTTACGAGGGAGAGGAATGGCCTGTCTAACCCATCGATAATATCAATCGAAATACTTACATACCCTATCACGATGAGACAAGAACTGGAGCGTTTGATTCACCATGAAAATTAACTGGAAAAAATGGCTGGGAGAGTATGGTCTGTTTATACTTGTTTCCCTTCTATTAATTAGTGGGTGGGAGTGGGTTGTCAGGAATGGGTTGGTGCCGCCATTCATATTACCGTCACCTTCCGCAATTTGGGGGTCACTTATAGAAAACCGGCAGCTCCTATTGCAAGAACATCTGCCCGCGACCCTAATAGAGGTTTTGATTGGTTTTGCAATATCACTTGGATGCGGGTTGCTGCTTGGTGCGGGGATGCATTTTTCCCGTGCCTTAGAGAAAATATTGTACCCGTTTCTCGTCATTTCACAAACGATTCCGCTGATTGCGATTTCGCCGATCTTTATCATGTGGTTCGGATATTCGATCTGGAGCAAAATCGCTGTGACGATATTAATCTCTATTTTTCCAATCGTTGTAAGTACATATGATGGGCTGAAGTCAGGAGGGACGGAATACCGTGACTTACTGCTGACAATGGGTGCCAATCGCTGGACGATTTTTAAAAAAATTCAGGTGCCGATGGCCTTGCCGGCAATCCTGTCTGGGTTGAAGATGGCTGCCGTTTATTGTGTTGTCGGAGCAACGATTGGTGAATGGCTTGGTGCAAGTGTTGGCTTGGGCTACTTCAGCAGGCGGATGTCAGGGAATTTACAAGCGGATGCCGTGTTTGCCGCGATCTTCCTGCTGTCATTGCTGGGCATTGTGCTATTTTTATTGATTAGTTTAATAGAAAAACAGTTATTGAAAAATAAGATTCGCAACTTGAGAGGATGACTTCGCCAGTGAAAAAATGTTTTTTCATTATGATTTGTGTATTGATAATTATAGTAAGTGCATGCGGGAAAGGGGCATCAGAGAAAACCTCTGGTAGTGCTGATAATTTACAAAAGGTGAGTTTGATGCTGGACTGGTATCCAAATGCGGTGCACTCTTTTCTATATGCTGCTAAAGAAAAGGGCTATTTCAAAGAACAAGGGCTGGATGTGGAAATAGAAATGCCGGCTGATACGAATGATCCCCTTAGACTTGTTGCAGCAGACAAAATAGATATGGCGATCAGCTATCAGCCACAGGTGCTGGTGGCACGTAGTGAGGATATTCCGGTGCAATCATTTGCAGCAATTGTTCGCCATCCATTAATTCAATTGATGGTACCCACAGACGGGCCAATCCATTCACCTAAGGATTTAACGGGCAAAACAATTGGCTACCCAGCGATTCCGCTCGACGAAGCGATTATTCAAACGATGATGAAAACAGATGGCGGGGATGCGAAGAAGGTAAAGATGGTCGATGTCGGCTGGGACTTAATCCCGGCGATGGCGACGAAAAAAACCGATGCCCTGATGGGTGGATTTATCAATCATGAGAAATTATTGTTGGACAAAGAGGGCCACCCGATGCGTACCTTAAATCCCGCAGACTATGGGGTTCCGGATTATTATGAATTGGTTTTGGTCGCTAGTGAAAAAGGGTTAACAGCAAAACCAGAAGTATTTAAAAAATTCCTCGCTGCGATTACCAAGGGACAACAATTTGTTGTTGATCATCCAGAAGAAGGCTTGTCTATATTAATGGGGCATGAAGAGAAAACCTCACCACTGGAAAAGGATATCGAAACGAAAAGCTTACAAATCCTGCTCCCGCTGATGGACGCAAAAGACAAACCATTCGGCTACCAAGACAAAGAAACCTGGGAACAGGTCGCCGAATGGTTAAAAAGTACCAAAATGATAAAACACGCACTCAAAGCAGAAGAGGCATTTGTTAATTTCTAAGGTCATTGGGGTGTCAGGCACCACAAGTGTCCGCGGTACGCGGACATTTGTCCACGAGTGGTGCCTGACACCCAAGTTTTAAAGTGGTAAACTATTGATATAATCTATGTTTTGAGGTATGGGTATGATTATTTATGTGACGTTGAAGGGTTTGGGGAAGCGGAAGGATGTTCTTACGAAAAGGGAGTTTTTTATTCAAGGGGCGCCAACGACTCTTAGGAATTTTATCATTGAGTTAGTGACAACTCAGGTTCAGCAGTTTAATGAAAAGGATGTGGGGGTTCAGCTTGTTGACTTCCTCACGAACGAGGAAATCGAACGGCAGGGGATGGGCGGAAAAGTAGGCTTTCGGTCGAAATACAATGATCAAAAGGTGGACCCAAAGACGGCATCCCTGACGGCTGTTCAAGCATTTGAAGATGGTTTATTCAAGGTGTTTATTAATGAGGAAGAGCAAACCGAGCTAGACAAACCGTTGGACTTACAAGCTGGGGATCAACTGACTTTTATTAAGCTGACGATGTTGGCCGGCCGCATGTGGTGATGGAGGAATTTCGATGAAAACAAAGGATAGGCACATTTATTATAGTCAACTAGAAGCGAAGGCAGCCGCAAAACTAACAGAAACACAACAAAATATAGCGCTTCAAATAATAAAATTAAAGGAATGTAATTATCTCGAGAAAGAGGAACATTTACGAACACTCAAAAGGGCTTTAATTGAACAAAATGATCCTGTTGTGCCTAAATCTTTTCAACCACTTGTGGAAATCGTGCGAACCCTTTTAGGACCTAACTACGGAGGACTCTTTCAATACATTATTGATCATAAATGTGAGTATCCATACAGCACAGGCTATGAGCGCAGGCCATTCCGGACGAAAAATATGGAATATCACATTGACGGGATTATTAACGCACTTATCGATATCATCGAGCTCGACTTCGAAGATTTTTCGCCCCTAGATTACCTAACAAGCCGCGATGAGTCAACCAATTATTACGCAGTTATTAGTGATTTTATTGCCTATGAACTTGACCGCAACAATGAACAGGTATTTCAGGCGCTTAAAGAAATAATATTTGGTGACAACAATACGGCTTTACTTACCTCGTTCATGATCAAAGGTATTTTTAAAAGTCACCAGCAAGAAGGATATAAAATGTTGGGTGACCTATTAATTGCGGCCAGGCTTCAAGAAGGTCTTAGGCAGAGCATCGTCGAAAGCATGGACGAAGGTGTCTTAGAAGCCACTATTTATATGGTAGAAATCATCACTGCTAACGATCTCATTCGTTATAGTTCGGTCCTTCGGGCACTGAATGTTTGGACCGGCCTCAATCTTGAGACTTCGAATAAGCGAGTGGCCATTCAGTTGATTGATGATGTGAGCGTGAGTCTTACCAATCCCGAAATCCGGCTACAAGGGCTAAATAGTGAAAATCTTACTAAACTTTACATCAGTTTATGGGCAACGGCTGTTCAGGAAGAAGAGGATGTGAGAGAGACAGTCCAATTCCTGATGGAGAACGGGATGACTTATCAAAAAATTACCGCCCAATACTTTTTGACACAAAGTCAAAACACTAACCTTAAATTTTCATTGTCCTCCCCATATTTACACGAAAGCAATCAGGAATTGCAGAATTTCCTAGTCCAAAACTATCATTATGAAGGTGAGATTTCCTGGTCTTACTATTCTGAAAAAAACGAAAGCACGATGACGATTGAACGGGTACCAGTCTTAGAGGATAAACACATACGTACCCAACATTTTGAGCAGTTCATGAATATGCTTGTTCAAATGCCCAAAAAAGAAATTTCCATCGAATCGAAAGCCATACAAGGTCTTACGATCATATTCTCCACGGATGAAATCGCTAGAAAGTTGATGTTCCTAATCGCCTATGATATGGATCATGAATGGCTCGCTCAATTAATAAAATACAAAGACAAGCTGAGCTCTGAGCTAAGAGAAATCCTGTTAACCTTTTTTATTAAAGATATAACGGACAAAGTTCAACGAGAATTTTTGTTTGCGAGCCTCTCTGATAGAAGCGTCACCATTCGAGAAACTGCGCTGTCGCGAATCAAGTCTATCGAGCTTTTCGTGGAGGAAATCGAAAAAATAGAGGCAATATTAACATTAAAAACAGGTGCGCTGCGGCAAAGTGCGATTCAAATTCTTCTAAAACTTCCGAATGAAAACCTAGAACCGACCATTGAACGGTTACTTAACAGCAGACATGAGCTGCAAAAAACAGGCGCTATCGAGCTCTTAACAGAAATTAAAGGTCAGCCAGTGCACGCCGCGATATTCAATCGTTTTAAAACGAAAATAAAGCAGGTGAAAACCACCACTGCCAAAGAGCAAATTTTAATCAACAAGCTTTTTCAAATGGAAGAATACAGCTTGAAAAATGGGTTTGGCTTATTTGATCCCAATCGAACGGCAAACATCCATCTTGAGTACCCGAAAATTGATTTAATCGGATTTTTATCGGTCCCAATTGAGTCAATTAAACAATTTTTGCAAGGCTTAGCGAATTTGGTTCATGAACATCGTCATGTTGAATATGAAGCAGAGTGGTTTGATGGCTCGAAGGAGACGGTTCATGTTGGTGAGTATTTAAGGTGGCCGCATTCTAACAATGACAGCGAGACAATACATGATCTTCCATTAGCGGAAGTGTGGCAGGAGTATTTTAATAATCACAACTTGACAGCGGATGAGCTTATTCAAGCCGCGTTTTATCTCCATTCTGACAGGATTTACAGTTATTATTATCAGTTCATGGAAGTTTGGGAGGTAATGGAATACCCGCGAGTCGAAGGATGGCGGAAAGGATTTTTAGCAGAAATTTTTCCAATCGAAAAAATTGCAGAAATGAATCGCTATCTTTACGATTTCGATTACAGATCACAGGTCATTACCATTTTCGATGCCTATTTCGAAAGCCAAAATTCAAAGGAGATTTTTGGAAAAGTAAGTGCGGTTTTAAACTTTATGATCCATGCCATTCCGAAAGAATATCGAAAAAGCGAATTCAAATTGTATGATTTTATTTGCGGCCCGTGGCTTGAATGGACGAAATTATTTGCTGATGATGATGAAAGATTTGATGTGTATTTCAAACTGCAGTACCAATTATTTTCGCTGACGGATTTTGTGAACTTCCATTCTGCGCTGGAAGACTTAATAAAGGCCTTTCAACGAAATATCATTGACGAACAGATTATTTTCCAAGAGTTATTGATGCGTGGTGATCAAAGTAGATATCAAATCTCCGAATTAACCAATCCGAAAAGTGAGATTTTAAAAAAGTTTCCATTTATGGATCGGTTTAAAAATCTGGTGGTAGAAAGAATCCTAGAAATAGAATTAACTAGAGGAGACCTGCCAACAGAAGTAACCACCTTAGCATCGGGAATCGAACGATTTGCCGGCATGGAGTATTTTGTTAAGATCCTAATTGGTCTTGAAAAAGAATCGTTTGTGCGCGGCTATATCTATAGTTATGGAAGAGAATTAACGAAAAAAGAGATATTCAGCCAATTATTAAAGGTTTGCCAGCCAAATGAGGGAGAAGACAAGGAACTTCTTAATCGATTACTAAATGGCAAGAAAATTTCTGAACAAAGGCTGCTGGAAGCAGCGATGTACGCGCCGCGGTGGCTTGAGCTTGTAGGTGAGTTTTTACAGTGGGAAGGTTTACAAAGTACAGCTTGGTATTTCCATGCACATATGAATGAAACCTTTTCTGCAGAAAAAGAAACAAATGTTGCCAGATATTCGCCGATTTCACCACAAGATTTCCAAGATGGCGCGTTTGATATTGAGTGGTTTAAAGAGTCATATGAACAGTTGGGCGAAGAAAAATTTCAACTCCTTTATCATTGTGCCAAGTATATTTCCGGTGGAGCCAATCACCGCAGATCACAGCTTTTTGCTGATGCCGTGCTGGGGAAATTGGACCTTGAAAAAACGGCGAATTTGGTTCGAGAAAAACGGATGAAAGATCAAGTTTTATGCTACAGTTTGATTCCTGTCAATAATAATGAAGATGTTCTTGAACGGTACGAGTTCTTACAGCGCTTTTTCCAAGAAAGCAAGAAATTTGGAGCGCAGCGCCGGGCAAGTGAGGCAAAAACAGTGGTGATCGCCCTTGATAACTTAGCGAGAAATGCAGGCTACAAGGATGTTACAAGGCTGAAATGGGATATGGAAGCCAAGAAAATGGAAGAGATTATCCCCTATCTTGAGCCAAAAGTAATAGATGATCTAACCTTACAGCTTGTGATTGATGCAAATGGCAGAAGTGAAATTTTGGCTGTAAAAAATGATAAGCCGTTGAAATCAGTCCCAGGCAAGTACAGCAAACATGAATATGTTGTTCGCTTAAAAGACAAAAGAGCTGAATTAAGGGACCAATATAAACGGGCAAAAGCAGAGCTGGAACGATCAATGGAGCTTGAAAATGGCTTTACATTGAAAGAAGTCAGCGGCTTGAGAGAAAACCCAGTCCTGGCCCCGCTCCTAACATCATTGGTATTTAAAGTTGGAAACCATTTAGGGTATTTTGACGAGGGGGCTTTAAAGGAAGTTGGCACGGGTGAAAGGTATACCATTCAGCCCTATGATGAATTGTTCATAGCTCACCCCATCCATCTTTATGAAAGCGGGCAATGGAGCTGCTTCCAGAGGGATTTATTTACTCGAAAAATGAAACAGCCATTTAAGCAGGTATTTCGCGAATTGTTTCTAGCCAATCAGGATGAATTAGCGGCAGTAATGGGATCTAAAAGGTACGCGGGTCAGCAAATTCAGCCGAAGAAGACGGTTGCTTTGTTAAAAAGTCGAATGTGGACGGTTAGCTATGAAGAAGGGCTGCAAAAAGTTTATTATAAAGATAATATCGTCGTGAAGCTCTTTGCTCTCGCTGATTGGTTCTCACCATCGGATGTCGAGTGTCCAACATTGGAGACGGTTGAATTTTTCGATCGAAAAACGGATAAACCACTCGCTGTCAGGAGTATTCCAAAGCTTATTTTCTCGGAAACGATGAGAGACATTGATTTGGTTGTAAGTATTGCTCATGTGGGCGGGGTAGACCCTGAAGCAAGCTTAACAACAATCGAATTGAGAAAGGCAATTGTAGCAGAATCGATTCGACTGATGAAACTGGACAATGTCAAGTTAGAGGGGAATTTCGCGCTGATTACGGGAAGTCTTGGGGAGTACAGTGTCCATCTAGGGAGTGCGAATGTTTATAAGCAAGCCACTGGGGCCATCTTTATTGTACCTGTACACTCCCAGCATCGGGGACGAATATTTTTGCCATTTATGGACGAAGATCCGAAAACAGCCGAGATCGTTTCAAAGATTCTGCTGCTTGCGGAAGATAAGAAAATAAAAGACCCGTATATTTTGGAGCAGATAAAGAAGTAAAAACGGAGAGAAAATTGCAATTAGTGGGTAACAGTAGTAGCGTATAACTATACCTATTTATAGAAGGGGGTATGGATTTGCCAAAAGGGGGAAAGGTTTTACTGATATTTTGTCTGCTGTCTTTGGTAGGTGTCGGTGTAATTTTTACGCAAAATATACGGGATAAGGAAGTACAGAGTAAACCAACGGAAGAACAGGAAGAACCGAAGGGGGAAGAGGTAATGACGCAGAATATTTATATTGACCCAAAGATTAATATGAATAGCCCGGCAGAGGTAACGATCATTATTCACTTTAAAACAAAGCCCGCAAAAACGGCTGTTGCCTTGGCAGAAGCAAGTGGAATTCCCTTAACATTGGAACAAGCGGAACAGGACGTCAAAGATAGTCATGAACGGTTTCAAAAGGACGCGGAAAAGTATTTAGGCGAAAAGCAAATTCCCTATCGCATTGTCCATACCTATACAGCTGCCCTTAATGGCGTGGCCATCAAACTGCCTGCAAATGAGATTCAAACGTTGTTACAATCCGCTGAAATAGAGGCTATTTATGCCAACCGGGAAATCAAGCTTGTACCGCCGGTGCAGCCGTCTTAAATAAAAAATAGAAGCTTAGCGAGGGGAAGTGCCCCACCGCCAAGCTTTTTTTAGTAAAAAATCAATTGATAATGCGGTCTTGTAATCATACTCATGAGGTAAGCTGAAGTCTTCGGTTCGGGCTTTCTTTTTTTATTCAAAAAGTCAATAATGGTTTTTGCATTTTGGATTCCTACCCCGTGTCCGTAGTATTGATCGTCACCAAAATAAATCACATTTTCAGCCCGCCACCATGGCTGTTTCGGATCGAAGTCGGGATTATTGAAATGCAGGACATCCCCAGGCAGGTAATCATCTCCATATTTCTGTTGAATCGGCAGGTCGTCATCAAATTGCCAATCCATCAAGTAAAGCCTGGCAAACAGGATATTAAACCTCTCTTCTCCCAACGAATATAATGCAGCGATATATAAAACAATGGCAATCCCGGTGGAGCATTCAAAGGCGTATAGCTTTCCATTTTTAATGATGTCCAAAATGCCGACAGAAGGACGAACATCAGGCTTTAAGAGGAAGCCGCCGTTAGCTAGGCGACTCCAATACTTCTTATTGCTGAAGGCATAGCTATATGTGGTAAATTTTGCCCCACTTTTGTTCAGCTCCCGAGCTGCCTTCATCGTATTTGACCTAAACAGAAGTTCAAATTTTAATTGCTCAACAGTGCGATATTGAAAATTTTCATTAAAGGCTGCCATTTGTTTAAGAATGGATTTCTGTTCATCGTTTGTAATAGTGGAAAGGAGCTCCTCGGCCTTGACAGGTTGATGATTGATTAAGATCATGTTTCTCCCCCCGTTTTGCTAAAAATCAACTCACCTTCTAAAATATGAAACTTAGCATCGTTATATTTGTATTTTTCCTAAACCTTTTTTGCTTTTCATAAATTTAATATACATGAGTAGGAAGACAAGCGAACTCATAAATCTAAATATGGAAATCATCCCCATTGATTTTTGCATTCCGGTAGTTTCTAAAAGCCAGATTCCGATTTGCGGTGCCATAAAGGCGACAAACGATAACAGGACATTGTAGGTGGTAATACAGTATGTCCGTTTTTCCTTTGGAGATTGTTCGAGCAAAAGGTTGAACAACAACAGCATTGTTCCAGATACAAAGAAACCCGATGTCATTTGCACGAAGGTTAGATAGATAAGATTAGTAGACAATACCGTTAAAAACGGTGCTGTAGCCATCCCGGCTGCAACCCAGACAAGCATTAATGTGTTTGACTTCTGTTCTGCCCATTTTTTCCATAATGGGAAAGAGAAGATTTGCACCAACTGACTGCCCACGGAAAAGATACTAATCCAAAGAATGGTGGCATGTGCATACCTCACATTGTATATATTGAAAAGCCCCCAAGCCATCTGCCAAGAGAAGTTAAAGCATAATGCGGTAATCAGAAACCATTTATACCCCTGATCTTTAAAGATAGACCAGTCCATCGAGGCCTTCTTCTTCTCATTATTCAGTTTCGACTGCACGGTTTCCTTATGCTTCATTAGGAAGTATACTTCTATCAATCCAAAAATAAAGGCGAGAAAAAACAAGCCTTGGTAAGCAGCGGCATTATCGGTTTGTTTTTTCATTACCACACCGATAATTAAGGTAGTAACCATCCCTACTATGGTTAACAGCCGATTGCGGTCACTAAAAAAGGCTCCTCTGCGCTCATCACGAATCATCCCGCTAATCAGCGTTTGCCAGCCGATGTTCGAAATCGTTCCCGGAACATTCATCAATGCGATGATCATTAAAAAAGCCCATGCTTGGTAAGGAGCAGGTATAAAAATAACACCAACTAACAGGATAAATAGTGCCCGCGCTCCTAAAACTGACATCGCGACCGTCTTTTTTTGTTCGTCTAAGCGATTTAATAGAATCGCAGCTGGTATCGTCATGATTAAGGCGATTAGCGGCGGTAGGGAACTGATTAACCCAACTTGATAATTAGTGGCTCCCAGGATGGATATGGCAAATATCGGAAAGAAGTTACTTGCCAGATTTGCAGCAATGGTCGATACCATTCCATGATAGATACTTATTTTTTCATTATACGCACGCATGTGTTCCTCACCATTTTCACTTTAAAATTATACAATTCATTATACAATCGAATCGCGTTATTTCTACTAAATATTTTAAAATAAATATATTTTACAATAATTTTATTTTCAATAAAACGATTGAATTATCAAAAAAAAACACTTCGTTTCCTGACTGGGAATTTTTTCGAAAGCATTCTGTACTACCGTTGAATTATTTCGTTGACATTTTGACAACAACATCATATATTTTAATTAATCTAATAAACACTTAAAGTATTCTGTTAGGTGAGGCTCCTAAATAGAGAAACGCTTCTGCCCAAAAATGTCGAGAGACGCCAATGGGTCAACAGGAAAGATCGGAAGAAGGTCTTTTTTAATGAAGCTGGTAAACGTACCTATGCTATTTAGTGCTAAAACTTGAACGAGGGGAAACTTAGGTAATAATCTATTAAGCTGTCAATTTTCTAAAAAATTGTCGAGCGAATATAGTTTTTTTATGTGCAAACATAGCCTTTATTTCCACTAATTGAGAAATAAAGGCTATTTTTTCTGCCTAAAAAATTTATCTAGGTTGTGTCGAAGTTCACGATAATCGTCAACAAGAGGTGATGAAATGGACCTGAAACGGTTAAAAAAAATCGATTATTTATTAGTCATAACGACCATTTTCTTATGTTTGTTTGGACTTGTAATGGTATATAGTGCGAGCTTTCCGATCGCTTCGGTGGATTTCCACGATTCTCGCTACTTTTATACAAAACAACTTCACTCATTAGGAATCGGAATCGTCCTGATGGTCATAACTGCTGTATTTCCTTATCGTGTTTACGGTAAACTGAGCCCTATTTTGGTAGTAATATCGATTATTTTATTGATCATGGTGTTAATTCCAGGGTTCGGTGTGGAAAGGAACCATTCGCAACGCTGGCTCCAATTAGGCCCCATGCTGATCCAGCCTACTGAAGCGATCAAACTGGTGATGATTATTTATTTTGCTAACGTATATGCCAAAAAACAAGCCTATATTGCCCATTTTTGGAAAGGTGTCATGCCGCCGCTGTTCATTTTGGCTGTCGTTTTTTTACTGATCTTAAAACAGCCGGATTTAGGAACAGCAACGGCCATATTATTACCTTGTGGGTTCATCCTTCTGTGTTCGGGAGCGCGGATTATTCACCTGATCCTTTTGGGGGGTATAGCTGTAGGAGGAATTGGTTTTTTGGCCATATCCGCCCCCTATCGCATGAACCGAATATTGTCGTTTCGAAATCCGTTTGCCGACCCATACGGCGACGGGTATCAGTTAATAAGTTCTTACCACGCGATCGCATCTGGAGGGACATGGGGGAAGGGCCTAGGACATAGTATTGAAAAATTTGGCTATCTTCCTGAAGCACATACGGATTTTATCATGGCTGTTATTTTGGAAGAGCTTGGGATATTTGGATTATTGCTAGTTATTTTTTCTTATCTTTTTATCATGTACCGCGGGGTCCGTATTGCCCTTAACGCAAAAGATCCGTTTGCTAAATTATTGGCAATTGGTTTAACCTTTCAAATCATGGTACAGGTCATTTTTAATTTAGCGGCCGTTTCGGGTTTACTCCCGATAACCGGAGTACCTCTTCCGTTCGTAAGTTATGGAGGATCTTCATTATTATTTATGTTAATTTCCTTGGGGATTTTAACGAATTTATCAAGAAAAACTAAACATAGAATACCTCAAGTCAAGTTAAAAAAAGGAGGTTTTGATCATGGAACAAAACATGATGCTTGAATTGAAAACCATTTTACAAGAGCAAAATCAAGGCAATTTAAATGAATTAATAGGCGATTTACAGCCATTTGATATAGCTGAAATGGTGAGTGAGCTAGATACGGAAGAACAATTAACATTTTTCTTTTTAGTGCCAACCTCACTAGGGGCAGAAATTCTTGAATATTTAGAACCGGAGCTGCAATATAAAATTCTGCTTCGAATGAAGGAACAATATAAATCGGATCTTTTAAATGAAATGTCAAGTGATACGATCGTAAATCTGCTTTTATCGGTTCATCCGAATCAAGCGAAAAAACTAATGGACTATTTGCCAGACGATTATCGGGTCAAGATTAATACGCTGATGAACTATGAACCAAATACAGCCGGAAGATTGGCGGCAATCGATTATGTTGCGGCACGAATTCACTGGACTGTCGAGCACGCATTAGCACACATTCGAAAAGTGGGCCATGAGGCAGAGATTGTTTCCTACATTTATGTGGTAGACAAACACGGTGAACTAGTCGGGGTTGTTTCTTTAAAGGATATCATCTTGGCAAAGGAAGGAACAGTCTTGGAAGAAATCATCCAAGGAGAACCGATTTCCGTTTCTGTTGATGTTCATCAGCAGGAAGCAGCTGATATATTATCAAAATACGACCTTGTTGCCATTCCGGTCGTCACCCACAATCAGAGAATGATTGGAATCCTTACCGTTGATGACTTAATTGACGTCATTCACGAGGAAGCAACCGAAGATTTTCAAAAGCTTGGCGGAAGTCAACCGTTAACGGAACCATACTTTAAAAATTCGATCTGGAGCATTTATCGAAAAAGAATCGGCTGGCTGTTAATTCTGTTTGTTGCCGAGGCTTATACGGGAACAGTGTTACGACATTATGAGGACACACTTTCTGAGCAAATCGCCTTAGCCTTTTTTGTACCGCTTTTAATCGGGACAGGAGGAAATACGGGCTCACAAACGGTAACAACATTAGTACGGGCGATGGCCGTAGGGGAAGTTGAATTTAAAGATATTTTCAAAGTGTTTAGAAAAGAAGTATCGACAGGTTTTTTCCTTGGTGTGACGATGGGGACCGTGGCTTTAATCCGCGCCTTCTTCCTTGGTGTTAATTTCAACGTCGGGGCAGTTGTTGCGATTGCGGCATTATTTATCGTGATCTGGGCTTCGATGGTAGCGGCTGTTTTGCCGATGATTTTGAACAAGTTGAAGGTTGACCCGGCAATCGTTTCTGGTCCATTTATTACCACTTTAGTCGATGGAACAGGTTTAATTTTATACTTTACTGTCGCAAAAATTCTATTACATCTATAATTTTTATCAGAATTATATTATTGGCTGTATCACGGAAGAAGGCTTTAGACACAAGGCAAGAGCAGGCCAATCCCTCTTCAGGATTCTTTAAGAATCCTGAAGAGGCTGATGTCGATAACTCAAGAGAAATTGGCTGGTTAGAAGCGGTAAATCCAGGTGTGGCATTATCAGCGAATGCTCTTACGAATGGCTTAGGTGCCGGGCTTCTCGGTTTTTCTCCGCTTGCTATTTCACTTACCGCAGCGATTGGCAGTATTATCAGTGTTTGGACCGGAGTGAAGTTAGGCCATAAATTAGCTGCCGTCCGTATTGGTTCTTTTACACTAGGGGAATTTGGAACCATCATTAGCGGGATTATCATTTTAATCATTGCCGTTACAGCTTTCTTTTAAATTTTTCTAAATTGCCATTTTTGTTGACAAAATGTCAATTATCCGGTATATTCCACAATGATACAACTTTATTAATCTAAAAAAATAGTAAAAAATTCATTTTCTTATGTGAATAACAAGCTGAATTTTTCTGGTTGAAGGGGATAGAAGAGTATGGCGGATCAACCTAAAACGAGTAAACTTGGTTTATTGTTAAAAGAATTACTGAAGGAACGGTCATTATCAATGAGAAAGCTTAGTGAGCTTACTAACATTGATACAGCAACCATTTCAAGGATTATTAATGGAAAACGAAGGGCCAATCCTGAACATTTACAAAAAATCGCCGACTGCCTTAAAGTTCCAATCACTAATTTATTTGTAGCTGCCGGGTATCCGGTAGACCAAGGTCAGGAACAGCAGAGTTCAGATATTCACTCGTCGATTGACAGCATTCAAAGCATTCTCGAATCAACTGAATTGAACAACAAAACGTTTTCGATTGAGTCGGTTGAACAGCAATTGGCAAAATATCAACAATATGCAGAGACCGACGAGGGAAAAGAGACTATTCTTACTGGCTTTAAGAAAAAGCTGCGAAAAGTCGGCAGTATTGGTCCGTTTATCAGTCAGTTAAAGGAAATGTTTGAGCGGTTTCGCTTAAAGAAGGGTACTCCTTTTGAGCTAGCTATCATTGGCAGTGTGCTCATATATTTTATTATTTCGGTAGATGTGATCCCGGATTACATTTTTCCGATTGGCTATGTAGACGATGCAGTCGCCGTAAAACTTGGTTTAGATTTATTATCCAAAAATGCTTAAAACAAAAATGATATTGACAGGTGATAGGTGAAATGGAAAACAGAGTTAGAACAAAAAAGAAACGAAAATGGCTTAGAAACAGCCTTTTAACCCTGCTACTATTATTTATATCCGTCGTAATTTATTGTGTCTATCAATATAAAAATGGCTTAGCAGAAGCTAGTAATGGGAAGCATATGGACGAACAAACATCGTATGATGACTTCCAAGGCGCTGAACCTCAATTTGGCGAGATTAATATTTTATTGCTTGGCAGTGATTCGCGCGGTGAGGAGCATGCACGTTCTGATACCTTAATGATTGCTCACTATAATCAAAAAACACATAATATGAAGGTCGCTTCGATTATGAGGGATTCGTATGTCGATATTCCCGGACATGGCAAGAAAAAAATCAATGCGGCTTTTGCCCTTGGCGGCCCAGAATTAGTCAGGAAAACGATTAAGGAAAATTTTGATGTCGATATTAATTACTACGCCATTGTCGATTTTGAAGGGTTTTCAAAAATCGTTGACCTCGTTGCCCCTGACGGTATTGAAGTGGATATACCACATGAAATGTCCTATGGAATTGGGATGACACTTCTTCCTGGTAAACAAATATTACATGGGGATAAATTATTAGGCTATGTGCGCTTTCGTCATGATCGCTTAAGTGATTTCGGCCGGGTGGAAAGACAGCAAGAAGTAGTTTCAAAACTCAAAGAACAAGCAGTCGGTGTCCATAGTTTATTAAACCTGCCAAAAATCCTTGGGATGGCAACACCGTACATTGATACAAATGTCGATACGCCAACGATTCTATCAATTGGGAAAGGGTTAATTTCTGGCGACTCCAAAAAAGTGGAAAGTATTCGGATCCCACTTGAAGATGCCTATGAGGATGAAACGGTTAACGTCGGAGCTGTGCTTAGACTTGATTTAGAAAAAAATAAGCAGGCTTTACGTGATTTCTTGTCATCGTCAGATGGCAGCAGCCAATGAGCAAGGCCCGGATTTTAACCGATGTGTAAGCGGGGCATGCGTAATGGTTGATCAATTTGGTTTGAAGGTGAAATAAATGAACTCAGAAACAACAATTTTTAAACGATTAGATGGTGCCATCATGCTTATTTTGATGGCCTTTTTTATGATAAGCATCGTATTTATTTATAGCAGTCAGCAGACAGGGCAGTATGGTGCGCAAAACTTCGCCTTGAAACAGGGAATCAATTATTTGATTGGTTTTACCCTTTTATTCATGGTTGCTAAGCTCGATATTGACCAAATTGAAAGGTTAGCGTGGCCTGCTTATATTACGTTATTTGTAGCCATCATTCTATTGCGATTTTCACCGGAAAAGATTGCTCCGGTGATATATGGGGCGAGAAGATGGTATAGCATTCCCCTAATAGGTTCAATTCAGCCTTCAGAATATTTCAAAATAGCATTAATTATTCTGGTTGCCAGACTCATTTCAAGGCATAATGCAACGCATTTTCTTAGAACAGTTCAAACTGATTTATTACTTGTGGGGAAAATTCTGCTTGTAACGATTCCACCCTCCTTGTTTGTCTATCAGCAGCCAGATACAGGGATGGTCTTTCTCTATTTTATTGCAATTGCGAGCATGCTGTACTTAGCAGGTCTAAAAAGGAAGTTAGTGGCTGTTTTTGTTCTGGTGCCAACCCTTATTGCCGGGGTGCTCGTTTATTTGTATTTCTACCAGCCGGACATCATTTATAAAGATTTAATTCCTTTGTTAAAGCCGCATCAGCAGGAGCGGATTATCGGGTGGCTGGATCCTACAGGGGATAGTAAAGGAGCCTATCAAAGCCAAAAATCCTTGCTAGCTGTAGGGAGCGGTGAATTTGTAGGAAAAGGATACATGCAGGGGAATGTTTATATTCCTGAGAAACACACTGACTTTATCTTTGCAACTGTAGCAGAAGAAGGCGGTTTTCTTATTGCTGCGTTCGTTGTACTTTTATTTATGCTCCTGCTCTATCGAATTATTAGAATCGGGCATAAATCACAAACCTCTTTTGGTACATATATTTGTGCGGGAATTACCTTTAGTATGTGTGTGCAAATTTTCCAAAATATCGGAATGGTCGTAGGGATCATGCCGGTTAAAGGGATAGCCCTGCCCTTTTTAACGTATGGCGGCAGCTCCTTGTTTTCTAATATGATTTTATTGGGAATGATCTTATCAATACGAAAAACGTTTGGTTTATATATGTTTGGAAAAACAAAAGAGGAATCGAAACTATCTTAAAGAAATAAAAATCTTGTCCCAGTGCTTATTAATTTATTAGGTTGCATTATCCAATAGCATCTGTTATAGTTAAGTAGAATTATTTTTGTCTGGTCGGAAAGAACGATAAAGTGAAACTGCTTTCTGTCTTGAAGATTTGAGCAAGGATAGTAATACATTGTGCACAGCGCACAGCAGGAGGATATACAAATGGAACAAGGTAAAGTAAAATGGTTTAATGCAGAAAAAGGTTTTGGATTCATCGAACGCGAAGCTGGAGACGATGTATTCGTTCACTTCTCAGCAATCCAAGGAGAAGGTTTCAAATCTTTAGACGAAGGCCAAGCAGTAACTTTTGATGTTGAGCAAGGTCAACGTGGACCACAAGCATCTAACGTTCGCAAAGCATAATTTAAACCAACATAAATGAAAAAGACTCTCTCGCAGAGTCTTTTTTTTTTGAAAAAAAAGACTGAGCACTATGTTTTCTGCCGGAGTTCATGAAGCTTATTGTTTTCTCCCTGAAATGGTATAATCAAACCAAATACATAGTGGAAGGAAGTGAAGGAGTAGTTATGGCGCAAGCACATATCGAACAAACAGAGTTAACCCGCTATATTCCGCCGAAAGGGGACTACGAGACTTTTCGTGATGAGGAACATTATAAAGACAAACTGAAGGAGTGGGGACTTTCCTCGGCCAAGGAAGCGAAAAAGGAGTTTTGGTACAAGGATCGAAACTATCAGCGTCAGGTAACCATTAAAGGATATGAAACGTACGGGAGTGGAGGCGGATTTGCTACACTTGTGATTGAGTTTCAAGACGGGAATGTAACTTGTATCCACCCTGCATATTTAAAAGAAATGCAGCAATCCAGTTTTGGAAAAGAAAGCATGTTTACAGTTGAGGACAAAGATCCTGCAACATCAAAACCGGGTGGAGAGGTTACAAAAGAAATCGATCCAGCTAAGGACATAGAATCTCCCAAAAAAGAAGCAGCATCGAAACCTGCAAAAGCAAAAGAAGTGAAACCAAAGAAAGAAAAGGCTCCAAAGCTCGAACTTCCTGCCGATAAAGTTCACTTTACAGCCACTGTCAAACAATTTGCCCAAACTTACAATCCTTTTAATGAAGAAAATGATGAAGTAGTGGTTTTAGAACATGTACAAATTGTTCAGGAATCACCGCTAGAGCTCGGGCTTGCCTGGTGCAGCCACAGCAAAACACTTAAGAAATTCGAACTAGCCCCCGGTGATTTACTTGAATTTGATGGAAAAGTGGTCGCCAAGAAGTTGGCTAAAGGAAAAGATGTGGCTGAAGAATTCGTGGTTGATGCAGCGGTGCTGTACAAAATCAACAATCCATCAAAAATGATCAAGAAATAGGGCAAGGAAGGTCCGTGCTTTAAAATCTTAAGGAGTATCCTGTTATGAATCAAACGTTTACCATCAAAGAAAAGACAAAACAAATTTTTGTATTATTAATTCCAATTTTAATTACCCAGCTTGGCATGTTTTCAATGGTGTTTTTCAACACGATTATGTCAGGCAAATATGATTCCTCCAACCTTGCTGGTGTGGCGATCGGCTCCTCGATTTGGAGTCCGATTTTCATGGGAATCAGCGGGATCTTGCTTGCTGTATCACCGATTGCGGCGCAACGTTTCGGGGAGAAGAAAAACGCAGAGGTTTCCTCAATTGTCAAGCATGGAATCTACCTATCCGTCATCATTGCTGCAGTCGTAATCATCGCAGGTTTTTTCCTGTTAGATCCTCTCTTAGATAAAATGAAGCTGCCCGTCCGTGTGCAAGTAACAGCTTTTGATTATTTGGTTGGCCTCAGTTATGGACTGCTTCCTTTGTTTATTTTTAACGTGCTGCGCTCGTTTATTTATGCACTCGGAAAAACAAGAGTCGTAATGGTCATCCTCCTGTTAGCCTTACCACTCAATTTCTTCTTGAACTATTGTCTCATCTTTGGAAATTTGGGTTTTCCGGAACTCGGCGGAGCCGGGGCGGGGTATGCGACCTCGATTACCTATTGGGCAATAATGGCCATGACTATTTTCATCGTGAAAACACAAGTTCCATTTTCTTTATTTCCTGTGTTTGTCAATATGAAGGAGTTTTCATGGGATAAATGTAAGGAAATTTTAAAAATTGGCGTGCCGATGGGGCTGTCCACCTTTTTTGAAACGAGTATGTTTGCCGTCGTCACGATTCTTTTAAGTAAGTTTAGCGTCACGACAATCGCGGCCTATCAATCGGCGTTAAACATCGTCTCCTTTCTCTATATGATTCCAATCAGTATCTCGATGGCCCAAACGGTTCTTGTCGGATATGAGGTCGGTGCCCGCCGTTATAAGGATGCGAAACAATACAGCTGGCTCGGGATTTACCTAGCGATTTTAAGTGCGGTGATTAGCGGAGTATTTGTCGTTATATGTCGCTACCAGGTTGCCGGATTTTATTCCAATGAAGCAGCGGTCATCAACTTAACGGCGAACTTTTTAATTTTTGCTCTCTTTTTTCAAATTTGTGACGCGATTCAGGTAACAGCGCAGGCTGCGTTAAGAGGGTACAAGGACGTCAATCTTGCCTTTATTATGACGTTAATAGCTTACTGGCTGATTTGCCTTCCGGTCGGTTATCTCCTCGCCCATTTTACTAGCCTAGGAGCTAGAGGCTACTGGCTTGGATTAACTGTTGGATTACTGGCAGCAGGCATCGCTTTATCATTCAGACTGAACTACATTCAAAAACGGAAGTTCGTGGAAGTGAAAATAAAAGAAGTAGTTTAGAAATGCTTGTAATCGCTAAAAATATGAAATGACGCCATTTCCGAAGAAATGGCGTCAATCTTTTAATATAGTTTTTTAGAGCTGAACAATTTCGAAAATAGATTTTGCTGTTTATCGGTAATCATTAGTTCTTCCATTATTAATTTCTCGCGATTATTGGTTATCCAATTCTGTAATTCTTGTTTATCTTTGCAAAGAGTATAATATGTTTCCCCACCTTTTCCAAGTGCGTTGACAACATACCTGCAAGTGTTCCCCATAATGTCCACCTTTAAATAGTAATGTTTAGTATCTATATGGATTATAGCAGGCTTAAAAAATAAGTCCACCACTTTTTTTCAGCAAAATCATCCAAAATTTTATCAGGTTAAATAGACACTAATATTTCATAAGTGTCTTCGGGTGAAGGAAGCGATTTCACATCGAATTGTGATGTTTTATTAAAAAATTTCTAATTGAATCCGTTATAATAAAAATAGCAAACCATTAAAAAAAGAATTGAGGGATGCTTGTGGTGAAAACCTATCAAGCCAGAGCGGAAGTGCCAGAGAAGGAAAAATGGAACATGGAGGACATTTATCCATCGTTAGAAACATGGGAAGAGGACTATCGCGGTATCGAAGAAATGACAACCAAATTAAAACAATATGATGGCGCGATTCAAGATGGAACATCCCTTTATAATTATTTAGCAGAAAAAGAAGAAGTATCGAGCAAATTCAACCTTGTGTATGTGTATGGAATGCTGCAGTCAGATGTGGACACGAGGGATATCGAAGCGCAGTCACTGGTTGACAGGGCCAAGCAGCTAGCTGTCAAACTAAATGCCGCAACAGCATTCTTTATGCCCTATTTATTAAGCCTTGAAGAAAGTACCTTAAAAGAATTTATTCAACAAGAACCACGGCTGGATTACTTTGAAAAGGATCTATTCGAAGCGTACCGTTACAAGAAACATGTCTTAAGTAAGGAAAAAGAAGAAATTCTATCCCATCTAGGGGAAGCACTCTCAGCTCCTAGCCAAACCTATAACATGCTTAATAATGCTGATATCAAATTCGGTGAGGTAACAACGGATGATGGCGATAAAGTGGCATTAACGCGCGGCATGTACTCCAAATTGATTGAAGATGACGACCGAAATAAGCGCCAGGAGGCCTATAAGGCCTATTACCAACCATACCTTCAATTGAAAAATTCGCTTGCCTCCACCTTGGCTGCCAATATTAAAACAAATGTAACCCTGGCACGCCTAAGGAACTATCCTTCAGCATTGGAGAAGGGATTGTTCGGGGACATGGTTCCCAAGGAAGTCTATGAAAATCTGATTGCGGCAACGAAGGCTAATATCGCTCCGCTCCACTGTTATACAGCGATTCGAAAAGAAAAGCTGGCGGTAGAGGAATTGCATCAATATGATCTAAATGTCCCGCTTGTGAACGGGGTGAAAATCGAAATTTCTTATGACGACGCCTATGGCACCATTCTGGAAGCATTAGCGCCGCTTGGCGAAGAATACGTCAACACACTGAAAACATTTAAAGACGCCCGTTATATTGATGTACGGGAAACGCCAGGAAAGCGTTCCGGTGCTTATAATTTAGGGGTTTATGGTGTCCACCCATTTGTCCTGTTAAATCAACATGACGACCTAGACAGTATGTTCACGATGATTCACGAATTCGGTCATGCAATGCATTCCTGGTACTCTAGTTCACACCAGCCTAGAATCTCAGCCGGTTACAGCATTTTTGTCGCCGAAGTGGCCTCAACCGTGAATGAAGTATTGCTGATTAACTATTTACTTAATAAAGAAACAAATGAAGCGATTCGAAAGCATTTACTCAATCATTTTATCGATCAATTTAGAGGAACCTTCTATACACAGGTGATGTTTGCGGAGTTTGAAAAAATCACCCATGAGCTCGCGGAATCAGGCAAGCCGCTAAACGTAGCCGTATTTAATCAAACGTACGAATCGTTATTCAGGCAATACAATGGCGAAGAGGTTGTTTTTGATGATGAAGTCAAATACGGCTGGTCAAGAATCCCGCATTTCTACCGTCCGTTTTATGTATATAAATATGCAACCGGCTATGCCTCTGCTATTCATATTGCCGAGAAGCTGCTTGCCGGTGACCAAGCGACCTTAATGGCCTATTTAGAGTTTCTAAAAAGTGGAAGTTCCGATTATCCACTTGAATTATTAAAGAAAACAGGCGTCGATTTAACCTCGCCAGAACCGATTAACAACGCCTTAAAGCGTTTCGACCAGCTGGTAACAGAATTCGCGTCGCTTTGATATTAACTAATAGGCGGAGAGAATGTCCTTCATATGAGCTATGAAGGACATTACCCGCCAAGCTCAGTTAAAAGCCAACAAATGAATCTTTATCTTTTTCTCTCATCGCTGCTTTCATGGTGGTGTTCCTCTTCAAATTCCTCCGGAGCAAATCCAAACGGTCCTCTTGGCATTGGTTCGGCATGATAAATTAACACTATCGATTCGATTCTTATTGCCAAATTCACCGGACGAATTCTGCCCCTTCTTTCCAAAACAATCACATCCGTACCAACATTTATCAGCCGTCCGCTAAAATCCCTTCGAAGCGTAATAACCTCAACTTCCTTTTTTAGTAATTCATGGGCAATTTGATGAAAATTCGTTTCAGTCATGATCATCATCCTCCTTCACCTTACATTAAATGCAGCTATGTAAAAAGTGGCATCGTTTTTTGAAAAATATTTAGGTAATTGCCCTGATTTTGATACTAAAATGGCTTGTCTAACTATTCGAGGTTTTTTATATTGGCTGTGTTAAAAGAGAATGTTGATTTCCGTTCCAGGCGCTTCGCTTTCCGCGGGGCGGGCGGTGAGCCTCCTCGGCGCTAAAGCGCCTGCGGGGTCTCACCTGTCCCGCTGCTCCCGCAGGAGTCTCGCGCCTTCCACTCCAATCAACATTGTGCTCAAAATCATAAAACCCTTGGTTAAACACCGGATTTCCTGTACTGTTCATAAAACACTTTAAAAAGCCGTTCATCTCCTCCTCGATCAGGATGAAGAGCTTTAAGTAATTTTTTAAACTCTTTTTTTATCAAAGCTTTGTCAGCATCCGGATCTAATCCTAAAAATGCGGAATATGTAAAAGGTGGAGACTCGGATAGAGCATATTCTGCAGTTAACATTTTTTTTAAGCCGCGAACTTTGGATTGTTCGATGCGAATTATACTTTTTAATTCTTCGATTTCCTCTTTTAATTTCTGGTTTTCATGGAACGTTTTTTCCCAGTTTTGATAATCAACGCCAAATTGTTTGCTCTTTTTCTCAATCAGCATTTTTAATATGAATGCTGCTAAATCAGCTGGTTTGATTAAGTAATCAATATTTAAATTCTTCGTCCGCTTAGCTTTAATTTTCCCTTCCAAAATCCAACGTATAACGATCTGTTCGCTATCTGTTATCCCTGCGACCTTTAATTGGACAGTAACTTCTTTTACGCTCAACATGTAATCAACTCATTCTTTTTCGCTAAATAGAAGCAAAATTTATTCTTACAAACTCTCATGTTTTTTTAAAAGGCTAAAATCAATGTATCATACATAAAACCACTATTGTTTTACTGGATTATATAATTTTTATTAAGAATTCTTTTCGAAAGTAACGAATATATCAAAAGCTATACAATGTTACTTATTGCTGCTTGTTTTTCAAATTCGTTATCTATTATGTTAAAAAATCACAAAAAACACTCCAAAGGAATCTGTTTTAATAGATTCAGAATTGTTAAACTATTACTAACAGCATGGGTTGGCTTCAATTAAATCTGTTAGGAGGGAATTAGATGGAGCGAAAAGTACGCTTGATTCCGTACCAGGTGATTGCAGAGTTTGAAGAGGTAACCGAGGTGCCAACAGGGGTGGAATTGATTCAGGCCCCGGAAGTGTGGGGAAAAACAAAAGGGAAGGGGATCACAATCGCCATTTTGGATACTGGCTGTGAGAGTTCCCATCCCGACTTGAAGGATCGAATTATTGGCGGAAGAAATTTCACGAAGGATGACCGCAGTGATCAAACAATCTACAAGGATTACAATGGTCATGGCACACATGTTGCTGGTACGATGGCTGCAACCGCCAATGATCTCGGAGTAATAGGAGTTGCACCGGAAGCAAACCTATTAATAGTTAAGGTTCTTGATAAACATGGCTCCGGACAATATGAGTGGATTATTAATGGAATCTATTATGCGATTGAACAACAGGTGGATATTATCTCGATGAGCCTTGGCGGTCCTGCAGATGTTCCTGAATTGCACGAGGCCATTCAAAAGGCCGTCGCAAGTGGGATTCTCGTTGTTTGTGCGGCCGGAAATGAAGGGGACGGACGGGATTCAACAAACGAGTATTCCTATCCTGCTGCTTATAACGAGGTAATCAGTGTAGGCGCAACCGGACTGGGTCGCCATATCTCGGACTTTAGCAATTCAAATGAGGAAGTAGATTTAGTCGCTCCAGGTGAAAATATACTATCAACTTACCTTAATGGAAAATATGCAAAACTAAGTGGAACGTCAATGGCAACACCGCATGTATCGGGCGCACTCGCGCTGATTAAAGCGATATCGAATCAAGCTTTTGAAAGAAAGCTAACTGAGCCGGAACTATATGCTCAACTGATTAGAAGGACCGTGCCACTAGGAAATTCTCCAAAGCTTGAAGGGAATGGCATTCTATATTTAACGACCATCGATTATTTAGCCAATTTATTAGGTGCAGAGGAAAAACGAGAAGTGCTGAATGTTAATTAATCGATTTTACGAGTAAACTAGCTTTTTAAAAAGACTCTTCTCTATTAAAAGATGTAAGTCCTTTAACCTATTAAATAAAAATCAATAGTGTGAAAATTGGTAATTTATGCACTATTGGCAGATCCCTCCATATCCTACAATTGAATTTAATAGGGTAAAGGAGGGATTTAATGAAAAAGAGAGCGTTTTCTCTAGTAACCACTTTAGTAACAACCATTGCTTTAACGCTATCATCTGTGAATTATACAAATGCGGAAACAGTAGTGCCGAAAAAGAGTCAAGCAGTAAACTCGTTTGCAAATGTAAAATCAGAGGCGAAATATTCCTACAAGGATGCCATCCGCGAGACCGTTTTTGTCCAATCAAGCCTTGACACGGATGAAAACGGGGTTCCTGATCGAATTGCCGTAGACATCATTCGGCCGAAAGAATCTGACGCAGGTCTGAAGGTACCTGTGATTATGGATGCCAGCCCTTACTATGAGAGTTTAGGAAGAGGCAATGAAAGTGAAGTAAAGGACAAAGATAAAGACGGGATTAATGAGAAGTTTCCGCTTTATTATGATAATTATTTTGTTCCAAGAGGATATGCAGTTGTCTTGCCGGATATGGTAGGAACCAACCAATCAGATGGCTGCCCAACCACCGGCGGTTATGAAGAGATTGAAAGTATTAAAGTTGTAATCGATTGGCTTAATGGAAGGGCAACGGCAGTTGATAAAAATAATAACGAGGTAAAGGCCTCGTGGACAACCGGTAATGTTGGGATGATTGGTAAATCGTATGATGGCACATTAGCAAATGGTGTCGCGGCTACGGGAGTAGAAGGCTTAAAAACAATCGTTCCGATTGGCGCAATTAGCAATTGGTATAATTATTACCGCTATGCAGGGCTTACATACTATAATAATGGGCCTGGTGGATTGGCAAGCAGGGTAGTAAACAGTTCCCGGAAAGCAACATGTCAGCATGTGTTCGATCGTGTAAATCAAGCGGCAGATGACGCCACCGGCGACTACAATGATTTTTGGAATGAAAGAAACTATGTTAAAGATATCAAAAACGTAAAGGCCAGTGTCTTCGCCATCCACGGTTTAAATGACTTAAACGTGAAGATGAACCATTTCAATGACTGGTGGGAAGCACTAAATAAGGAGAAAGTGCCTCGCAAACTATGGCTTGCCCAAACAGGCCACGTCGATCCATTTGATTTCCGCAGAGCTGAGTGGGTCGATACGCTGCATCGCTGGTTTGACTACTGGCTCCTTGGCATGAAAAATGGCATCATGGATGAACCTGCTATAGATATTGAACGAGCAGCAGATGTTTGGGAAACCCATGCCTCATGGCCGGAGAAAAATGTGAAATCAACGAAAATTCGCTTTGCACCTGGGGAAAACGAAAATTCACCTGGAGTTTTAACAACTGGTCCGGTAAAAGGAAACTTTACGCAAACCTTTACAGACAATCCGAGGCAAACAGAGACGGCGATGGTCACAAATGAAATGACCGTGAAAAGCGACCGTTTAGTATTCCTCACTGAACCACTGAGCGAGGATGCCCGCATGAGCGGTGTACCGGAAATCTCACTTCGAGCAACTGTAGATAAGGATAATTCCAATTTAACCGTGATGATTGTCGATTATGGAATGGATACAAGGGTCAATCATACCGGAAGTGGAGAAGGAATCAAAACATTGGCAACTGTAAGCTGTTGGGGGGAAAGTTCGGATACAGATAGTGCTTGCTATCGAGAGACAGAAAAAACGTTCCGTACAGCAGCATATGAAATTGTCTCTAGAGGCTGGTTTGATCCGCAAAATTGGAAATCACTATTAGCAACAGATCCACTAAATCCAGGTAAAAATTATAAATTTGAGTGGGGCGCATTGCCTCATGACTATGTCTTTAAGAAAGGCCATCGCATCGGAGTCATTATAGCAGGAAGCTCGTATCAGCGGACACTTCCTTCGGCAACTGGAGCTACTTTCAATGTCCATCTTGGCCAAAGCGTTATAAACCTGCCAATCGTGGAAGGGAAAAAAGGCGTTAATTTTTAAAAGTAAGCTGTGTTGCTAAATCCTCCAATGATTTATTAAACGGTAGACTATGTTCCTCTGTAAATGAAAGCCAGCAGTTTCCCTTTGGAGGCTGCTGGTTTTAAATTTGCTTCCTATGAATCTATCTGTCTAAAAAAAGAGGTAATTCCCAAGGGGTATTACCTCTTTAACTATTATTCTTTAATTTCCATTACCAGGACCAACACGACGAGTCACGGTAGATTTCTTTCCTGCATCAGTCTCAGATGTGCTTGTGAAGGTAAGGTTTGTTGGTGTTGGCTGAAGCTGACCTTTGCCGCCTTTAGGAATCTTTACGTAAACTGGTACGGAAACCGTTTTACCAGCTTCCACTTCAATCACGTTATGTTGTAACTGAATTTCCCAGCCAGCATTAGTTTTGGCATTAAGACGAATGAGATCTGTTGCATTTCCTGTATTCTTTACATTGAAATAGTAGACTGCTACTTTACCTGGTGTAGCAAAGTCTGAACTACCGTTTGCAACAGATACACCACGTGCAAAGGAGCCAGCGCCATCCAGATGCCGCACTGCTACCCGATAGGAAAGAGCACCTGTTGCGTCATATTTTTTATCTAACATGTAGAAGTGAAGACGGTTATATTTATCTGTGTACTCACTGACCACGTCATCACCGGTCCCAGCCTTAAAGAGGGCGTCGGCTAACTGTTGATAATCCCCCTTGGAGAGCATGGCAGTGGATCCATCTGGACGTTTGAAGTCTACTTTATTGATATCTTCTATATGTGAGTCTACTACCCAGATGTTTGGTGCAGATTCGCTATTCTTTGTTTTCGCCAGTAATACACCTGAGTCCGGAACAAAAGAATCTGAACCTACGCGGTCGACTACTTCGACAGTATAGTTATCGTACCATTTAGCCCCGCGCTGCATGTCAGCACGCCAATCGTCATTTAGTGAGTTTGCTGGTGTGTTATCCACCATGCTGATATTGATGCCGTGTAATCCCTCGCGTCCAAATTCGCTGCCAGTAGGCACCTCACGCGCAAGAATATCGGCGAACACAGGTCCAGTTTCAGCAAGTTTGTCGCGGTCTAGACTCAGATATTGGTCCGGCGCGAGGAAGCCTTGTTTGATTTTATTTCGCAGCATATGGTGTGATGGTGCGGATGCTCCAAGAGTAGATGGGACCATCCAGCGAGTGTGTGAACCACCTGGACCGTTGAAGCTGCCGCGGCTCATAATTTCCCAAGGACCCGAGTAAGTTCGGGATACAGGAATAGCATATGGATTGTTATAGTTGTCGCCAAGATTCATAATATGACCAAATTCATGAGCAAAAACGCCCATTCCATCATTTTCACCTTGGATGGATGTGCCACCGCTGGCACTAGACCAGATACTTTTGGCAGCATACCAGGAGGTCCACGGTACGTACCGGGTAATCGCCGAATTGGGCATACCAGGTACATTTGCTCCAGCAACAATTGGTCCGAATGGATTTGTTATCGCATCGGCATTTTGAAACATCATTTCGCCAAATTCCTGCCAGACGCCTGATTCGTCATATCCTGCATGGATGACAAAATTAAAATCGAACTTTTCACCGGAAGCAGCCATATCAGCCTTCGCTGCGTTAACAGCTTCTGTCCTTAGGTTTCTACCTTTGAAGCCGGCAGGCATGTTTACCGTCTGCCCGAACTCGTTAAGACCATACTCGAATTCATTGCCCTCCATCCGATACGTACCAAAGGATTTGACCTCAATTTGCCATTTACCGAAGGAGTTTTCACGCCAATATTCATTTACTGTCCGATAGTTGTTTAGCGCTTGAGGTTTGTTGAGGAAGTCCTCCCAAAACTTTCCAAGATCATTGCGAGGTATTTTTCCTGATATGACCGGGTTGCCGGCTATCTCTGACCCTTTAGGCTGGCTCAAGATAAAATCCTGGTCTTTGAAATCCACAATAATGAGAGCGCCCCTGATGACTCTTTCGGCCTTAACGTCAGCAGTGTTCCAGTCTACTCCTGGAACAGGCTTGTAATCATTCCACGTCATATCCCGTGGAAGAACCCAGGACTGTGGGTCAACTGGTTCGGGGAAATCAGATAATCCTGGCTGCGCTGCATAAACGGTCGAAGATACAGCAACAGTCAAAATACTAACTAAAAAAATAAGTGTTCTCTTCCATAGCCTCAAAACATTATCCTCCTAAAATATAGTATGTACAGGTAAATAATAACATCGTAATATAAGACTGAATATATGGAAGAGTCATAATTTTAAAAATGATTAGGAGGTCCTGATGCTTAAGTCTCAAATACACCGTTTCTAGTGGCAGGTGCCTGACACCACTGTATCGTGGTAGTTTTTTCAAAACTCTGCCGTACTTGAACATTGCCCTGTGGAGCCTGACTAAGAGAGGTTTATATTGCCAGTGAAGCTGGAAAAATCCCGTTACAGTCATTAAGAGAGGTTCATAATGCCCGTGAAGCTGGAAAAAAGCCCGTCACGGTCACTAAGAGAGGTTCATAGTGCCCGTGGAGCCTGAAAATAGCGTGACATGGTCACTAAAAGGGGGGAATTATGCCTGTGGAGCCGGAAAAAAGGCAGTCGTGGTTACTTAGAGCGAGTAGTGGGGCAGGAATTAGTTTTTCCATTAACATTTACCAATAACTAATAAATTTTTTATTAATTTTTAATAATTAATGTGTAAAATAGAAGATACAGCTAGACCAGCTGTGTCAATTCTTTTTAGCTGAAAAAAATTTTTTGAAGGGTTAGAATTTAACGCTAATATAGAATATAATAAACTTATCTTTTTTTTCACTAGGAGGGGTACCTTATGAGCATAAAACAAAAAAAGTATAATGTTTTTCAACGGCTTGGACGTGCTTTTAAGTTAAACTTCTTAAAACTTCTTCGTTCTCCTGAAGGAGCCAAAAAGGTATCATTGGGATTTGCCCTTGGCTTTGGCTTGGAAATGCTCGTAATTTCAACTGCTTCACTTATATATATATTATTTGTACCAATTGTCCGTTTGGCAAAAGGATCATTACCAGCGTCTATCATCGGAAATGTCATTGGAAAACTAACGCTACTTCCCGTGATTCTTTTACCTTTTGCGAGAACACTTGGAAAAGCAATCTTTCCAATGCAAGTCAGAATCGGGCACCATACATCTTTCTCTTTTCATCAATTAATGCAAGGTGATTTCCACAGTTTAGTTGGCCTCCTTCATGGGGGAGTCCATGCTTTAATCGGAATGACCATTTTTGGAATTATCCTTAGCATTATTTCTTACTTTATTGTTCATTATTTCTATGAAAAAGAAAAAGCTAATAGACTAAAGAGAAGAAGACATAAACATGAGATTCGTATCAATAAAATCAATGAGAATTTAATATAAAATATGTCTTTTGAAAGCTCTTATGTTAAAATTAAGGGCTTTTTTTATGGAAAAGGGCGGAGCGCCGCAAAAACTAGTCAGTTTACCTAATCGAAGTGCACGGGACGAATTAGATTCGAATCACACGCCCCTTAAACGTGTTTTTCCAATAACCTTTCGTCATGTCGGCAATGGCGACACCGGTAGAGCTTTGGGATCCAATGAATTTTCCGTTTCCAAGATAGATCCCCACATGTCCGTCTCGTTTATACGTGTCAAAGAAGACAAGATCTCCTGGCTGCATTTCTTGAGGAGAAACTTGACGACCGTCTTTTTTTATCGAATCTGTATGGCTGCCAATTTCGATACCTGCTTGTGCAAACGCCCAATGAACAAAGCCGGAGCAATCAAACCTGCCTTGGGCAATATCACGGGCATTTCTTCCGCCGCCAAACACATAAACAGAGTTTCCAATGTACTTGTTCCCGGCGGTGGTGACCGTACTTATGTACTTATTCTTTACTTTCGGAATGGGCTCAATGTTTGTATGAGCAATCTCCTTTTTCCTAGATGCTTGGTCAAGCTTTTCTTTTAACACCACATATTCTTTTTGTTGTTTTGTTAGGTGAGCCTGCATTATTTCAAGATTTTTTCTCATACTGGCAAGCGCCGTAAGTTTCTTTTCTAAGGACAGCTTTTTGTTATCGTATTCCCGTTGCTGGCTTTCCTGCTGTTCCAACAGATTTCGGTCTGCCTCCGCTATGGCAGCTACTGCCCCAACGCGGTCAACAAAATCACTAAGACTTGTAGAACCTAGCAGTACGTCAAGATAGCCAGCGTGTTTTTCACTTTGTTGATAGGAAAGAGCACGCTGCTTTAATACCTGTGTCCGTTTATCGATACTATCTTTTAAAATAAGAACCTCTTGCTCAAGTTTTTCCACTTCTAATTTCGCCGCATAAGCCTCACGATCTGTTTTTTGGATTGCCAGATTATTCTCTTGAATAGCCTCGGAAACACGCTTCATTTGCTCATTTATGCTAACAAATTTCCCTTGGTGGTTTGGAATTGCTGGTTCAGCTGTTAATGGCCTTGTTTGAATGGCAGCCTGCTTTACTTGGGTTAAATCGTCTTGATTATGTAAGTCACTAAACGATTCAGCATATACCATATGTATAGAAAATTCTTTCCCGACGGCGGTAAGCATGATGGCTAAGCTAAACAATATAAGGATTCTTTTGATCACTCAACATCACTACTTTCTTTTTAGAATAATTATTTTATTATTAATCTTCCAAATGTTCATACTATTCAGTGTATCAAAATTGTAACAGATAATTCTGTCAACCATGTTATAAGAGTATTACAATTTGATAACAGTGAAATATAGCAGTTGAAACCCGCTTCATTAGATATTTTTTTATCTCTTGAATTGAATTAGCTTCCATGGTATGATAAAAAACATCAAATGTGAACAAATTGTGAACTTTTAAAAAATTATGAGTCGCTTTTAATACGAAATAGCGTTCCTGTTGATCGGTTAAAGGTATTTATTACTCTAGTAAACAATAACTGTTGGTACTTAACAGCGTCCCTGTTTAAGGCAAACCGTTGTAAGAATTCATTAAGATTCCTTTTTCTAAGGAACCTACAGTGAATTTTTTCAACGGTTTTTATTTGTTCACAAAGCTTTTACATAACATGAATTCCAAAAGGGAGAGGTAGGTAAATATGAAAAAGACAAAAAATAGGTGGCTGATTGCTTTATCGGCAGTTGGAATTCACATTTCAATTGGTTCCGTGTACGCATGGAGTAATTTTACAACCCCATTAAAAGACTTATTCGGTTGGACTGATTCTGAAGTGGCGCTGACATTCAGTATTGCTATATTATTTTTAGGTTTGTCAGCCGCATTTCTGGGTCACTTTGTTGAAAAATATGGCCCTAGAAAATCAGGGTTACTAGCTGCGATCTTTTTTGGAGTGGGAATCGTCGGGTCTGGTCTGGCTGTCCATTTAGGTTCAAAATACCTATTATATGTTTTCTATGGAGCACTTGGCGGAATTGGATTAGGAGTGGGGTATATTGCGCCTGTTTCCACTCTTGTAAAATGGTTTCCAGATCGAAGAGGACTGGCAACCGGACTTGCGATTATGGGTTTTGGATTTGCAGCCGCTATTGCTAGTCCAATTATGAACATGCTCATTGAGTCAGTAGGTGTTGCCATTACGTTTTACATACTTGGAATTTCGTACTTCATCATCATGATGCTATCTTCGCTTTATCTTGAAAAACCTGAAGAAGGATGGCTCCCAGACGGATATAAAGAGAAAATTAATAGTGGAAAAGCAAAACCTAATATGGATTTATCACAACTGATGGCCAATGAGGCGGTTAAAACAAAACGTTTCTGGTACTTATGGCTGATGCTATTTATTAATGTAACCTGTGGAATTGCGATTTTAGCAGTTGCAAAGCCACTTGCGATGGAAAGTATCGGCATTGATATGACGGCAGCCGCAGCTCTTGTCGGAGCGATTGGAATCTTTAATGGTTTAGGAAGAATTGGCTGGGCTAGTTTTTCAGATATTATCGGTCGACCTGCTACCTATACATCGTTCTTTGTCCTGCAAATGGTGATTTTCTACTTCTTACCAGAAGTATCGATTAAATGGTTGTTCATGGGGATGTTAATTATCGTCTATACATGCTATGGCGGTGGATTTTCCTCGATTCCGGCCTATATCGGTGATTTGTTTGGCACAAAGCAGCTCGGAGCAATCCATGGATATATTCTAACGGCTTGGGCAGCAGCAGGTCTTGCGGGTCCATTATTTGCCGCTTGGATCAAAGATACAACAGGCAGCTATTCAGGCAGCTTAACGGTCTTCTCAGGATTGTTTGTCATAGCGTTTGTCATCTCAATACTTATCCGTGTTGATATTAATAAGCTAAAACGAGGCCAAATGAATAAAAATACACCATTGAAAAATCAGGTAAGTTAAGAAAGTTGCAAATTTTCTAGTAAACTAATACAATATTAACAACGTTAACAGTGTGTTAACCTGAAGTAATAGCAAGTGAGATGAGTTTATTGAATAAATATGAGGCGGAATTTAGTAATATTGTTCGCGCGTATCGTAAACGGCATATGGGGAAAGGTCCTAGTCAAGTACGAACAACCTTTTGTAAGAACTGGGCAATCTGTGAATTAGAGGGGAATCTATCTCCGATTGAAAAATTTATTGCCACTGCCGAAGATGGAAAACAAATGCTGCGGGCAGCTCGGACCGAAATGGTAAAGGAGATTTATAAGAAAAATCATCCTGCTGAGATGGAGGAACTTTTAGGAGTAGAATTCGTTAAGGTATTTGTTGATATCAATATCGAAGAGGACAAAGGAATGTCCATCTTCGTCTTTGATCGGGATATTGAAGAGAAGTTTAAAAATTAATGACTACTAAAATAGTTGGTACTTGGCAGCGAACCTGTTGAAGACTAACCACCTTGGTGCATTCATCCTTTTTCGAGATGAATGCTGTCCTGGGTGGTTTTTTATTTGTTTTTTTAAAATTGGAGATTTTGAGGAGGAATGAAGGATGGGAAAAACATTACATCCGGGGCCACAGAAAAAATCAGTTGTGCCTGCACCCGAACACTGGGTGAGTCCAATTCCTTTTGGACTAGGAAAAATGAAACCAAAACATATTCGCGATACGATGAAGGTCGCTTGGGAGAATAAAGATAATCTCGGCTATGCCGCCAATATTTTAACAAAAGGGGTTTGTGATGGCTGCGCGCTTGGTGTATCCGGTTTATATGACCAGACGTTAACAGGGCCACATGTGTGTACAACTCGCTTAAATGTCCTACGACTCAATACCATGCCTGCGATTAAGCCTGAAATTCTTCATGCAGATATAGATGAATTAAGGAAATATGACAGCTCGGAGCTTCGGAAGCTGGGCCGAATTCCCTATCCGTTAATCCGCCGTAAAGGGGAACGAAAATTTTCCCGGATTACTTGGGATCATGCGATGGAAATGATTGCGTTGAAAATGAGAAAGCTGGATCCAAAACAATTTGCTTTTTATTTAACAGCACGCGGGATTACAAATGAAAGCTATTATGCAGCCGGTAAAGTAGCCCGTTTTCTTGGGACCAATCACATTGATAATGCATCACGGATTTGTCACGCACCAAGTAAAACAGCTTTAAAGCGTTCAATTGGTGTCGGAGCTTCAACATGCAATTATTTAGACTGGATTGGCACAGATGTCCTGTTATTTTGGGGAAGTGTCGCATCTAATTCCTCACCTGTATCATCGAAATATATGCTCGAAGCTAAGAAAAAGGGAACTAAAATCATTGTTGTCAACCCTTACCGGGAACCAGCGATGGATCAATATTGGATTCCTTCAAACCCGGAATCGGCCTTGTTCGGAACCAAAATTGCAGATGATTTCTATCAAGTCAACATTGGTGGAGATATCGCGTTCATGCATGGGATTATGAAGCATTGGTTTGATATGGAAGAAAAGGTGTATGGTTCTGCGATCAACCACGAGTTTGTTGAGGCACATGTGAATGGTTATGAAGAGCTTAAGAAAAAGGTTCAAGACCAATCATGGGAAGCCATCGTTGAATCTTCCGGCGTTTCGAAAGAACGGATTATTGAATTAGCTAAACTGTTAGCGGGTAGTAAAAATGCTGTGTATGCATGGGCATTGGGACTTACTATGCATTCATTCGCCACTGATAATATTTCTCAAGTAGCAAACTTGGCACTTCTTCGCGGACACCTGGGACGAAAGCATGCAGGTCTTATGCCGTTCCGGGGACATTCAAGCGTTCAAGGAAGCGGTGAAATGGGTGCTGATCCATTCGTCTTACCCGGCGGCGGCTGGGATGGGAATACTGTCGAGAGAATCGAACAGCTTTGGGGATTTGAACTTCCAAAGTGGCAGGGAGATATCGTGGGAGTTACTCTGGAAAACATTGTCCTTCCAGAAACCCATGAGCGCAAAGTTAAACTCTACTACTTATCTGGCGGTAACTTTTTAGAGACGATGCCTGACCCTGATTTTATAAAAAAGGCCTTATCTGAATTAGAAATTCGTGTGCACCAAGATATTATTTTAAACACCTCGACATTAGTCGATGCAAAAGAAGCAGTCATCATATTGCCGGCAAAAACACGTTATGAGCAGGAAGATGGCGGTACGAGTACTTCAACAGAACGGATGGTTTATTTTTCACCTGAGATACCCGGTAACAAACAAAAGGTGGAAGAAGCAAGGGCAGAATGGAAGATATTTATCAATCTTGCTAAGCGTGTGAAACCGGAAACGGCTCATTTGGTTGATTTTGCTGACGGTTATGCCGTTCGTCGGGAAATTGCGAAAGCAAACCCTGATTATGAGGGCATCCAACACTTGAAAGAACAGGGAGACGTCTTCCAGTGGGGCGGCGCTTGGCTATGTGAAGACGGGATTTGTCCAACTCCTGACGGAAAAGGAAGTTTAATACCTGTTGAAATTCCCGATTTAAATAAGAAACCTGAACAATTTATCGTCACCTCCCGCCGTGGGAAGCAGTTTAATTCAATGGTTTACAATGAGGTGGATCCGTTAAACGGGGCAGGTCGTTATGACGTGTTAATGAGTGCTGTCGATGGGCAAAAACTAAGCATTGCCGAGGGTGAAGGAATCGTCGTATATAACGGATTCGGCGTATTCCAAGGCACAGCAAAATTTGTTGAGATTGCACCAGGTAATATCGAAGTGCACTTCCCAGAGGGGAACTTCTTGCTGCCGCGGGGCAGATATGAGAAATTTGCTGGAATCCCTGATTACAATATCACCGTGCATGTGGAAAAAGCAGAACGATATAACGCTAGGAAAGATACTGTCTATCTTGAAAAGCCAATTCCTGAACTTGAAATAGAAGTAGGATAGTTTTCCATAGAAAGGGGCGAAGCATGTGTTAAATGAAATTACTACTTCACAAAACATTCTCAGGTTTAACGGACAAGACTTTTTTGAGGATGAGGATGATGTTGCAGTTGAATCAGCTTTAACAATTGTAGTAGATGGAAATGAGTTTGCCACCATGGTATGTACCCCTTCTGACTTGCAGGAATTGGTGGTTGGATTTTTAGCATCGGAAGGTGTTATTCGCGTTTACAAGGATATCAAATCCCTTCAAATTGATGAAAATAGGGGATTCGCGTATGTTGACCTGATAAACAAACATTCCGTTTTTAAAGAGTTTCATTCGAAGCGATTTATAGGTTCCTGTTGTGGAAAAGGTCGGCAGTTTTACTTTCATAATGATGTGAAAACAGCAAAAACGGTAATGACAAAATTGACGATCACGCCGGAGCAATGCCGGAAGTTAATGAGGCAGATGCAGGAGAGCTCTTCTCATTTTCAGCAAACAGGTGGCGTTCATAATGCAGCTCTGTGTACAAGTGATGGAATTGTAGTATCAAGAACTGATATCGGCCGTCATAATGCCTTAGATAAACTGTTTGGCTACTGCATTATCCACCGAATTTCACTAAAGGATAAGATAATAGCTTTTAGCGGCCGAATCTCATCAGAGGTGTTGCTGAAAGCCGCCAAGATTGGGGTTGGAATAATCCTATCGAAATCAGCGCCAACCAATCTTGCCTTAACCTTAGCCGAGGAACTAGGAATTACCGCGGTAGGCTTTATTCGCGGAAACGGGTTTAACGTATACACCCATCCGCACCGAATCCAAGGGATCGGATCACTTCCTGCAATCATTGGTTTAGATGATTGTTAGAAAGAGAGGTTCATAGTGCACTTGAAGCTGCAATAAACCGAATTAAGCTGCCTGCCCCCCAGTAAGTTAATACGTTACTTCACTGGGGGGCAATCATTCATTCCCCTTTTTATCAAAAAAAATTGATTATTAGTAAACAATCATTCTTTGTTACATAAACGATATAATTAGAGAGAGATTATTTACTAAGGGGTTGATATTTTTGGAGATTGGCAATCCATTTAAAAATATTATTGAGTCAGAAGAAGAACTGCGTTCCTTTGTTGGTTTTCCAAGTGAATTAGTTAAAAATAAGGTGATTACATCTATTGATCACCATTGTTCAAACTTTATTTCCAAGTCACCATTTTTAGTTCTTTCTACTGCTGATGCTTCCGGTTTTTGTGATGTTTCACCACGCGGGGATAGTCCTGGATTTGTTCATGTTTTAAATGAGAAATATCTAATTATCCCCGAAAGACCAGGGAATAAAAGAATCGATTCTATGCGAAATATTTTATCCAATCCAAAAGTAGGGCTGCTATTTCTCATACCTGGTTTAGGAGAAACGCTTAGAGTTAATGGCAGGGCAGCTTTAGTAAAAGATAACGAGTTGCTTGAAACGATGGCAGTACGAGGACGAAAACCACTTGTCGGGATTGGGGTAGAAGTAGAGGAATGTTTTATCCATTGCGCGAAAGCCATTAAACGCTCAGGATTATGGGAGCCGCACATATGGGCTGATCAAGAAACATTACCTTCAGCTGCTCAAATATTATTTGAACACGCAAAGCTTCCAAATAGCAGTGCTGAAACAATCGAAGCAAGCTTAAATGAAAGCTATACTAAACGGCTTTATTGAAATCAAACGACAGTTCACTGTCGTTTTTTATGATACAACATAATAATGTTATGTAAATCGGACTTTATTATTTGTAGCCATTTTTAAAAATACATAATAGTATTATGTAAACTGATTAAAATTAATTTCATTACCAAGTTTTATTCAGTCTGTTCAAGTGAAAAATAGGTTAATTAGCATATTATGTTTTAAAAAAGTTTTTGACCCCGTATCTTTTTATCCTTCTTGAAACGTTTATTGGGTAGAGAGTGCAAAAGGAGTGAAAACCATGCCACAAAAGCTTAGCCCTTTCAGCAATGAAAATTCACAGGTTGATGAGAGGCTGTGGAGCGAATATTATCCAAAGCTTCAGCGATATTGCCGCTTTCTAACCCAAAACTCATGGGATGGAGACGATATCGCCCAGGAGACCTATCTTAAGGCATTAAAATATAACCAGCAACAAATGAGTTCAGCTTTGTTAAATAAAATTGCTTATCATCATTGGATTGATTTGCTTCGAAAAAGAAAAAATGTGACGGTCGAGGCTGATTTTGATCATTCCATTCATGAATTAACAGCTCAACTCGATGATATGTCACATGCTGTTAAACTGCTCTTGACACATTTTACGCCAAAGCAAGCCGTTATCTTTATGTTAAAAGAGGCATTTCAATATCAGTTAAAGGAAATAGCGGAGCTGTTAAACACGACAGAAATGGCTGTGAAGGCAAGTCTTCATCGGGTGAAAAAACGTCTCGAAAAAGATGATCATTCCTATTCAGCCGAATCATTTTGGGATCAGGAAGAGCGGGTTCAGCTTTCAGACATTTTTTATGATGCCTTGAAAAATCAAGACCCAACCGTCTTGATTCAATCCATTCCATCGCTAACAAGTATTAGTGAAGTGCCAAAGCTTGTTTCACGGAATTTACAACCGATTCAAACTTATTCCCCTTCAAGCACTCTCTGTATGGCGGCATAGCCAATTAATCGCTTTAAGGAGGAAAAGTAAATGAGTACCATTCCATATGTGATCGAACAATCTAATCGTGGGGAACGTTCTTATGATATTTATTCAAGGCTGCTAAAGGACAGAATCATTATTATCGGTGATGAAATAAATGACCACACAGCAAATAGTGTCGTGGCCCAATTATTATTTTTAGCAGCGGACGCCCCAGATAAAGAAATTTCTCTCTATATTAATAGCCCAGGTGGGTCAACTTCAGCAGGATTTGCTATTTTCGATACGATGCAGTACATTAAGCCGGATGTTCGAACGATTTGCACTGGTATGGCCGCCTCATTCGGGGCCATGTTACTGCTTGCAGGTACAAAGGGAAAACGGTACGCCCTGCCAAATAGTGAAATCATGATTCATCAGCCCTTGGGTGGTGCCAGGGGGCAAGCAACAGAAATCGAAATATCAGCGCGGCGTATCTTAAAATTAAAAGAACATATCAATCAAATTATTTCAGAACGCACCGGTCAGCCAGTTGAAAAGGTGGCAAAGGATACCGATCGGGATTACTTTATGAGCGCTGAGGAAGCGAAAGAGTACGGGATTATCGATGAGATTCTTTATCCAAAATAAAACATCGCAATTTGACATTACAGGAAAAAAACGAGGAAGGCGGTCTCAAGCTGCCTTCCTCGTTTTTCTGTTTCCAACTTTGAAAAATAACCTAAGGAGCGGTGGTACGGCAAAATAGATAAAAAACAGCCGGAATAATTGGTACCCGGTTACCATCGATAAATCTGCATGGACTTCGTGAGCAAGAATCGCCATTTGATCCATACCGCCGGGAGCTAAGCTTAATAAACTGGTGGATGGGGTAATATGGTAATAATGAACAAGCACCAAACCTAAACCGACAGATCCGATAATCATCAGCAGCCCACTAAGCAGCGCAAGGGTAATTATTTTTGCCTTATGCTCCAGCTTCTCAGGCTTCAATAATAAGCCGATGTAGCCTCCAATCATAAATTGCGAAACGTCCAATATTGGCGACGTAAGAGCAGGACCATGGAAACCTGAAATGCTGGCGATGGCTGTTCCAAGTATGGGTCCCAATAAATAGGGAGTAGGAAACTTGAATTTTTTGGCAAGAAAAGCACAGAGCACACATATCACGGCAAACAAAACAATGGTTGAAAATAGCGGTCCTGAAGTTTGAATTGTCTTTACAACCAAATCCGATGTCGGTTCAATAGCCGTATTTTTAAAAAGCGGCCCAAAAATGAGAAAAGGGACGAAGAAAATGATCATCATTAATCTGGCCACTTGCAGGAACGTCACCGTGGTAATATCGATTCCTTTCATTTCTTCGGCAAAAATAATCATTTGCGAAAGTCCTCCTGGAATGCTGCCGGTAAGTACAGTTGGATAATCCACGCCCGTAAGCTTGGAAACAACCCAGGCAATTCCGGCACAAAAACAAACGAGTAAAACGGTCATGATCAGCATCGAAGGCAGTTTCGCCGTAATTTGCATGAGCGCTTCTTTCGTGAAAGATAAACCAATTGAATAACCGACAATGATTAATCCCGTATCCCGTATATAAGTTGGCCAATAATAATGAATCTTTCCAAACCTTGCACCAATTAAAACAGCCGCCATTGGTCCAAGCAGCCATGGAATTGGTGTATGAAGTGCGGTGAACACCAGGCCGCCGGTGAATGCAGTTAACACGGTTATCGAAAAACGAAGCATTTTAATGTCCTGTTTTTTTGAAAAATTAACCAAGGGAGCCATTCCTTCTGTCTATTAAAGTTTTTATACGTCTTTGTATTTTAGGTGATTAGCCTTCGTTTTATGTCTATAAGAAGGGGTATTTAAGACATTGTGGTTGTTTGGCCAGCGTAATTTCTCTTGCTATTCAGATCCCATCACCGTTTCCCCAAGAAAGAGCACCTTTAATTGTTCTTCGGGGAGCTGCCGCTTTTCCCATTCACGAAATAACCGTTTTAATGCTTCCGGTCCCGTGTCATCGGCTAAGCGATAGGCGCCATAATGCATCGGCACGAAGTGTTTCGCTTTTAATTCGATGAACGCTTTCACACTGTCTTCCGGAGAAATATGGGATGGGGCCATAAACCACTCCGGCTCATAGGCGCCAATCGGCATAAACACGGTGTCGATTGTAAAGCGGTCCGCAATCTGGTGAAAGCCGCTGAAATAGCCTGTATCGCCCACAAAATAAAACGTTTCTTCGGTAGTTTGAAAAATCCAGCCGCCCCAATGGGATGTATTCATATCACGCAACGTTCGTCTCGTCCAATGCTGGGCTGGGACGAAATGAACGGTTATCCCTCCGTATTCGGTGCTTTCCCACCAACTCATCTCAGTCACATTCTGATAGCCTTTTCGGATAAAAAGGGACTTTAACCCAACCGGAACAAAGTAATGCGGATTGCCTTTTAATTTTTTCAGCGTCGGGAAGTCCAAATGGTCGTAATGGCCATGGGAGATGACGACGAGATCAATTTCCGGCAGATCAGCTAAGGAAATGCCCGGCTCCGTTAATCTTTTTTGAAACCCCATCCGCATGGCCCACACAGGGTCAGTTAGGATATTGATGCCATTTAGTTGAAGCAAAAAAGTAGAATGGCCAACCCACGTATACGTAGTTCGACTTCTGTTTTCGAATAGTTCCCTCACTTTTTTAACGGGAGATTGTTCGATGTTTACCGATAAATCCTTTACTTTACTTCGACGTTCTTTCTGCCATTTCCTCATGTCTTTAAACGATTTGTTGTTTGACACATTATCTAAATTAGCGTATCTCATTGTCATCCACTCACCTTGATTTTCTTTGGAAAACTATCATTAGGAAAAGTATAGCAAAATACCCAATCAATCATCAAAAATTTGTTAACAGGAGGAATGTTCATGAGGAGAAATCAGCTGCGATATGGAAAAATATTGGAAATTAATTGGGTTAAGGATGGTTTTTCATGAATGGATAACTATACAAATGATAATAGCGCCAGACGTTATTAAGCGGGCGTGCAGAACTCCATTTTTTAACAACTTTCCCCCGATTTGAATAAAAATAAACGAATGGAGAATGGGGTAATTCAGAGTTGTTAATTGGGGGGAAACACTTGAAAATCGAATACGGATATACCTTCGGATTACCAAAGGGCATTGTATGGAGGGAATTAAAGGATGAAAACATCCTTCGGAACTCGCTGCCGGGTTGTAAATCATTCATAGAAAAGGCAAAAGGATTTTACCAAGCCGAGCTCGAGATTAACATCGGCCCGATTGAAGATGTTTTTATATTTGAAATCTGGCGGAATATAGAAAAATCACCTTCTTACTATCGCTTGATCGTGAAAGGGAAAGGGAATCTTGGCGAGATTGATACTACAATTGATATCTTGATGGAAGAATCCCAGGGTACGACCAAATTAACCTTTAGTGCTGATGCTCAGGTAATGGGTGCACTTTCTTTGGCAGGAGAGCGCATTTTAGCGGCAGGGGCGAAAAAGAGTTTAGAAAGTTTTTTTCTAAAGATGGAAAAGGAAATAAAGAGGCGGCTTTATCAATTGAAAAGGGGCAGCAGATAAACGGTGCCTCTTCTCTGCAGTGGAGTGGGGGAGAGGTACCAGTTTTATAGTTAAGGAAAATAGATTTCTAATTTGTTAGTCCCGTCCTTCTTGAAGAATGTATCACGCACTCCCATTTTTATCCAAATAATTTGAAATCCATCGACAAATATCTACATAAATCTGCTATACTATAAGCAATAAACGAAGGAGGTGAAAATAGATGGAAAAAACACTCAAGTTGATATTGGACAAGCTTGATAGTCTGGACCAAAAAGTAAATCAAGTAATTAATACCGTAGCTGCCACGAATGTTAAGATTTCTGAAACAAACCAAAGAATAGATGCCCTTGAAACGAAGGTGGACACTGTCGTAGAAGATGTCAAAGAAATCAAAAGTTCTATGGCGACAAAATTTGACCTTGAATTTTATGATCGAAAAATTTCTGAACACTCCAGGGAAATTTACAAGTTAAAAAACAACTAAGTCTCTCCAAAAATAATCCACAAATATACCTATTTCCATATATTATATTCCCCGATTCTACTTTTATAAGATACGGGGTTTTTTGAATTCCATAAACCAAGTAGCCCGTTTTTATGAATTTGATAAACAGAGCCAGTCCCCCAACAAATTAACAGGTTAATTGACCGGGAGACTGAGTCCATTAAAAAGAATTTTTAAAATATTTAGTTTTCCTATTTACATTAAACCCATTGGCATGGTAGGATTAATTTCATTAATCATTCAATTCTTATCTAGAGTGGCTGAGGAACTGGTCCAATGAAGCCCGGCAACCTGCAAAGCAAGGTGCCAATTCCAGCAAAATGACCTTCATTTTGGGAGATAAGGTGTTAACTGTGGTAGTTCTAACGCCTTTCCTTGATGGGGAAGACGTTTTTTTTTGAAAGGAGACGGATCAAACTGAAGGCAGATGAAAAGGAAGAACTGATCGCACATATTGAGAAAATGATGGAGACCTTAAAATATGGCTCGATCACCTTAGTTGTTCAGGATGGAAAAATTGTCCAAATAGAGAAAAATGAAAAGGTTCGTCTTAAACCGAATAAGCATCGCTGACTAGACAAACTAGAGGCGGTCTTCACTTTATCAAAGTGGAAGACTGCCTTTTTTTGTGGAATTTCGGACGGAGCGAATATTTTTCAGACAGGAATAACTGATTCGTTTTTCGATAGATGAAACTCAATTTAGTTTTAGTGATAAAGGAGGCATTAAGTCATGACTGAAGTAATAACGTATCAAAACTGGCAGCAAATATCTGATACTTTCCCAATTGAGGATAAAACCAAGGGGGCCCTTTCTGTGCTGGAGTGGGCTTACCGGGCTTACCAATCCGAGGAAATTGTGTATGCGTCCAGTTTCGGGGCTGAAGCGATTGTTTTGATTGACCTCATCCAGCAAATTAAAGCGGATGCCCGGATTGTTTTTTTAGATACGGGACTGCATTTCCCAGAAACATATGAGGTCATAGACAAGATTGAAGCTCGATTCCCGTCGTTAAGGATAGAGCGAAAACAACCGAAGTTAAGTCTCGATGAACAAGCGGAACAATATGGTTCGGCGTTATGGAAGGGTGACCCTAACCAGTGCTGCATGATTCGCAAGGTTATTCCGTTAAGGGAAGCATTAACGGGAAAACAAGCGTGGATCTCGGGGCTTCGCAGGGAACAGTCACCGTCAAGAGCGAGCACTGAATTTCTTAATAAAGATGAAAAATTCAGGAACATCAAAATCTGTCCTTTGATTCACTGGACATGGGATGAGGTTTGGAGCTACATCAGGGGACACGAGCTCCCGTACAACACCCTGCATGACCATCAATATCCAAGCATTGGCTGTTTTCCTTGTACCCAACGGGCTGCAGCTGATGGGGACTCACGTGCGGGACGCTGGGTTGGAAGCGGCAAAACGGAGTGTGGCTTACACAGCAAATAGGGAGGGCTAAAGCTTTGCTTACAATTATTGCGATAACAATTGGGTTATTTTTTGCAATAAATATTGGTGCCAGTGGTGCGGCGGCTTCGATGGGAATCGCCTATGGAGCCGGTGTCGTGAAAAAACGGCTGGCCTTACTGCTGTGCAGTATCGCCGTGTTCCTTGGTGCTTGGCTTGGCGGCGGTGAAGTAGTCAAAACGATTGGCAGCGGGATTGTCCCATCTAGTACATTTACCGTGCCTGTAGCCTTAATCGTATTAGCATCAGCGGCATTATCATTGTTTTTGGCCAATATTTTTGGTATTCCACTTTCTACCAGTGAAGTGGCAGTTGGATCTGTCGTTGGTGCCGGGATTGTTTACCAATCTGTGTTTGTCGGTAAGCTTGTCTGGATTATGTTGTTTTGGCTGCTTACACCTTTTACAGCGTTTTTCATCGCCATTGGTGCTTCGTATTTGTTGGAAAATAGAAGGCTTAAAGGCTGGATGAAGGCTCGGAAAGCTGTTCCATTTCTGACTGTGCTGGTTGTATTTATGGGCTTGTTCGAAGCCTTTTCAGCCGGGATGAACAATGTAGCCAATGCTGTCGGCCCGCTTGTGGGTGCCAACATTCTTGCTGTTGGAAGTGGTATTTTCTGGGGTGGGTTGTTTGTCGCAGCGGGTGCACTGCTGCTGGGTCAGCGCGTCCTAGAAACGAATGGAAAAAAAATAACGACGCTTCGGCTCGAAGAGGGCTGTGTCATCTCGGGAACAGGTGCAACCATTGTAACCGTTGCCTCGGTATTCGGGATACCTGTCCCACTTACCCAAATCACAACCTCTTCCATCATCGGAATGGGTTTCGCCAAGCATGGCAAAGCAGTATTGAAAAAAGACATTGTTGTTCAGCTCCTGACCGTTTGGATTGTTTCACCCGTCCTATCGATGGTGCTGTCATACACTCTCATCCAATTGATCATCGAACATAATTTTTACCCAATCATTGCCATGGTTGGGGTCCTGATCTCAGTGTTCGGCGTGTCGTCGTTGATGAAGCGGCAGAAACCCGCGGTAGCGGTGCAGCAACAAGCTGCAAAAGAATAGCCGGTTTTGGGTGGTGGAAGTGGGTAGCCGCCAGTGAACGGCGGTAAGTCGCCAGTAATGGGCAGGTTGTCGCCAGTAACGAGCGGTAGTCGCCAGTAAATGGCGGTAAGTCACCAGTAACGAGCGGGTAGTCGCCAGAAACGGGCGGTTATCCGCCAGTAAACATCCGATATCCGACACTAAGCCGCACATCGATACTGGTAAACAGTTAAATTTAGCAAAGGAAGGATTTGATTTAAATGTCATTTTTACCAAAACCACATGGAGGAACGCTGGTTCAAGCCTTTAATCCAAACTATGATGTAGCCCAAATTGAAAAAGAACTTGAGATTGACGCGATTGCTTTGAGTGACCTGGAGTTAATCGGCGTGGGGCTGTTCAGTCCGCTGACCGGGTTTCTTGGCAAAGCAGATTACGAATCGGTTGTCGACCACATGCGTTTAGCGGATCAAACGATTTGGTCGATTCCTGTAACGCTGCCAGTATCCGCTGAAACAGCAGCTTCCCTCACAGTCGGGGAAGAGATCAAGCTTATTTTTCAAAAAGAGGTTTATGGCGTGATTAAAGTAGCGGAATGGTATGAACCTGACCTAGACAAAGAAGCACTTGAGGTATATAAGACACACGAACTTGCCCACCCGGGAGTCAAGCGGCTTTATGAAAGAGGTCCAGTCTACGTGGCTGGTGAAATCACACTCGTAAAAAAACCTGAAAAAGGGGTTTTCGCCGATGTGTGGCTTGAGCCGAAGGAAACCCGGGCATTGTTTGAAGAAAAGGGCTGGAAGACAGTAGTTGGCTTCCAGACGAGAAATCCGATTCATCGTGCACATGAATACATTCAAAAAGCAGCACTGGAAACGGTTGATGGGCTATTCGTCAACCCGCTTGTCGGCGAAACAAAGTCTGACGACATCCCGGCTGATGTCCGCTTGAAGAGCTATCGGGTCCTGCTGGAAAATTACTACCCTGCAGAACGGGTACAGCTTGGTGTTTATCCTGCTGCCATGCGTTACGCAGGACCAAGGGAAGCGATTTTTCATGCGATAGCCCGTAAGAATTTTGGCTGCACTCATTTCATCGTCGGCCGCGACCATGCCGGCGTCGGGAATTACTATGGAACGTATGATGCCCAGCTTATTTTCAGCGAATTTCCTGAAGGGGAACTTGGCATTAAGCCGCTTTTCTTTGAACACAGCTTTTATTGCAATAAATGCGAGGGGATGGCGTCTGATAAAACCTGCCCCCATAGCTATCATGATCGTGTCATCCTATCCGGAACAAAAGTTAGAGAATTGCTGCGCGCAGGGAAGCTGCCGCCGTCCACCTTCAGCCGGAAAGAAGTCGTCGAAGTGCTGATTGAAGGATTGAAAGAACAGCAGACGGTGTAAGGAGGGGAAATAACCATGTCAAAATCAACAAATATCACATGGCATGCCGCGGCAATAACGAAGTCAGACCGCCGAATTCAAAATCGCCATGGAAGCTGTGTTCTCTGGTTCACAGGTCTCTCGGGCTCGGGAAAATCAACAATAGCCAACGCCGTTTCAGGTGAATTGCATCGCCGGGGAATTAATGAATATGTCCTTGATGGCGATAATATCCGTCATGGCCTTAACCGAGATCTTGGCTTTTCGGACAATGACCGGACTGAGAATATCAGGAGGATTGGCGAAGTGGCCAAACTATTTGTCGATTGCGGCACCGTCGTGACAACGGCATTCATTTCGCCTTTTCGTTCCGATCGTGACCAGGTCCGTGCCCTTTTTGAAAAAGAAGAATTTATCGAGGTCTACGTCGAGTGTCCGTTGGAAGAATGTGAACGCCGAGATCCAAAACAGCTATACGCAAAGGCCCGCCGTGGCGAAATAAAGGATTTTACTGGGATAGATTCGCCGTATGAGGCGCCGGAACGCCCGGAAATTACCGTCCGTTCCGATCTTTTGACAGTTAAGGATGCAGTAGGACAAATTTTTCAATACCTTCAGGAAAAAAACATCATTTAGTTGGGAAAGGATGGGAAGCCATGGCTGGCAAGGTTTATTTAGTTGGTGCGGGACCAGGAGATCCAGATTTAATTACCGTTAAAGGACTGCGGTGCCTCGAACAAGCCGATGTCATTCTCTATGATCGGCTCGTCAATCCCGAACTGCTGCAGCATGCAAAAAAAGAGGCACAGCTGGTGTATTGCGGCAAGCTCCCCCATTATCACACTATGAAGCAGGAGACGATCAATTCCTTTTTGGTCAAATATGCGAAAAAAGGGTATCAGGTTGTCCGCTTAAAAGGAGGAGACCCATTTGTTTTCGGCCGCGGCGGGGAAGAAGCGGAGGAATGTGTCAAGCATGATGTGCCGTTCGAAATAATTCCGGGCATCACGGCCGGGATTGCGGCTTCTGCTTATGCGGGAATTCCGGTTACCCATCGTACCTTAAGCAAAAGTTTTGCGTTTATTACTGGGCACCAGGCAGGCGATGTCGCGGCGGAGCACCAGTGGTACCATCTGGCAAACGGAGTCGATACCATTTGTGTCTATATGGGGGTTTCTCAGCTTTCAACGATAATAAAGCAATTAATCCGGCATGGTAAACCACCGCAAACGCTAATCGCCCTTGTTCAGTGGGGGACATTAAGCGACCAGCGAACCGTGACAGGCACGCTCGAGACAATTGAAGAACGGGTGAAACAAGAAGGAATTTCGAATCCAAGCATGATTGTCATTGGCGAGGTTGTTCGTCTACACAAAAAATTAAATTGGTTTCATGAAGAAATTGTTCCCAATTTGCCGGTCGTTCATGGATAAAGTTAGTGGGGGCGGTTAGGATGAAAGCCATTTTATTTATTGGCCACGGCACACGCTCTAAAAAAGGAGCAGAAGAAGCGAGGGCCTTTATCGAAAGAGTAATTGGTCGAATCGATCTTTCCATTCAAGAAATCTGTTTCCTTGAGCTGACTGATCCGTCGATTGAGGAAGGCTTCAAGCGCTGTGTGGATAAAGGGGCAACTGAAATCATTGTTGTTCCGTTGTTTCTGTTGGCTGCGGGCCACATCAAAACAGATATCCCGCAGGCCCTGTCTTTATTGCAGCTAAGATATCCTGATATTGAGGTTCAGGTTAAGGATCCTTTTGGGGTCCAGGAGAAAATTCTTGATGCAGCAGCTGAACTTGTCAATGATGCTGCAGGTGCCTTGGAGCCGCAGGACGGGTTATTGATTGTTGGAAGGGGAAGCAGTGATCCTGGAATACACGGTAACTTTGCCGTTATTGCGGAAGGTATCAGGGATCGGCTCGGAATAAATCACGTATCGGTTTGCTATTTGGCCGCAGCCGAACCAAGGCTCCAGGAAGCTTTACAGAATATTTGTAAAAAAAATGACGGCAAAATCATTGTCGTCCCTTACTTATTATTTTCAGGCCTGCTTATTGGCGAAATAAACAGAGAGATACTTAAACGGCAAAAACAGGGGTTTAAGATTCTCGACACTGGCCCATTGAGCGGGCATCAGATATTTGAAGATATCGTGATTGAACGGGCAATATGTAATAAACCTTGTGTAGCTAAATGAAGATACTGTTCATAGTGCCCGTCAACCGGAAAAAAGCGTGCCCACGGGCATTAAGAGAGGTTCATAGTGCCCGCCGACCGGAAAAAAGCGTGTTCTCGGGCACTAAGAGAGATTCATAGTGCCCGTTAACCGGGCAAAAGCGTGTCATCGGGCACTATAAGAGGTTCATAGTGCCCGTCACCCGGAAAAAAGCGTGTTCTCAGGCACTAAGAAAGGTTCATAGTGCCCGTCACCCGGAAAAAAGCGTGTCATCGGGCATTAAGAGAGGTTTATAGTGCCCGTCACTCGGAAAAAAACGTGACAACGGGCACTATGCCTTCAACTATCAAAAAAAATTTTGCGGCACTCCGCCGATATCCATAAAAACCTTTTATTCCAGAACGAGGTGGTTATATTGCAACTTCAGGTATTGAACAGTCCGTTTAGTCAGGAGCAGGCAGAGCTCCTAAATCGCATTCTGCCAACATTGACAGAATCTCAGAAATTTTGGCTCAGCGGTTTTCTCGCTGCATCTCAAATGAATTCCGCACTGAAAACATCAGATGCACAAATGACACAACAACTGGCAAAAGAACAAACACTCCCAAAAGAAATAACCATTCTTTACGGATCACAGACAGGCAATGCCCAGGGACTGGCGAAGAAGGCTGCCAAAACGCTTGAGGGGAACGGTTTTCAAGTAAACCTTACATCCATGAGCGATTTTAAACCAAATAAACTAAAAAAAGTCCAAAACCTTCTGATAATCGTCAGCACCCACGGAGAAGGTGACCCGCCAGATAGTGCGCTCACATTTCATGAATTTCTTCATAGCAAACGGGCACCGAAGCTTGAAGACCTTCATTTTTCCGTCTTAGCGCTAGGCGACAGTTCGTACGAGTTTTTCTGTCAAACGGGAAAAGAGTTCGACCAGCGCCTCGAAGAACTCGGCGGTACCCGGCTTTACCCGCGCTTTGACTGCGATGTCGATTATGATGAACCGGCGGCAGATTGGCTGGAAGGAGTCCTTGGTAGCTTAGGGGATGCAAAGGGCGAAAGTCCAACTCCGTCGAAATCAACAGCGCCTAAAGGAGTAGAATCGGCATACGACAGATCCAATCCTTTTCGAGCAGAGGTACTTGAAAATATCAATTTGAACGGCCGCGGCTCGAATAAGGAAACACGTCATCTTGAGATATCTCTTGAAGGTTCAGGCCTAACCTTCGAACCGGGAGACAGCCTTGGCATCTACCCGGAAAACGATCATGCACTAGTCGACCTGCTTATTGAGGAAATGAAATGGAATCCAGAGGAGCTTGTGACGATTAAAGCGGGAGATGTTCGGCCGCTTAGAACAGCCTTACTTTCCCACTATGAAATTACGATTCTCACAAAACCACTGCTAGTGAAGGCTGCACAACTTTCAGCGAGTAAGGAACTAAAAGAGTTGACCACACCGGGTAATGAACAACCGTTAAAGGCGTACCTTGAAGGCCGCGATTTATTAGATTTAGTTCGGGATTTTACCCCTTGGATTTGTTCGGCTCAAGAGTTTATAAGCATTCTTCGAAAAATACCGGCCCGGCTGTATTCGATTGCGAGCAGTTTAGCAGCCAATCGGGATGAAGTCCATATAACAATTGGAGCAGTCCGCTATGATGCACACGGGCGTGAACGAAATGGCGTCTGTTCGATTTTGGCTGCTGAGCGACTCAAGCCAGGAGACACATTGCCAGTTTATATTCAACATAACGAAAACTTTAAGCTGCCGAAGAACCCGGAAACACCGATCATCATGGTAGGACCAGGCACAGGTGCAGCGCCGTTCCGCTCCTTTATGCAGGAGCGTGAAGAAACCGGGTCCCCCCAAGGGAAATCATGGCTGTTCTTCGGAAACCAGCACTTCGTCACCGATTTCCTTTACCAGACCGAATGGCAAAAATGGCTGAAGAACGGCACACTGACGAAAATGGACGTTGCCTTTTCACGTGACACCAATCAAAAGGTATATGTGCAGCACCGTATCCTGGAAAACAGTAAAGAATTTTTCGAGTGGCTTCAAGAAGGAGCAGTGGTATACATTTGCGGCGATGAGAAACACATGGCCCACGATGTCCATCAAACGCTCCTCACGATTATCGAAAAAGAAGGCGGTATGAACCGTGAAAAAGCAGAAGAATATTTGGCCAAGATGCAACAAACCAGACGGTATCAGCGTGATGTTTATTGATTGTGTGGAAAAGGGGCGGAGCGCCGCAAAAACAAATCATTTTAACCAATTTGAGTGGTTTTTTCCAATTTTCACTTCGAATAGGAGAAGTTCTGCTCTGCTCGCACCGCCTTTATTGGCAGGGATGGACCTTTGAATAATTTTTCATAGTAAATGGTAGTGTAAAACGCTATATTGAATTTGGAGTGAAGGGAGTTTTTTCAACATGGTGAAGCAAATGTTAACAGCGCCAGTGGGAGAACCAAGCGATGTTGAGCGTATAAAAGAAGAAAGCAACTACCTTAGAGGCACTTTGGTGGAAGTAATGCAGGACCCCATCAGCGCCGGAATACCAGAAGATGATAACCGCCTAATGAAACATCATGGCAGCTATTTGCAGGATGACCGTGATCTCCGCAATGAGCGTCAAAAGCAAAAACTCGAACCTGCGTATCAGTTTATGCTCCGTGTCCGTGCTCCGGGTGGTGTGGTTACACCTGAACAATGGCTTGTATTAGATGAACTTGCAGAAAAGAATGCGAACGGAACGATAAAGCTGACGACACGGCAGTCGTTTCAAATGCATGGCATTTTAAAGTGGAACATGAAAGAAACGATTCAGGAGATTCATCAGTCCCTTTTGACCACACTTGCAGCGTGCGGCGATGTAAATCGGAATGTGATGTGTAACCCGAATCCTGATCAATCTGAAATCCATGCTGAAGTGTATGAATGGGCGAAAAAGTTGAGTGTTTACTTATTACCGCGCTCAAGGGCATATCATGAAATTTGGCTCGATGAGGAAAAAGTGGCTGGGACTCCAGAAATAGAGGAAGAACCCATGTACGGAGCACGCTATTTGCCGCGGAAGTTTAAAATCGGAATTGCTGTCCCGCCCTCGAATGATATCGATGTTTTTTCACAGGATCTTGGTCTCATTGCGATTGTTGAGGATGGTAAACTAAGCGGTTTTAACGTGGCCATAGGCGGCGGGATGGGGATGTCACACGGTGATAAGGCGACATACCCACAGGTAGCAAAGATCATTGGCTTCTGCCCCCCAGACAAAGTGGTGGAGCTGGCTGAACAAATAATTACGATTCAGCGTGATTACGGGAACCGTTCGGTCCGGAAAAATGCCCGCTTCAAGTACACAGTAGACCGCCTCGGACTCGAATCGGTTAAAGCTGAATTGGAAAAACGAATTGGCTGGAGCTTGGAAGAGGCAAAACCCTATCAGTTCAATCACAATGGCGATCGCTACGGTTGGATAAAAGGAATGCAAGGGAAATGGCATTATACGCTGTTTATCGAAAATGGTCGCGTCGCAGATTTTGCGAATTACAAGCTCAAAACAGGCTTACATGAACTTGCAAAAATCCATTCGGGAGACTTCCGGTTGACAGCGAATCAGAATCTAATCATTGCGAATGTATCAAGTCAGAAAAAGAAAAAAATAAATGAATTAATGGAAAAATACGGCTTGTCCGACGGCAAACATCACTCCGCATTAAGACGGAGCTCGATGGCGTGCGTCGCTCTTCCAACGTGCGGCTTGGCCATGGCAGAATCAGAACGCTACTTACCAGAACTTATCGATAAAATTGAGGAGGTTGTCGATGAAAATGGTCTGCGTGACGAAGAAATTACGATTCGGATGACCGGATGTCCAAATGGCTGTGCCCGTCCTGGGCTCGCGGAAATTGCCTTTATTGGCAAAACGGTCGGCAAATATAACATGTATCTTGGCGCAGCTCACAACGGGAGCCGCTTGAATAAAATGTACCGCGAAAACATTGGCGAACCTGAAATTCTGAGTGAGCTTCAGATACTTCTTTCCCGCTTTGCCAAAGAACGCCGGGAAGGTGAGCACTTCGGTGACTTTGTCATCCGCACAGAGATTGTCAAAGCAACAACAGACGGCACGAATTTTCATGAATAATGAGATGAAAAAGAGACAGGTTTCTGTCTCTTTTTGCACATCAAAAAAACAGCCGCCATTGGCAGCTGAAGTGAACATGCGAGCTAAGGTAATCACAGGTATTGAAGATGCTGATTTCCATGAAACATCTTCAAAATATACTCGGAATCCGGAACTTTAAGCCTGCTATATCCCAATAAAAATTCTTTATTATCATAAGGGACTTCTTTAAATGTTACGCCGATTTCACCATGTTCGCCGATCGACAAAATAGCATAAGAGGCGAACGGCTTCGGATAACATCCCAGCGAGCAGGGATTAAGATAGAGCCGTTTCTTCGTTTTATAATGATGGATTACATGATGATGGCCAAAACAGACGATATCAGCAGATGAATCTCGGTAAAGGAAGTCCAATTTTTTAATGGTGGGTTCATAATCAACTGCTAAAAAATCACCGAGTTCATCTAAATGATAGTGGACAAACAATAATTTTTTTCCATTAAATTCAGCTTCAATGGTTGTTGGAATAGAAATTAACCATGGCAGGAATTTCCGGTCTAATTGGGAGGCAATCCACTCGTGGTGCTCCTTTTCCCTTTTCTGACTGTATGGTTCTCTGCCTTCGATGATATCTAGGATTGCTTCATCATGATTTCCCATTACAAAAGAAATATCGCCACGAGAAAAAAGCAAATCAAGCACTTCGTTTGTTTCATAGCCAATTCCTACTAAATCCCCTAAACAATAGATGTGGTCCATTTTACTTTCTTGGCTGACATCTTCAAGTACAGCTTTTAAAGCAGATTGATTGCCATGAATGTCTGATATTATAGCGATTTTCTTCTCCATACCAAAATCTCCGTTTTTCACTAGTCTCCCTATTTTGGTAAAATTAATTCCAAAAAATTATTACTCATCGATGGCTATTTCTTTTTCTTTTTTGAATTATCAACAACCACTTTATTTTTAACGGTTTCTAAGACCACTTGTACATGAATATTTTTTTCATCTATTTGAATAACATTTGAAACTTTTGCTTTACGACCTTTAATTTTTAAATCTTCCCCAACAACTGGTACCCGTTTAAGCAACTGTGTTAATAAAACATTTTTCTTTTCTAAAAAATGAACAGCAAACATTTAGCCTCACCTACTCCATAAAGTATCTGTTACAAAAAAATGCTAATTTGTAACCTTACCAATAAAATATTTAACTATAGGTAGATTTAGACCAATTTACTACTATACTTCGGCTTCAAAAGTGATTTTTAAAGCCGTTTTTTCATATTGAGGTAATTTTTCTATCATTATGTTTTTGTTCGCCCCGGAAATTGACTTTTGAAACGATAACCAACGTTATCTGCGTTGAGTAAACATTAGTGCGATCCTATCCAAGACAGTGCCGACAATAATCCCTGCAGAATATCGAATTAGATCCGCAGTAAGAAAACCTTTGCCCAAGACCAGCGCACCAAGCACTGTCCCCCGAATCTGATTAATCCAGTCTGCCTGATAGAGCTGGCTGAATTCAATGCCGAAGCTGAATATAAGGCTGAGCCAAATGGCTGTGGGCAGGCTCTTACCAACCAATAAGAAACGGAATCCAAAATAGACCATCATTGCCCAGAGTGCATCCCCGGCGTTTTGCGCTACAAATTCCGGAAGGAGAGGGCTGTATTTTCTGGAGGCTAGGCCTAAGAAAATGGTGATCACAATGGCTAGAAAGTAACCAATCCTCATGTTACGGTAACTCTTATCCGTGGATTCGTTTTTTGATAGTTTGAAAGGCTGCATATAGATCACTCTCTTTTCTACATGGTATTAATATTCAAGTATTGAGTATGTGAAGTGCTGGCTCATATTCTTCCCTTAAGGTAATATAGATTTTGTCATGTATAAATAATAAGCTATTTTAAAAAAATACATAACCACTAATCTTCGATGAAAGAGGCATAAATATGAAAATTGACTCCCCTAAAATTTCAGCTGAATTACCGACAAGGAATTTCCAAGATATTTTTTATGAAGAAGATCGGGAATTAGAAATGTGTCAGGTTATTGACTCCGTTTTTGAAAATGAAGCTGTTGGCAGAGTTCGTTTATCGAATATGGTCATTAAGAATTGTCGGTTCAACAATACTGATTTTAAAAATATTGATATAACGGATGTGCGGTTTGAAAACTGCGATTTTTCCAATGCCAATTTAAGCAAGTCTTCTATTCACAGAGTGGTATTTAAAAATAGTAAATTAGTAGGTGTGGATTTTACCGAATCACGATTTGGAAATATTCAGTTTGACAATTCCGTCTTAAACTTGACGACTTTTGCAAATTCAAAGCTGGAAAAAGTAAAATTTCAGGAAACGTTATTAAAAAGTACCGATTTATTTGACTGTAAATTAAAAAATGTTGAATTTCTACATTGTAATCTCGATGGCGCAAACTTTGACCAAACGTCATTAAAAGGAATTGATATTAGCACTTCCACATTTGATACAATGACCGTGGCAATAGAGGATTTAAAGGGCTGCAAGGTCTCATCTTATCAAGCAATTCAATTTGCGACACTTATGGGATTAGTCATTAAGGATTAGGGGGGGTTGGTACTAAATCCCAGTTGGTGTCAGGCACTGAAACGATTTCGATAATATACATAGACTTTCTAGGTATAGTCATTATAGAATGATTGAGAAAAGAATTAGCAGGCTGGCACCAATTTTTTCGTGAGGTGGATTGTATAGTGAAAAATATCCTACTTGGGATTAGCAGTTTAATGTTGGCACTCTTAATCATCGTCTTAATTTATTTTCAATCTTCATTTGAACCGAGACAACATCATGAAAATCAAAGAACGGATATACAAGATAATCGAAAGGAACAAACCCGCTACACTGACGGCACCATTGATTACTCCTTTCAAAATGACTAACTCAAGATTTCCTTCGATAAAGGCAAAACCTGGAGGACCGTTCCAATTGTAAAAGATAAACTATTTGAAGGCGAGTACAGCGGCAATAAACAAGAGCTTATCGAAAATAGCTATATCCTTTCAACAAATCGGTTCGCATTTTTATATTCAGATGGCCCTGACTGGATCGCTAAAAAAATTATTTTAACGTATTCGCTTGACCAAGGTGACCATTGGCAGGACGCTGTTGTCGCCGAACAATATCCATCGCTCCGGTTTCGAAAAGTAGATTTTTTGAATGAAAATTTTGGTTATGTCATTCTTACCGGGGATCGGACAGTGTCACAGGAAATGTCCAATGTCTATGTCACCCATGATGGCGGCAAGTCGTGGAAGGAAACGAATCCAACGAACGTGACTAGGTTAATAAAAAACGGTGGCTTTGTGGATGAACAAACAGGTTTCTTATCCTCTGGATTTATCAATCCTGAAGAACCTGACCTATCTGTGACCCAAGATGGTGGGAATTCTTGGGTAAGAGCATCGATTCCGATTCCCGAACAATATAATAAAGTTTTCGTTACCGCCGAACTGCCCTTTAAAGAAGAAGACCATTTAGCCGTCCTTATTAATCAAGGACCAAGCGGTGATTATCGGGGCGGAAAAGTAAAAGGAAAGTTTCTATCGAAAGATAACGGCATGACATGGGAGTTTTCCACGGAAGTACTGCCAAATGAAACAGAATAGGAATCAAATGAGAAGAATCTTTGTCTGGGTTCTTTTCTTTTTTTACGTTGACCTCTTAAAACTTCTGATTTGTATTAACGGGAAATTTGGTGCCTGCCCCTATGTTGGTTAAAGAGTTAGCCTGCGGAGGGACAGGTTTTTTATTAATAAAATTTAATCCACTTAAAGTCTCTCTTTTTTAAATTATTAAAAATATTCTAAAAATTCTTTGACATTCTGAAAAGCATTGGGTTATTATAAAAAAAAAGAGGTGAGTTGGCTATGTTTGAAAGTGTTAACAGTTTACACTTTACGTTATTCTCAGGAAAAACAGTCATAGTTACCGGTGCTGCTCATGGGATAGGTGCAGCGATCTGTTGTGCATTTGTAGGTCAAGGCGCGAATGTAATAGGGACGGATATTTTAGCTGAGGAACTTGAACAGGTTAGAAATGATATAAATGATCGTTTTAAGGATTCTGAAACTCAAAATCAATTTGATATTTTTCCGTGTGATATAACGAAGGAAAGTCAAGTGATGGATCTCATTCAATACATAATTGATAAATATAAGAAAATTGATATCCTGGTGAATAACGCAGGCGGGGTTTGTGGACAGGTGAATCAACCAATTGAAGATGTTCAGGAAGATGAATGGCGAAAAATATTTAATGTAAATCTTGATGGGGCTTTTTTTACAACAAAAGCTGTCGCCCCATATATGAAGAAGCAAAAGTATGGACGGATTATCAATATTTCTAGCGGAGCCGGTCGAAGTACTAGTTTAACAGGTATTCAAGCATATGCGAGCGCCAAAGCTGGTCAAATTGGATTTACTCGTCAAATGGCTCAGGAATTAGGTCCTTTCGGAATCACGGTTAATAATATTGCACCAGGATTTGTCCTTTCCAATCCATCTACTCGTAAACAGTGGGAAAGAATGACTAAATCACAACAAGAGGGTTTGATTGAATCTATTTCTGTGAAACGACTTGGAGAACCGGTAGACATAGCAAACCCTGTGTTATTTTTTGCCTCAGATTTTGCTAGCTATATTAGTGGTCAAACGATTTCAGTAGATGGAGGGCAACAATTATTTTAAGGGGGCTCGATCATGGATATTACCATTATTGGAGCAGGTGCAATCGGAGGTGTCCTAGGGGCTTACCTTGTAAAGGATGGGAAACCAGTTACTTTTTGTGATATTGCTGAAGAACATGTAAATAAAATGAATGCCGAGGGTCTAACCATTGAAGGACCGGATCAAACCTTTACAGTGAAATGTTCGGCGTACACACCCAACGAATTAATCAAAAGGGGAAAAATGTTAGATACAGTTTTTTTATGTGTGAAAGCTCAGCACACGGAAGAAGCCATTAGATCAGTATTGCCTATATTGTCGGAAAATTCAAAAATAATATCATTCCAAAACGGACTTTGTGAACATGTGATATCCAAGATAATCGGGGATGAAAGAACAATTGGCTGCTTTGTTAATTTTTCCGCAGATTATTTATCTCCTGGGAGGATTCTTTATGGAGGGGTTGCCTCCATCTATTTAGGCGAGTTAGACGGAACAATAACGAAAAGGCTGCTGGATTTACAGGAAATTCTAACATGTTGGGGGCCAGTTGAGGTAACAAACAATATTTGGGGCTATTTATGGGGGAAACTATCCTATGCAGGGCTATTATTTGCAACGGCATTAGTTGATGAAACAATGGCAGAGGTTGTGAGAAAACAAGAGTTTCGTCCAATGCTTATGGAACTATGTACAGAAATACTAGAGGTTGCAGCGAAGGAAGGAATCCAGCCTGTAGGTTTTGATGATTGGGAACCAACCTATATCTATCCGAGAGAAACTAGAGATGAACTAGTTTTGAACGCACAATTAGAAAAACTCGCTAAGCGGATGGCATCCAATAAAAAGGCGAAAAGTGGAATCTGGCGGGATTTAGCAGTGCGAAAGCGCAAGACAGAAATCGATTTTCAATTAGTCCCCATTATTGAAATTGGTGCAAAGCACCAGATTCAAATGCCAGTAACTCGATTACTTATTTCCCTTATCAAAGATATTGAATCAGGGGCTGCACAAATGGATTGGAAAAATTTATCTAAACTAAAAGAAAAATATGAATCTGGTGAAACAGTATGTTAATAAACTATCAAAATCTTTCAGATCACGTGGCAGGTTTAATTAGGAAAATGATTATGAATGGGACGCTAAAACCTGGTGAGAAGGTAAATCAGGTTCAACTTGCAGAAAAGCTAAACATTTCGCGAGGACCCATTCGTGAAGCGTTAAGAATGCTTCAGAATGAAGGACTGATTAATCATGAAACAAATAAGGGCACATATGTAACGACATTATCTGATCAGGATGCTTATGAAATCTATACAATGCGAGCCTTGCTTGAAGGAAAAGCAGCTGAATTGGCCGCTCCAAACTTAACTGCCAAAGACTTTTTGAGATTAGAAGAATTATTGGGGGAATTTAAAACGGCCTATCAAGAGGAAGATTTGGAACGTGAGGCAAAATGCGATATTTCTTTCCATCATACGATTGTGCTCGCTTCAAAGCATCAACGGTTAATCCATATGCACCAGCAGTTAGATACTCAGGTTGGAGCAATGTTCCTTACTGTAGCAAGCGTAGTTCCTGAAAGGACAAAGCTCGTGGTCGAAATCCATAAACATCTTTTAGATGTCCTAAAATCAAAAGATTTAGAGAAAGTAAAAAAGGCATTCTCCGATCATTATCTCCACACCCTTAAAGACTTGAAAAATATGAATGTTTTTTGACATTAGGAGGAGGTGTTTTACCTATGCTGCTTCAAGTAAAAAACGTAGCTCTATCCTTAAAAAGAGAAGGAAAATATACAAAAATTTTAGATGATATTTCTTTCCAAGTTGAAAAAGGAGAAACAGTAGGAATTGTCGGCGAGTCTGGTTGTGGAAAAAGTTTAACAGCTTTATCGATCATGAGACTTCTTCCTGATAAGGCAAAGCTAGAAGGATCGATTCTCTTGGACGATGAGAATGTGACCGAATTTTCTAAACGGCGGCTGGAGAAAGTTCGCGGAAATCAAATGTCGATGATCTTTCAGGATCCGCTTACCTCTTTAAACCCGCTTCATACAGTTGGCAGGCAAATCGAAGAGGCGCTAATCCTTCATACGGATAGTAACAAGACCGAGCGAAAGCGAAGAGTCATTCAACTGTTAAAGGAAGTCGGCTTACCAAGAGCTGAAGACCTTGTGAATGAATACCCTCATCAATTATCGGGCGGGATGAGACAAAGAATCATGATTGCGATTGCCATGGCTTGTCATCCAAAGTTGTTAATTTGCGATGAGCCAACAACGGCTTTAGACGTAACTGTTCAAGCGCAAATCCTCGATTTGATGAACCATCTTAAACAAATAAATGATATGGGGATCATTATGATTACGCATGATCTTGGTGTTGTTGCTGAGGTTTGTGACAAGGTAATTGTTATGTATGCCGGAAAAGTGGTGGAACATGCAAATGTAAAGGAGTTATTCCTAAATCCTAAGCACCCCTATACAAAAGGATTGCTTGAATCAATTCCTAAACTAGGGCGAAGAAAGGAAAAACTAGGTTCCATTTCTGGGATGGTTCCATCACCCGATCAAATGCCGTCAGGATGCCGATTTTACGACCGGTGCAGTAAGAAAATGGATATTTGTAAACTGGAAATTCCGCCAATGCAAGCTGTTGGAGAAGATCATTTAACTGCATGCTGGTTGTATAAGAAGGAGGTGGAAGAGGATGTCACTTCTCGAAGTAAAGGATTTGAAACAACACTTCACCATTAAAAAAGGATTTTTGGGTGAAAAGAAAACGGTAAAAGCTGTTGACGGCGTTAGCTTCCACATTGAACACGGTGAAACATTGGGGATTGTCGGAGAATCTGGCTGCGGAAAATCCAGTCTTGGGCGCTCGATTCTCCAACTTTTAAAACCGACTTCAGGGGAAATCATTTTTGAAGGGAAAAGCATTACCCATCTGCCAAGACGTGAAATGAAATCTGTCCGTAAAGATATGCAGTTAGTCTTCCAGGATCCTTATGCTTCCTTAAATCCAAGGAGTAAAATTTGCAGTATCTTAGAGACTCCATTGATTGTCCATGGAATGAAAAACAAGGCAGAACGTATGAAAATCATCGAAGCGTTAATCGATAAAATCGGGATACGGAAAGAGCAGTTAGATCGTTACCCCCATGAATTTTCGGGCGGGCAAAGGCAAAGAATTGGTATTGCCCGCTCGCTAACGTTAAACCCAAAACTGATTATTGCCGATGAACCTGTTTCCGCACTGGATGTGTCTGTCCAATCGCAGGTGCTAAATTTAATGGTCGATCTGCAAAAGGAATTTAATTTAAGCTATATGTTCATTTCCCATGATCTTTCAGTTGTGCAACATATTTCCGATCGTGTTGCCGTGATGTATTTAGGAAAAATTGTGGAGATTGCTAATGTCGAAGATTTATATAGGAATCCGTTGCACCCTTATACAAAGGCTTTATTGACAGCTGTGCCTCTCCCAGATCCAACAAAGAAACGAGAAAGGATCATCTTACAAGGTGATCTCCCAAGCCCGGTGAATCCACCGAGTGGATGCCCTTTCCATACAAGATGTCCAGTAGCAACAGCCGAATGTAAAACTGAGGTTCCTGAACTGAGGGAAAAGGAAATGGGCCATTGGGCGGCTTGTATCCATGTTCAGCCAGTCCAATTGGAAAAGCCGCGGCTCATTATTTCATAACAAAAGAAGGAGGGGAGTAGGATTGGATGCGCTCCGTTACATAATAAAGAGACTTTTACTAATGATTCCGATTCTTTTTGGCATTACTGTCTTGACTTTCTTTATCTCAAATACAATTCCCGGCGATCCGGCAAGATTAGCTGCAGGACCTCACGCCGATGCAAAGGTGATTGAAGAGCTTCGTGAAACAATGGGGTTGAATAAACCAGTATTCGTTCAATATGGAACATATATGAACAACCTTTTACATGGTGACTTTGGATTTAGTAACTTTAGCCACCAGCCAGTAATCGAGGATATCAAGGCCTATTTTCCTGCCACACTTGAATTAACTTTATTCTCGATGTTCATCACTATTTTAATAGGGATACCATTTGGCGTAATTAGTGCGAATAAAAAAGATAAACTAGCAGATCAGTTTACACGCGTCATGGCGTTGACGGGCGTTGCCATGCCTGCGTTTTGGCTCGGAATTTTACTTCTCCTCTTTTTTTATCTCCAACTCGGGATTCTTCCAGGATCTGGACGATTGGACACGGGGCTGTCGCCTCCAGTAACGATTACCGGTATGTATACTCTCGATGCTTTACTTTCGGGAAATTGGACGGTTTTCCAATCAGCTATCATTCATCTTATTCTTCCTGGTATTACTCAAGCAGCCGTAACGATTGGGATGATTACAAGGATGACGAGATCTAGTATGCTTGAAGTTTTAAAAAGCGATTATGTTAGAACTGCCTATGCAAAAGGAGGGACAGATACGAGGGTACTTTACGGGCATGCATTGCGAAATGGAATGATGCCAATTTTGACGCTGCTGGGAATGACCTTTGGCCATTCCCTTGGAGGGAGTGTCCTTGTTGAATCTGTCTTTTCCTGGCCTGGTTTAGGGAAATATGCGGTAAATGCGATTACCTATTTAGATTTTCCTGCCGTGATGGCTGTTACAATGCTGATTGCGATTCTATTTATTACAGTCAATTTGATTATTGATATTCTCTATCAAGTCATCGATCCGAGACTAAATTATGATTAGAAGGGGGCTGAGTACATGACTAGACGTTTATTCTCCAGTCCATTAACGTTGATTGGACTTTTCATCGTATTAATGATCATTGTTCTTACCATTTTTGCCCCCTTGATTTCCCCAAAGGATCCATTGGAAGTGAATTTGGGACAGAAATTGCTGCCTCCAAGTTCAGAGCATTGGTTTGGAACTGATGAGGTAGGAAGGGACATTTTCAGCCGGATTATTTACGGCACAAGAATTTCTTTGAAAATTGGTTTGCTTGTGGTAATGATTGCCTTTCCGGTTGGCACCGTACTTGGTGCTATAGCTGGTTTTGTCGGTGGAGTGGTGGATCAAGTAATCATGAGGATTACAGATATTTTTCTATCGTTTCCAGGAATCATTCTTGCTATGTCAATTGCTGCGGCACTTGGACCTTCCATTGAAAATGTTTTGCTTGCGCTCGCCATCACCTGGTGGCCTTGGTATACAAGGATTGTCCGGTCCTCGGTTCTATCAATTAAGAATGCGGAGTTTGTCGAATCGGCACGAGTGATTGGCGCAAATCCAATTAGGGTCTTGTTCAAGGAGATTATCCCCAACTCGATTGCGCCGGCTAGCATTCAAGCATCCCTTGATCTCGGGTTTGTTATTCTCGCAGCCGCGGGTTTGAGCTTTATTGGTTTAGGGGCTCAGCCGCCTTCACCAGAGTGGGGAGCGATGCTTTCATCCAGCAGAGAAATTTTGCGTGATGCCTGGTGGGCTGCTACGTTTCCTGGTTTAGCTATCCTAGTGACAGTTCTTGGTTTTAATCTTTTAGGTGACGGATTACGAGACTTATTAGATCCGAAAAACCGCTGAGTGTTCAGAATTGAAAGGGGGTGATTGCACTTTTAAAAATTTAGTTCCACAATTCTAACGCTAACTATTTAAGGGGGAAAACGAATGCGGAAAAACAATTTTGCTGTAAAAATACTTGTTTTAGCTTTGACGGTTCTGTTGGCGTTGACTGGATGTAATAAGTATAACCAGGAGACAACAAAAACACCAACGGATGGAAAGGATAACCCGCCAAAGCAAACAGAGAAAGCAGGTTCAGGAAATCCAGACGTCTTTAATTATGCTACTAACCAAGATATTCCACACCTAGACCCTCACGGCACATCGTCCAATACTTCGTTTCGTGTAACCTATATGCTTTATGATCGTCTTGTTACCTACGATGGAACAGACACTGAAATCAAACCGCAGTTGGCTGAAAAATGGGATTTACCTGAAGATGGGGTAACCTATACGTTCTATTTAAATAAAAATGCGAAGTTTCATGATGGGACGCCAGTAACCGCTGAGGCAGTTAAGTATTCTTATACACGTGCCTTAAAAATAGGTAAATCAGCTGCTGGACAATTTAAGGGAGTTATTGATGAAAATAGCTTTGAAATTGTTGATGAGCACACGATCAAAATTAAATTACTAAAACCGTTTGCCCCATTCATGAAAACGCTTGGAACCGTGTTTGGAAATATCGTCAATCCTAAACTTGCTGAACACGAGGGAAAAGATAACGGCGAAGCTTACCTAGCGGACAAAGAAATGGGCTCAGGACCTTTCGTGTTAGATTCCTGGGCTCGCGGTCAAAAGCTCGTTTTGAAAGCAAACAACGATTACTGGGGTGAAGTTCCTAAATTAAAAACAGTCAATATTCAAATTGTAAATGAGCCAGCCACAGGACGATTAATGCTTGAAAAAGGTGAGCTTGATTTACTTGATGATACGATGCTTTCTCCGGATGTATTAAAACAAATGGAAAGCGCGGAAGGCATTGAGATTCTTAAATCTCCAGGATACGCAATTGATGATCTTTCGATGAATGTGGAGAAAAAACCATTAGATAATGTAAAGGTGCGTCAAGCGATTGCCCATGCCGTAAATTATAATTCGATTATTAACGATGTATTATTAGGTGCAGGGGAACGGATCGGCGGGATTATTCCAAAAGGCATGTTTGGCTACAATGACGCGGTGAAAACCTACGATTTTGATCTAGAAAAAGCAAAAGAACTTCTAAAAGAAGCTGGTCAAGAAAAAGGCTTTAAATTAGAAATTGCCATTTCAGAAAATAACGAAGTTCGCAAAAACATCGCGGTAATGTTACAAAGTGATTTCAAAAAAATTGGTATCGATCTTGAAATTAAACCATTGGCATGGCCAACATATCTGGATTTAGTTACGGGTGGCAAGCACCAATTAGCACTTGGCGGATGGACACCAGATTATGCGGATCCAGATTACAATCTTTGGTATTTTGCTCACTCTTCAAGTAAAGGACCTGGATTTAACCTAGCATTCTATGACAATAAGAAAGTCGATCAATTATTAGAAGAAGGCAGACAAACGGTTGATGAAGGCAGACGTGAAGAAATCTACAAAGAGGTTCAAAGCATCATGGCCGAGGAAGTTCCATATATTTTCCCTTCACAGCGTAAAGTCCAAGTACCAGTAAGAACATGGGTAAAAGGATATGAAATTAATCCGATGAACACTTGGTATGTGCCATTCCAAAAGATAACAAAAGAATAATCTGTTTGATGCAAAGCGATTGTGATTCTTGGATACGGTCGCTTTGTCTTTTATGTGAAAGGGGGAAATGAACATGTGGAATTTTGGCAACCTTTTTGTTGGCCATGGAGAAAAAGTGAAGGGACATTTACAATTTCCTCTAATTGAAGAAAAATTGCCTGTTTTTTTAATTAATGGAGAAGTAGAAGGAACTACAGTGCTCATACTAGGGGGAATCCATGGCTGTGAGTATACATCAATCGATGCCGCACTCGAAATTGGTAAAACCCTATTGCCACTAGAAGTAAAAGGGAAAATCGCTGTCATCCCGATTGCAAACCCAAGATCCTTTTATGCGCGAAGCATATATGTTCATCCAGAGGACAATAAAAATTTAAATCGATGCTTTCCTGGAAAAGTAGACGGAACTGCCGCGGAAAAACTGGCGTACTGCCTTAATGAAACAGCGATAAAAGAGGCCGATTATATCATTGATTTACATGGCGGCGACATGATCGAAGCCTTAGTTCCTTTTACGATTTATCATGTTAGCGAGGTTGCTGAAGTAACAGAGGATTCCAGGCGGTTAGCTTCATTATTTGGAATTGAATATGTTGTCGGTTCCACGGGGCAAGTGGGTGGCTCGACATACAGCTCAGCTGCATTGCAGGGAAAAGTGGCCATTATTGCCGAAGCCGGTCAACAAGGAATTTTAGACAAAGAAAACTCGCAGCTTTTACAAGAGGGCGTAAGAAATGCACTGCGTTCCATCGGTGCATTGGATGGTGCGGTCAAGCAAACACCTGCAAAACTATTAAGTACTTTTGATTGGTCATTTGCCGATTATACAGGATTATGGTATCCAAATGTAGCAATCGGTCAAAGTGTAACGAAAGGAGAATTAATGGGGGAAATTACTGACGAATTCGGTGAATCCATCAAAAAATACTATGCGGGAACGAATGGTGTTGTTTTGTTTTTAGTCACGTCCTTGGCCATTAATGTGAAAGATCCACTGTTAGCAATAGGGAATTAAATAACAATGAAAGGAAGAGGATAGTTGTCAACTATACTAGATTTCTTAAAAGAGAATCAAGAATCCATCAAAGAATCATTGTTGAGGTTAACTAGCGCAGAATCACCTTCTCATACGAAAGAACTCGTGGACCAATGTGGGGAAGTGTTAAAAGCAGAATTTGAATCCCTGGTTGGCGGTTCAGTAGAAATAATTATGAAAAAAGAAGTAGGGAATCAGTATAAATTTACATATGGAAAAGGGGATGAAACGGAACAAATATTAATCATCGGGCATATGGATACGGTTTGGGACAAGGGAGACATCCCAATCAAGCAAGATGGAGATATTCTCTATGGGCCGGGTGTGTTTGATATGAAAGGCGGTTTGACGATCACACTTTGGGCTCTGAAAGCGTTACGCGAAAAAGGCGTCCAAGGTAAACGAAAAGTTGTCTTTCTCGTCACGACAGATGAAGAAATCGGAAGTGAACACTCGAAAGAAATCATTCTTGAGGAAGCGAGGAAAAGTTCGGTTGTGTTTGTACCTGAATCCAGTATCAGTCCTCATGCCGCCGTTAAAACAGAGCGAAAGGGCGCAGGGAAATTTGTCCTTAAGGTAACAGGTGTTTCTGCTCACGCCGGCATAAATGCGTGGGATGGTGCGAGTGCCATTGAAGAATTAGCCTATCAAATCATCGATTTAAAAAAGCTTGCCAATAGGGAGGAGGGTATATCCGTCAATGTCGGTGTTATTAATGGCGGAACGAGATCGAACGTAATTGCAAAAGAAGCGATGGCCGAGATTGATGTGCGGATTACCAAGAAGAACCAGGCCGAAAAGCTGGCACAGCAAATTAGAAACCGCCCCGTTTTTGTCGAGGGGACAAAGGTAGAAGTAACCGGCGAAATCGAACGGTATCCATTGGAAAGAACGGATTCGGTCATCGAGTTATACAATCAGTTGAAAGAAATTGCCTACTCACATGGTTACGACCTTGGCGAAGGATCTTCAGGCGGAGCTAGTGATGGCAATTTTACTGCCGGACTTGGGATACCAACGATCGACGGGCTTGGACCACGGGGAGATGGGGCTCATTCAGAGGACGAACATGTTTTTTTATCGAATCTTCCTTACAGAGCAGCTTTATTAGCAGAAATTATTTTGAAGCATATCCATTAGGTTTTTAGAAGTCACGAAAATTTACTAAACAGAAAAATAATCTAAAGAGGTGAACTCGCGATGTATATGATGAACCTAACCGCGAAACAATTTACAGAATTTAAAAAAACAGTGACTACGGTTCTTTTGCCGATTGGAATGATGGAAACGCATGGACCGCACTGTTCGTTAGGGACAGATGTATGGATCCCAAGAGAATTTGTTCGTCGTCTAGATTTATTGATTGGCGAGAAAGTCTTGATAGCTCCAGAGGTTCCTTATGGACATTCTTGGGGATTAGCGCCTTTTGACGGAACCATCGATATCTCCGCTGAAGCGTTTTCCGCTTATGTGTATGAGATCGGTAAAGAGTTTCATAGAAATGGTCTTAAAAATATAATTCTCTTTAACGGCCACGGTGGAAATATTGCCAGTTTGAATACTGTTGTCGAAAAACTTGCTGATTTAGGAATGAATGTCTTAACGATTAACTGGTGGGTCGATTATCGGGAACAAATTTTAGAGATTACGAAAGGACCGGGTCATGGTGGCGAGGACGAAACATCTTTAATCCTTGCTATTGATGAAAAGCTTGCGGACCCAAGCCTTGTTGGAAATCACGAATCGAAGTTAAATCCGAAAATCAAATTTGAAAAAATGGGGACTGTGTTATTCAAAGATGGATATTTAGGTGATGCAGGTAGTGCAACCGCAGAGAAAGGCGAAAAGTTATACGAAATGATGCTTCAATTAATATTATCTGACATAGAGGATCTTTGGAGAGTTGCTGAAAAATAATTTTTCAAAAGGGAGAGATGGAATTGCTAAGATGGACAGATTCACCTATTGGGGGAAAAATCGTAGATATTGTTGTGAGTTTAAATGAGCAAACAAAGAAACTTTATAGCCAAGAGGTAGCAACTGCTAGCTATAGTGATGTAAAGCCAACGCTCAATACTTTTGATAAAATCGGCCTGGCACTCGATGAAGTAGAGAAGGCGATTTCGTCAACTGAAGGACATGAGGGTGAATATGTAAGAGCAATGTCAAACGGGTTCCGTTACTTTGCGCGCAGCCTGCAAGGCGATGATGTCCCTTATGAACAATTGATTGCTAATATTCAAGAACTTCCATCAACATTGATTACTGATAACCAAATAGAGCATGCTGGTGAACTGGTGGAAAAAGGGTTGACTGATTTAGGGTATAAAGGAACGTTACAGGAAAAGGCGGCTGCATGGCGCAACGATACTATGATTGAACCAGAGAAAGTGACAACAGTTGCCGAAAACTTTCGAGAATTAAGCAAGCAGGGGACTTTAAAGCGGGTCATCGGGCTTCCGGAAGAAGATGGAATTGATTGGATCAAACCGATACGCGGCGTTTTCTGGAGTGGCTATTCAAAATACACCGGGAACTTCAGAGGCAATCTAACCTTCAATATTGACCGTCCATGGACTGAACCTATCTTGGCCCAAATTATGACTCATGAAGGCTACCCTGGCCATCAGGCGTTTTATTGTCGGTGGGATTATTTATTCCAGCAAGGGAAACTTCCGCTAGAAGCTTCCTATTATTTAATTAACAGTCCAACGAATGCCTTATTTGAAGGCGGACCGGAAACAGCGCTTACTTTCATCGGCTGGGATGACCTCAACGATGATACACAAGGTGTTAGTAATGATCAGAAACAGCAATTTCTTTTAGCGAGAAATTACTTAGACTTTCAGCGAATGTTCACTACAAACGCTTGTTTTATGTATAACCTAGGCCAGACAACTAAGGAAGAAACCATCGATTATATGATAACCCGAGGTGGGATCACGGAAATTGAAGCAAACAATGCATTTCGCTTCTTCTCTGATCCTGTCCAGAAAACGTATTATCCATGTTATTACTACGGCCGTTGGATGGTAGGCAATGCCTACAAGGAAACCCCTAAAGAAAAAAGAAAAGAATATTTCTCAATCCTATATGATACCCCGCACACAACCAATACCTTTATCAAGGCAATTAGTCAGTTAATTGGCAAAGAGTTCGATGCTTTTCGGACAATAAATGTGAGGCAGGTAAAATGACTAGTGGATTAAGCCCCATTGAATCGGTGCAATATTTATTAATACCAGTTAATTATGTTGAAAAAGTTCATCTCATTCAGACTTCCTTAAGGAGAAAAATCAATTCGGTGAACTATTCTTTGAAACGAGCCATTGATGAAACGGAAGCGTTACGACGATTGGTAAAGAAGGTTCAAATAATATGATCGAGTTACAATTTTTTGAAAAACAAGATTTTCAGCAGCTTATGTCGTGGATAGATAGCCAGGATTTTCTCGTTCAATGGGCCGGAAATAGCATGCAATTTCCTTTAGATGAGCAACAGCTGGAGCACTATTTACGAATGTCCAATTCCGAAAGCGCGGACAATTTAGCTTATAAAGTCATTCTTGTGGAGTCAGGCGAAACAATTGGCCATATTTCTCTAGGAACTATTAATCGTAAAAATGAAACTGCGCGAATGTGCAGAGTGTTAATCGGGGATAAGAGCCTGCAAGGAAGGGGCATTGGAAGATTGATGGTTCATGCCCTTTTAAAGATAGCATTTGAACAATTGAATCTGCATAAAGTAAGCTTAGCCGTTTATGATTTCAACGAAGCGGCTGTCAATTTATATAAAAAGATCGGTTTTAAAACCGAAGGATTCATTAGGGAAGCAAGCAAAGTTGGGAATGCCCATTGGAGCTATTTTGAAATGAGTATGTTGAACAGGGAATGGCAGGCATTAAATAATTTTGATGCGAATCAGGTTTTCAAATAAATTAAAACAGGAAGGGGAGTCCCCTTCCTGTTTTAATATTTATTTAGAGATCATGTTATCTAAGTATTGCTTAATTGCCTCAACGTTTCCGGAGACCGCTTCTTCTCTGATCTCATCTTTCCTCATTTTGTCCAATGATTTTTTCAAAATGTCTTGTTCTTCAGACTGTGGTATTACCACAACACCGTCGGCATCACCAACAATAATATCTCCTGGATTTACAGATGTACCTCCACAAGAAATTGGAACATTAATTTCACCTAATCCAGCTTTTCCGCTAGCAGCTACAGAAGTCCCTTTAGAGAAAACAGGGAAATTTAGTTTCTTAATGCCAACAATATCACGAATCACACCGTCAACAACTATTGCACCAACTCCAAGAGTTTGAGCCATCCCTACAATAAAGTCCCCAGCTATGGCTCGATATTGATCCCCTTTAGCATCAATTACGATAATATCTCCAGGTTTGGCTTTACGGATTGCTCTTAGAACCGCTAAGTTATCACCAACAGGAATCTTCACTGTTAACGCTCTTCCAGTAAATTTGTATTCTTCTTTTAGTGGCTTAATACTTGGATGCATGTTATTTAAACCATCCATAACATCAGAGATACAGGTAGTGGGTATGTTTATTAATTGCTTAAGAATAGGTTCCATACATAGAATTCTCCTTAACAAATAAATATTTAATAAAATTATACAGTTGTTTAACTTAAATTAGAAATATTAAAAAGTTATCAATAGCTATAAGATAAGGTTATAATTTCGGTGATTTCTTTAGGGTGGTCGGCATACTCCCGACATTAAGGCGGTGATGCTGAATGACAGTTTTTCAAGCTTTAATGCTTGCAATATCTTTTGCTAGCTTAATCATAGCAATCCTGTCATTTCATAACCATAAAAAATAATCCACCCTTGAGTTAGCGCGCTATGGGTTTGAACCTTTTTCCGATAGTCCCACATCACCTAAGTCTTAAGTCGGATTGAAAAATCAAGCTCAAGAGCAATTATGAAACATGTAGAAAAAAGGTAAGATGAAATCAAGATAAATGATGTGTGAAACATAGGAGGAAAATAAAATGAAAAAATTTGCGTTACTTTTAGCAGGTGGCCTTGCCGCCATTATTTTACTTAAAACGATTGGCCCGATGGTTGGATTACTGGTTAGTTTAGCGATTCTATACTTTATCTTTAAACAGTTCTTAAAGACGGAATCAACAGGTTGGAAAATCGGGTTAATCATTATCAGCTTAATGGTGCTTTCATCAACCATTCACCATTTACCAGCTCTAATTGGAGTGGGTGCCGCATATGTGCTCTGGCTTGTTTATAAAAATTGGAATAAAAACAAAAATACATCAGCAAAAAATGAACAAGATCCATTTGTTAGTTTTGAAAAGCAATGGAATGAATTAAAAAAATACTAGAATTAAAGGAGAAGATAAATATGGGAAACTTATTTACAAGAATAAAAGATGTTATCGTCGCTGATTTAAACGAAACTCTTCAAAAAAAGGAAAAAGAAAATCCAATTGCTTTGCTCAATGAATATCTCCGCCAATGTGAGCAGGAAACAGCGAAGGTGGGCAAATTGGTTGAACGTCAATCCCAATTAAAGGATGAATTCAGGAGAGAGTATAGCCAGGCGATGGAATTAGCTGAAAAAAGAAAGTACCAAGCGGAAATTGCTTTAAAAGCAGGAGAAGAAGAGCTCTGCCAATTTGCAACAGCTGAGCATCAACAATATTCAGAGCGGGCGCAGCGCCTTAATGCTTCAATTGCATCAGTATCCAAGCAGCTACAAGAATTAGAAAGAAAACATGAAGAAATGAAGCGAAAATTAAAGGATATGCAGCTTCGAAGAATGGAATTAATGGGAAGAGAAAACGTAACTCGGGCTAACATCGGAATGAACCAGGTGTTAGAATCTGATTCTTACTCCAATCAATATAACTTAAAGTTCAAGGACATTGAAACCTACCTAGACCGCCTTGAGCAGAAGGTAACAAGTTACTTCAATGGTAATACAATTGATGCTCAGGTAGCACAGTTAGAAAAAGAGAGGGATACTAAGGAAAACAAATCATTGAACTTAATTAAAGAGTAAACTCATGACATTGTGGTCAGACCCCCGACGTGCTAATGCTTTAGTGCGCTTGGGGTCTGACCCTGTTTTCCTTTTATCGATTCATAAGAAATAGCTAGGCAGAATAAACATCAGAATAGTGTGGCTATTTTTTACTGGGAGGAAAAAGCATGAATGAAGTCTTTGAGAGAACAGCAAGATTTGAACATCGTTTTTGGCTTCAAATATTAGGTGATCATTCTCGGTTTATTTATGAAGCTTTAGCCCCCGTTCAAATGGTGGAAATTGAACAAGCTGCAAATTTTATTCAAGTTTTTGATTCGCTTTTGGAGGATGCAAATTCCATTGAATTGATGCAATTAACAGCCCAGGCTGAAACAGAGGCAATTAAATTAAGGGAATTTAAATTTGAATTAATTAGAAAACACCTTATTGGAAAAATCAAAATCCACCTTTCACCCACATTTATTAACCATATGGTAAACGAATTAGAAGAATATGTAAGAATCATAAACCACCTAAAAACTGGGCAAGTGCCACCTGTTTACCATGAACTGCATCATCATCTTTTATGGTTATTAGATGCTGCAGGTCATTCAGAGGCGATTTCCTCCAACTTAGACAGCCTTGAAAAGAAATTAAAGGAGCAAAGTCATTCCTTTACGAAAAATTTTGAAGGTTTTTACCTAAAAGCTGTAGAGCTTGCGGGATATTTAAGAACCAATTTGACCACGTTTCCTGCCCTGTCAAAAATGAATGTAGACGCCCAGTTAGAAATAAAGTTATTTCAAAACTTTTTAAATGAACTAGAAGAATTGGAACTGAGTAATCAAGCATTAGGAACATTTGCACCGTTAATGGCAGATCATATGTTACGTGAAGAATGTTATTACCTAATGAAGTTAGCAGAATCAGCAAATCTTGATCCAGCAAACTGTGATCCTACAAAACCTCGGATAAAGGACTGAAAAAAGGTAAATCAAAGTATGAAAATTGGTGGTTGCTATATTTGAGAATTTATTGTATTATGTAACAAATCTAAATTTATTGTTTATTATATTTAAAGCAATGATGAGGACATGAGCTACTTTTAATGGTTTCCAGAGAGGGAAGAGAACGCTGAAATCTTCCTAACACAAGAAAGTATCTTACCACCTCCTGAGCTGTATTGGGGAAAATAAGTATCCAATAACCGTCCATGCTACGTTACAGCACCAAAGCCATAAGTTTTTTTAATTATGGGAAATTGGGTGGAACCACGGGTAAACGCACTCGTCCCTTGCTATAGGGATGAGTGCGTTTTTATTTATTTAAAATAATGGCTGTGTTAAAGCACTTTGTTGATTTTGAGCACAATGTTGATTGGAGTGGAAGGCGCGAGACTCCTGCGGGAGCAGCGGGACAGGTGAGACCCCGCAGGCGCTTTAGCGCCGAGGAGGCTCACCGCCCGCCCCGCGGAAAGTGAAGCGCCTGGAATGGAAATCAACATTCACTTTTAACAGAGCCAAAATAATAAAGCTATGAAAAGGACATGAATTATTTTTTCGGTTTACAGAGAGGGAAGGAAAGGTGCGATCTTCCTAACTTAGAAAAATAGTTTACCACCTTGAAGCTGTATTGGGGAACTAAAGTATCCAATATCGTCTAATGCTGCGTTAAAGCACCAAAGCCATAAGATTTTTTTATACTTATGTGAAATTGGGTGGAACCACGGGTTTAAACACGCTCGTCCCTTGCTATAGGGATGAGCGTGTTTTTTTTATATTAATTTAAGGGAGGAATTTAGCTATGAGTGAAAAATGTATAAACATTCAATTTCCGGATGGAAAAATAATGGAGTTTCCGCAAGGCATTACAGTTGTGGATGTGGCCGAGTCGATTAGCACAAATTTACGAAAAAATGCAGTGGTTGGGAAATTTGATGAACAACTAGTGGATTTAAGCTTCAAGCTTGAAAAGGATGGGAAACTCGCTATTTATACTCAAGATTCGGAAGAAGGATTGCATGTTTTAAGGCATACTTCAGCGCATGTATTGGCACAAGCTGTGAAAAGGCGCTTTGGTAAAGTGGAATTAGGTATCGGGCCGGTGATTGAAGACGGATTTTACTATGATTTGAAATTAGAACATAGTCTGACATCCGATGATTTACGATCGATTGAAAAAGAAATGGAAAACATCATCAACGAGAATTTAGAAATAAAACGAATGGAAGTAACATATGAAGAGGCTAAAAAGTTATTTGAAGAAAAAGGTGAGCCATATAAGCTAGAACTACTAAGTGACATTCCGGAGGATGAAAAAATAACTCTCTATCAACAAGGAGATTTTATCGATCTTTGCCGCGGGCCACACCTTCCAGCGACTGGTTTCATCAAAGCATTTAAATTAACTCGAGTATCAGGGGCATATTGGCGAGGAGATAGTCAAAACGATGTGCTTCAACGAGTATATGGGGTAGCATTTCAAAAGAAAAAGGACCTTCAGGAATATTTACATTTCGTAGAAGAAGCAGCCAAACGTGATCATCGGAAGTTAGGAAAACAATTGGAGTTATTCATGTTTTCCGAAGAAGCACCTGGAATGCCATTTTATTTACCGAAAGGACAAATTGTTCGCAATGAGTTGGAAACTTTTTCACGTGGACTTCAGAGAGATGCAAATTATGAAGAGGTTCGCACACCGTTTATGATGAACCAACGCTTATGGGAAGAGTCGGGCCATTGGGACCATTATCATGAAAATATGTATTTTTCCGATGTCGACGAGACAAAATTTGCGATGAAACCAATGAATTGCCCCGGTCATATGCTGATTTTTAAAAACAGCCTATACTCCTATCGGGATTTACCAATTCGGATGGCCGAGTTCGGTCAAGTTCATCGTCATGAATCCAGTGGTGCCTTAAATGGGATGTTACGGGTCCGGACGTTTTGTCAGGATGATGCACATATCTTTGTTCGCGAGGACCAAATTGAAAGTGAAATTAAACAGGTGTTTTCGCTTATTGACCAAGTGTATCGTACTTTTGGTTTTGAGTATTCGGTGGAGCTTTCGAATCGTCCCGAGAAATCTTTAGGGGATGACAGCATTTGGGGAATTTCTGAAGGTGCATTAAAGAATGTACTTGAAAGCTTAGAAATTAATTACCATTTAAACGAAGGGGACGGGGCATTTTACGGACCAAAAATTGATTTTCATATTAAAGATGCACTAAAGCGGAGCCATCAATGTGCGACAATCCAACTTGATTTTCAAATGCCAGAAAAATTTGATTTGACTTATATTAATGAAAAAAATGAAAAGGTTCGTCCCGTTGTCATTCATCGTGCTATATATGGATCCATTGATCGGTTTTTTGGCATATTAATCGAGCATTTTGCCGGTGCTTTTCCTGTTTGGCTTGCACCGGTCCAAGTACAAATCATCCCCGTCTCACCCGTTCATTTAGACTACTGTTTAAAGGTTCAGTCGGAGCTGAAACAATCAGGCGTAAGAGTGAAAATTGATCAAAGCAATGAAAAGCTGGGCTACAAAATAAGAGAAGCCCAGATGCAAAAGATTCCATATATGCTGGTTCTAGGGGATCGTGAAGTCAATGAAGAAGCAGTGAATGTAAGAAAGTATGGGGATCAACAATCAGAAAGTACTTCTATCAATAGCTTTATAAGGAGAATTACAAATCAAATCAAAGAACGTAGTTTGTAAGCAGATAATCAACAAATGACCTCGAATAATGGATTTGAGTAATAATTTTGGTGCCTGACACCCAATGTGCTAAAGTGTAAGCACAGTGAGTGTCAGGCACCGACTTTCAATTAAGTGATTGTATGGCACTTTGTGGTTTTTCTAGTATTATCTAATTCTTGCATTACGATAACTCTGGAATATTTCAATCATATTGGAGAGAATGAGTGACGCTGCGAAGATCTTCCAGATCCATTCCAAGGAATAAGCTACAGCAGAAGAAGTAGTTTCAAACAATTCCGCCATATAGGGAATGATTTCATTGTTTAGCAAATTTGGATTGCTAGCGATGACGATAAAAGTAATCGTGCTTAATAAACGAATGATCGCATTCATAATTACAAGCTTCATTGTCCATTTTGCTACAGTCCATTTATAAACAATCAACCCTACTTCCAATACGATAAAAATCACGATGATTGGCCAGTATGACAACAAGGTATCCTGATTAAAAAAGGGCATAACGAATTGTAATCCGTGACCATCAATTGATCGATAAACGCCAACGAGATGGTCGGCATAGAAATAAGCAACGGTTCCAATGGCTATCCAGATGAAGCCGAAAACAATATCCCCTTTTGAAATGGCTTTTTTCTTAGGAATGATTTCGACATATTTTAAATCCTCTGGCGTCCATATCATTCTCTTCTTTTTATGTGGCAGATCAGAGTTTGATAAGCCAATTCTCTCTATGAAGGCAAATACAATCGTGAACCAAAAGAAAACTTGGATGAGCACATTTATGACATTGGCGATAATTATCCCCACCGATTTAATAGCCACAGAAAGAATGGCTTCCTTACCTGAAAAAAACACAATATTCTCGAAGATATGAATACAGATGGTAATCAAAATGGCCCAGGGGATAACCCTTTTCATTGTCAAAATGTAAATATTATATAGATCCGGTCCAATTAAATACATAGGTGTATCACGATAACTTGCAGCGAGCACTGCCGGATTGCCAAGTTTCGAAAGTGCTTCCTTCACATCTGCTTCTGAATAACTTTCCGGGAGCATATCCTCGATGGTGGACCTAAGCTCAAGGGCGATATCATCCCGTGTCTTAACAGGAAGCCTTTTTGTTACTTCATGTACATAAACCTCAATCAGATTCAACATTATCATCTCCTTGTAATAATGATTTCAGTTCCAGCGTCATCTTTTTCCATTCATCCTTCAATTGCTTGTAAACCTCAATCCCGTAGTCACTTAATACATAAAACTTCCGCGGCCTGCTTTCGGTTGTGTCCCAGCTGCTCGTTACGAGTTCCTGTTTCTCTAATCGCCGCAATAGAGGATATAATGTACTTTGCTCAATGGCCACACCGGCATTTTCAAGCTGCTGTACGAGTGAATAGCCATATTGGGGCGTCCGTAATTGACTTAAAACAGCCAATGTGAGCGTTCCTCTTCTTAGTTCCGTCGTGAATGTATCCAACAAAGAACCCATGCGTGTAATCACCTCATTCATTTATACTGTATATCATACACTATTATGATTAAAATAACAGTGCACAACGTATCTTATTCAAATTTTATAAAAATGATTAGGTTTTATAACTAAAAAACCCCTTAATTTATAAAAAATTAAGGGGACAGGGCTTATTCTTTTTTTAATCTTCCAGCCTTTTTGGCAGCCTCTTTTAAGATGACTTCGATTTGGGCGTTTACACTTCTAATTTCATCTTCCGCCCATTTTTCCAGTACTTCATATAGCTTAGGGTCAATGCGAAGCGGAAATGATTTTCTTTTCGTCATTTATGACACAACCTTAATAAATGCTTCCCGTATTGATAATGGGCTGCGTTCCTTTCTCAGAAACAATCGCGACCATTAGGTTATTAACCATCTGCGCCTTTTTCTCTTCATCGAGCTCGACAATATCTTGTTCCGCCAGCTGGTCAATCGCAGCCTTTACAAGCCCAACGGCACCATCGACAATCACCTTACGAGCAGATAAAACAGCTTGTGCTTGTTGTCTCTGCAGCATGGCAGAAGCGATTTCGGAGGAATAGGCAAGATGCATAATCCGTGCTTCGATAACATCCACCCCGGCAACATCCAATCTCTTTTGTAAATCATACATAAGTACATCTGCGACTTCATCGCTATTCTGCCGAAGGGTTAATGTCTCTTCCGCATGATCGAATGAATCATAGGCGTATCTGCTGGCAATATGACGAATACCAGTTTCGCTTTGAATTTGAATGAATTTTTCATAGTTTTCTACATCATATAATGCCTTTGCCGCATCTCTTACTTTATACACAACGACGGCTGCAATTTCAATTGGATTTCCTTGTAAATCATTTACTTTTAGCTTCTCGCTATTAAAGTTCGTCACGCGTAAGGAAACGCTCCGTTTGAAAGTAAAGGGAATGGTTGCCCATAATCCTTGGTCCCGGATGACACCGAGATAGGTTCCAAAGAACGTTAATACTTTCGCTTCGTTAGGCTGAACAATCGTTAAACTTGTGGCAATAATTAACCCAATAACGAAGACAACAATCCCGGTTATTATTCCCGTGATATCTCCGGTAATGAATAAATAAATTCCAAAACCAATACACAAAAGCGCGATAATCAGTGCAGCAAAACCATTCATTTTAAAAATAGATTTTTCTTTCATTTGGTCTCCCCCTTATTTTAAAAAGTGATATAAAAGTGATATCACATTTATATCATAATATAATTTTTGGAAAAAGTAAATAATATTATTATTTGCAAATATTTTCTTGAAAAATTTTTGGAAAGTCCCAATGCGTTTCATTGGAATTCATTAGGGAAAGAAGGTAATCTGTAACAGTGTTATTTTACTTTTTATAGCAGGGGAGTTGGATAAATGGAGAGATCAGGTAATAAACAGTCAATGATTGTGGGACTTTTGCTGGCGGGAACCTTTATTGCCATTTTGAATCAAACACTAATGATCACAGCAATACCTCCAATTATGGATGAAATGAACATTACCGCAAATAGTGCGCAATGGCTAACGACCGTCTTTATGCTGGTGAATGGGATCATGATTCCCATCAGTGCCTTTTTATTAGAACGATTTACCACAAGGCAGCTGTTTATCACAGCGATGAGTATTTTTGCGTTTGGAACCGTTGTGAGCGGGATTGCTCCAAATTTTGCAATTCTGCTTTTAGGCAGGGTCATTCAGTCGATTGGTGCAGGAGTGATGCTGCCATTAATGACTACTGTATTTTTACTAATCTTTCCAATCAATAAGCGCGGTGCGGCAATGGGGCTTGTAGGGCTTGTGATTTCCTTCGCACCTGCCATTGGGCCAGCACTGTCCGGATGGGTTACATCGCATTTTTCATGGAGAGTGTTATTTTTTATTATTTTACCAATTGCTCTTATCGATATCATTGTCGCATTTCTTTTCTTGAAAAATGTTACAGAGGTTTCCAGACCAAAAGTGGATGTCCTATCGATTCTATTATCTTCATTCGGGTTTGGCGGGCTTCTATATGGATTTACTTGTGCTGGAAATTATGGTTGGAACCATGCAGCAACCCTTCTTTCACTCGCCATTGGCGGTGTATCCTTGCTCGTGTTTATTTTCCGCCAATTAAGATTGAAACACCCCATGCTGGAATTCCGTGTTTTTAGCTTTTCGATTTTCCCGTTCGCCATCATCATTGGAATGATTGGCTTTATGGGCTTAATTGGAGCTGAGACGATTATCCCGCTGTTTATGCAGCGAATGAGGGGATTCTCAGCCTTAGAGGCGGGTCTTGTTTTATTACCTGGTGCCCTGATAAGCGGCTTCATGTCACCGATTGTTGGGAGAATCTTTGATAAAATCGGTGCGAGATGGCTTGTGATGATTGGCTTAACAATCATGACAGCTGCTTCGTTTGCGTTTACGAATCTAAGTCCATCGACAACGATGACCTATATTACGGTCCTTTATGGAATTCGAATGTTTGGTCTTTCGATGGTCATGATGCCTGTCGCAACAGCTGCCCTGAACCAGTTACCAAAACGATTAATTCCTCATGGGGCGGCCATGGATAATACGATGAAAATGATCGCCGCTTCGGTAGGAACCGCCATCCTTGTTACAGTAATGACAACAACAGCTGAAGTAGCGAAACAGCGCCCAGATATTGCCTTTCCGGATATCCACGGAGCGAATATCGCCTTTATGGTCGTGTCCATTCTTTCCTTACTTGCACTGATCCTCTCCTTTTTCATTAAGCATAACCGACAGGCCGAAGGTGAGACGGATGGAAAAAGGCAAAGAAACGTACGGGCGAAACTCCAGGAGTAATGGCTGAGGTCGACAAATTACAATAGATAAGTGAAAATTGGTGCTTATCCCTCCATCGTTGACCTTATGCTCCATTTCTTTTAAAGGAACAAATGGAGTAACTTACGAATTGGTATGAACAAGAAGCAAAACAATTTTAACAGTATAAAAATGCGTGGATAGCATTTTTATACTGTTATTTAGTTATTATTCATTGTTGATTTTCGTGTAGGTATGAGCATTCATAAGCGGAGAATTTCCGGCTAATGTCTATAGAGGAAGCTTAAGAAGCAGATATAAGCGGAGATATTCCGATTAACTGCTCTAAATTAGGCAAAATCCAACGGTTTGGATAATATAAACGGAAAAACTCCCTTTATTATTAAGGAAATATGGGTATTTCCCAATTTAAACGGAATTTTTCCGTTTATTTTTCAAACACAGTGAAATCAACATTCACTTTTAACACAGCCTAGTTTTAAAAGCAGACCTTTGTATGAAATTAATCTTTGCCTAGTATACTGGGGACCCTTTTTCAACATATGAACTTTTACAAATCATTCACCGTTGGTTCGGAAGATTGTACATGATTTATATTAATGACTTTCGGGTCTGTTGAATTGGAATTATCAATTTTTGTGATGATACACCATCGACCAGGGGTGGTTGAGGTAAGTGGAACTTCAATGTCATCACCGTTGTTCGTTTTGATTAAAACTCTTCCGTCATATTTTGCAAAGTTATCTTCCTTTTTGAGAAACCCAAAAATTCTAAAAATGTGTGTTGCAATAATGAGTTTTTCAACATCTTGCAGTTTTTTGATGATCAAATTTTCTTCGTTGTTCCCCGCAGAATTTCCGACACCGGAATCCTTATCGAGTGCGATATAGGGGGATTTTGTTAATTTACCTTTATTCCCAAAATAGATGTGTCCAAATGTTCCTTGCTTTGTGATGTAAAAGGCATGAAGATCTAAAATTTATTTGGTTTTTTGTGAGATCCACTCTCGCACCTTTTTGTACTTGTGTGAGCATGACCATTCTCCTTTAACTGATTAAAACTTTTACTAATTATACCATATGCCCGTATCCTATCTATCCAATGGATAACTAAAAAACTTGACTAGTACAAAAGATTTAGTTTAATCTTAATATCCAAAGTTTTCAAAATTAGCTAAAGAGGTGACGACTGAATAGGATGAGTGCCAAAGATCAAATGTCTGTCCGTGACCATAAAGATTATCAAACAGAAGTGGAACGCTTAGAGTTTACAAAGGAATATATCCGAACTGTTTTAGATATTTCTAAGGGGAATAAAGAATTTTTTGTTGAAAATATGAAGCAATCTTTTGCCGAGTTAAATTCTAAGGATAGTAGTACGAGCTACACGGATCTCCTCGCGAATGCAAGTTTTCTTGAATTAGCGGAAAGTGAACTGAAAAGGCTAGAAAGCGTGATTGGCAAGCCCTATTTTTCAAGGATCGATTATACGAGCAATAGTACGAATAAGGAAGAAATTTTGTACATCGGGAAGGTATCCTTGTTTGACCGTGTGACACAGCAGCCGATTATCGTCGATTGGAGGTCACCGATTGCTAATGTCTACTATGATGGCAGACTTGGAGACGTGTCATATGAAGCATATGGGGAGACACAAACCGGTTACTTAGCATTAAAGAGGCAGTATGAAATCATCGATGGATTATTAAAAGAAATCCGCGATATCGATTTGACGACGCACGATGAACTTTTGCAGAAATCTTTGTCAGGTAAAGCAGACAATCGATTAACTGAAATCGTTGCGACGATTCAAAATGAGCAAAATGAAGTGATCCGTGCCTCACTGAAGCACCCGATTATCGTTCAGGGGGCCGCCGGAAGCGGGAAAACAACCATCGCACTCCATAGAATATCCTACTTTCTCTATTCCTTTGGGTTTCAATTTCCTCCAGAAAAATTAATGATCCTTGCACCGAACCGACTGTTTATTGATTATATCTCAGCCGTCTTACCTGAACTTGGAGTTAACAAAATTAACCAGACCACTTTTATTGATTTTATGAAAAGTTGTTTGGGGCAGAAAATAAAACTATTTTCTCCAAATTCTAAGCTGATGAAGCTCCTTGAAGGGAATGGAAAATCTAAGCAAATGCAATGGGTTTCGAGCTATAAGGGGTCACTCGAATTTAAGGAATTAATCCATAGTTATGTAAAAGAATTAGAGTTAAAACTCGCACCTGCAGAGGATTTTATGGTAGAAAAATCGATTCTCATGAAGGGAAAAAATCTCAAAAAACTATTTTTAAACGAATATACATACTTACCAATCTACAAAAGGCTTAATAAAATAAAAGCCCTATTAACAAGTGATTTAAAAAAGAAGAAAGCCATTATGCTGTCAAACCTAAACGCGAAATATGAAACAGCACTAGAGAAGGCTCTTTATAGCAGGAGGCTGGAGCCAGAAAAAAGAAAGCAAAAAGTAGTAACCATGATGGAGAAGAAGGAACAAAGAGTAAAGAGGGTGGAGCAGGAGGCAAAGGTCGCAGTAAAAAAATATATGGATGCGTTTGTCATGAAAGATATGTTTACCTTGTATAAGGAACTAATGACTTCTCCTGAAATGCTCAAAATGCATTCCGCTACTCTTACAGATCAAGAATGTCAGCTGCTAAGTAAGTATTGTCAGCGGATCTTTGATCGAGGAGCATATGAACTTGAGGATTTAGCTCCGCTCTTTTATATGAAGACGAAATTGGAAGGAATCGATGAAAAATATAAAATGCGGAGTATCTTTATTGATGAGGCACAGGATTACAGCTATTTTCAATTTGCCGCATTAAAAGAAGGCTTTGATACAGACTTATTTACCATCGTGGGAGATTTAGCACAAGGGATTCATTCTTATCGCGGCTTGAATAGTTGGGCACCGGTATTGACAGATATCTTCCCGAATGCGAATTATCAAGCCTTACAAAAAAGCTATCGTACAACCGTTGAGATTATGAATTTGGCCAACGATATCCTTCAGTTGATCGACCAAGACTTGCCAAAGGTCAACCCCGTTATACGACATGGTCAAAAGCCATTATTTAAAACCATTGACACTACAAATCTAGAACAAGTCCGAATGCAGCTGGAAAATGAAATTACCTCACTTAAAGAGGAAGAGCTTCACTCTATTGCGATCATTGGACGAACGGACAAAGAGTCTCAAAGAATCCATCAAATCCTAAAAAATAGTCCTCTTCCGATTCAATTAGTTGAGGAAAAAGAAGATATGAAGAAGGGGCACATCGCAATAATACCTTCTTATTTATCGAAAGGGTTGGAATTTGATGCCGTTTTGATTGTTTGCTTGGAAGAACCATATGCCAAAGTAGAACTGGATATCAAATTGCTTTACGTGTCGATGACAAGACCAATGCATCGATTGTATTTATTCGGTAAGAGCCCGTCAGACTTTTTATTGCAGCATGCGGATGATTTACATTTTGATAAGTAAAAACTTCAAGGGTCAGACCCCCGGCGTGCTATTGCTTTAGCGCACTAGGGTGTAGACTCGTCATCTTTCTAGGATGGATGCTTTTATTAGCGATAATGTATAAGTATTTAATGGAAAGTATATTCTAACAACGGAAGATATGTCTTGAAGAAGTTATCCTAGTTGCTTTATTAATGAGGTGATTCGAATCCCAATATTAGCTGGTGTCGGGAGCGGAATTTATTATAATGTTATTGGTGAAGGCATACCTCTTGTGTTTATCCATCCTCCATTACTAACAAGTGCTAATTTTAAATACCAAGTTGAGGAGCTGTCGCAAAAATATAAGGTAATTACATTTGATATTAGAGGACATGGGCAGAGCGGCTTCTCCAAGCAGCCCATTACTTATCAAATGATTGCGAATGATATTACACAGCTGTTAGACCATCTCAAAATTGAAAAATCGATTATTTGTGGATATTCGACGGGGGGAACCATCGTATTAGAATTTATGCTTACACATAGAGAACGAGCTTTAGCGGGCGTTATCATTAGTGGAATGTCCGAAGTCAACGATTTCTATAACGAAAAAAGAATTGTCATTGCAAAACTGCTTTCAAAAATAAGAGCAAAAAAACTGCTAGGATTCGCGATTTCATGGGGGAACTCTAATACATTCCAGATTTTCAAACATATGTACAGAGAAGCATTAAAAGGGGATACACGAAACATCGCACAGTATTATAATTATTGTTTGCATTATAATTGCACCCAACAATTACATAGCATTGTTTTACCGACTTTACTGATCTATGGGAGTAAAGATAAAGCCTTTCACCGATACGCAAAAATTCTACATGAAATACTGCCTCACAATGAATTAAAGATTATACATGAGAAGCATCAAATTCCAACAAAAGCGGCGAAAGAATTAAATCAATTGATTGATGAATTTGTAGTGAAAATCTAGAAATTAATACGAAATAATAATGGGATCATTCCTGATTTTGGAATGATCCCTAAATACTTTAACACATATATGGTGTAGAGGTATGGAAATTGTTAAAGCGGGCGAAAGATTCTGCTAACAAGTGGGTTCCAAATTGTTTCGATTCGTTTAATTACGTATGCACTAACATTTCCAATTATGGCACTGCCTAAGATATCAGACGGATAATGCTGGCCAGTCCAAATCCGAGAAATTCCAACTAGGATGGATAGTAGCCATAAAAATGAACCAGCTAACCGATGATATACAAATACAGAGGTTGCCGCAGCAAACGCAATTGTCGTATGTTTGCTTGGAAACGATGAATCTTTTTTTGATGGAACCGGTGGTAATAAATGTACTAGATGGTTCACAAAAGGGCGAGGTTGAAAAACGAAGAGCTTAATTAGAAAGCTAATAACATAGGTAACTCCAACGGAAACACCAGTATATACGGTCATCTTTTTATAATCATTATGCCGAAGACAAAGAATGATAACGACCAAAAAATACACAAATCGAGCTTTTTTTGAGATCAATACCATAAGCGAATCTAAGAACTTTGATGAACCCGCATATTGGTTAATAGCTTTAAACATTCTTTCGTTCATAACAATTAACTCCTTTTTCACAAGCTAACGACCTATACTAGTATTACCGCCGGATTAGGGAATATGTACAATAGGCGTGGGTTACCATGAATCAATTATCAATTAGAGATACGAACGAAACTTATACAACAGAAATTCTTAATTGTAACGCTTTACTACATTGGGGGTCTGACCCTCGATTCGCTCGGGGGGGTCTGACCCTCTTTATCACAATGTTTAAGAACGACCCATCTTATCTTGTTACTGCGTGATATGCAATATAAACCAATATAGCCCCAATGGCTATGATATATGCAAGAAAAACGGGATTTAACGAAATCCAATTTTTTCTAATTGCACTATGAATTTCTTCATCCAATTCGCTATTTCTCACATTTACTGCTTTACCAACTCTAAGTGTATAAAATAAACCGCCTACTATTACAATTCCTCCGAGAATAAGCGCAATGGTCTATTTTTTGAAAATGTCGGTTTGCTATTCATGAACCTTTTTTCCAATACATCCAGATATCTTTTTTCGTAATTTGGATGGTGCCTGGCACTGTTTGGGTCTCTGGAAACTCTATGTAGCATAGTCTTCTAAAACAATGGGAAACCTACAACCATCAAAATATAAAGTATAAGATCTCATTTTTAGGTAAATAACTGCGTTCCTTGATCGCTTTATTGTTCTAATAACAAAACAGTGTTGGATTGCTAATTTTAATGATTACGGTTATAAGCATGTACCACTTCTGCCATGTTTTCTACCAGTGATTGGCACAGGATTTACCATCTGTTGCCAACGCATATACCAATTGAGTTATATCAAGAGAATATGGATATACAACTTTAAGAATTATAAGATATAAAAAAAGTCTAAAACCATCCGCATTTCACCGAGGAATTAGACAAATGGTCTTCAATAATCGCGCACTATAATGGAATAACGAAATTTTTTTATTAATGTTCAACCGAAACCCTCTTCATTAATCGCTTTAATTTATTTTCTGTATCTGTTTCCTCTACTGGTGTATAAATACTGCATCGTAAATCCATATCACCTTGAACTTGGAGAGAAGTTAAATTAAACAACATTTTGCCTACTTTAGCATGTCTGAATTCAATGATCATTTCTGGAGCCTTACTCACTTGACTTTCTTGCCATAAATCTTGGAATTCTGGATGTGAATGACTCATTTCTTTAATAAATTGGTTGTACCATTCATCGCCTAAATAGTGTCCATAATAAGTACGGAAAATGGCAAGAAAACCTTTTGCGAAATGTTCCCAATTGGCGGCCAAAGCTTTTAATTCTTTTCTAGTAAAAACTAAACGAATCAAATTTCTTTGGTCATTCGGTATTTGGTCAAAATCTAAAAAAATATGAGCAGCTGCAGGATTCCAGCCCACAATATGGCAATGTCGATCCGTAATGATAGTCGGGCAATATGTTAATTCAGCTAGGATTCGTTTTAAAGAAGGGCTAAGTTCTGATTGATCCTTTTTTGGAATAGTAATTTCCGATTTTGTTTCTAATGCTAGGTCATATAAGTAGTCTCTTTCATCCTTATTTAATTGCAATGCTGTTGAAATACAATCAAGTACAATCGAAGAAACTTTTATATCTCTTCCTTGCTCTAGCCATGTATACCAAGTGGTACTTACACCTGCTAATTGTGCAACCTCTTCTCTTCGTAACCCCGGTGTCCTTCTCCTGATTCCGGCAGGCAAGCCAATTGACTCTGGCTTAATTTGGGCACGCTTAGCTTTTAAGAATGTCGACAACGCTTCAAGCCTAGTTTTATCATTCATTTTTAAAACTCCTCATCATACCATTTATCCTAGTGGAATTTATACCAGGATAAACAATCACTTGTAATAGGATAAAAGGACGGTAAAATACAATTATATTATTGATTTGGAGTGATGAAAAGTGGAAAGAGTTGTGATTACCGGTATGGGAGTAGTCTCTCCTATCGGAAACAACCTCAAAACATTTTGGAACAATCTAATTAACGGGGAATCTGGTATATCCCTTATTGATACATTTGATGTTACTAATCATAAGGCAAAAATTGCAGGTATCATACGAGATTTTGATGCAGATGAAATTTTAGGAAAGAAAGAAGCAAGGCGTTTAGATCGCTTTTCTCAATTTGCTTTGGCCGCAGCTGATCAAGCTTGGACAGATTCTAAGTTAGACCTTGACAGTATAGATGCAGAAAGAATAGGTGTATACGTAGGTTCAGGCATAGGGGGAATTGAAACCTTTATTGAAAATATTGATGCGCTCAGACAGAAGGGGCCTAGAAAAGTCAGCCCAACTCTAGTGCCAGCTATGATTTCTAATGCTGCAGCAGCACAAATTAGTATTAAATGGAACGCAATGGGACCTTCTTTGTCGCCAGTTTCTGCTTGTGCAATTGGAAATACAGCTATTGGGGAAGCCTTTAGATTAATTCGTTCTGGAGAAGTTGACGTTGTGTTTGCTGGTGGAACAGAGGCAGCCATAACAGACTTATCAATAGCAAGCTTTGGTAATGCTACAGCTTTATCGACAAGAAACGATGACCCAACGAAAGCTAGTCGTCCATTTGATGAAAATCGAGATGGATTTGTCATGTCAGAAGGAGCTGGAATTCTAATCTTAGAATCCTTATCGCATGCTTTACGTAGAGAGGCAAAGATTTATGCAGAAGTCATTGGATATGGTGCAAGTTCAGATGCACACCATATGGTAGCTACACATCCAGAAGGTAAAGGGGCCTATCTTGCAATGAGATCAGCTTTAAAAAATGCAAATATAACTCCTGAAGAAGTTGATGTTATTAGTGCCCACGCTACAAGTACAAAAGTGGGTGACATATCTGAAACAATCGCTATTAAGCAACTGTTTGGAAAACAAGCTTATCAAATTCCAGTAACCGCTAATAAATCTATGTTGGGTCACATGTTAGGTGCAGCCGGTGGTGTTGAAGCAATTGCTTTGGCAATGAGCTTAAAGGAAGGAATAGTTCCTCCAACAATTAACTTAGAAAATCCTGATCCATTATGCGATCTTGATTATGTGCCGTCTGCTGCTCGTCAAGTGAAAATAAATACGGGTCTTTCTAACTCATTTGGGTTCGGAGGTCATAATGCAGCAATTGTTTTAAAGAAATACGAGTGAAAAAACTTTCTACCGTCAATCTGACCGTTTCCTCTAGAAACGGTTAGATTTATTCAATTAAAGGAGTGGCGAGAAGTTGTAATATCGTAAAGCAAATATCGATGACATTAATAAATTAATAGATTTAAGAAAAAACCAATTAATTGAAGAGGGGATAGAACCTAATATAGACATCGATGTGGATTGAAATAAAACCATAAATCAACCCTCGGAGATGAAGTGCCCCCTTTTTTAAAGACATTTTGTTTGGTTCTAGGGTCAGAGCTCCAACGTGCTAATTATTGATTATTAAAAGGAGCGACATATTTTGATGACTATAAATATAAAGATACAATTGTGGGATCGTCAACACGACTGTCTTTTTTACTAACGGACAGGTTAGTTGAAGAAGGTTGAAGGTATTTGTGGTAAAATATAGGGTATATTGCTGGATAGTTTAGGGGGAGTTTTAAATGGTTTTCGGTCCATCAGTAATTTCTATTATTCTTTGGATTTTTGGTCTATTTATTCTGTATTTAATTATTTCAACAGCAGTTAAGGATGGTATTAACAAGTCTTTAGTCGGTAAATTTATCGAGAAGCAATATGGAGTTAAAGAGGATAAAAAATCATTTCTTGATAAAGATTTGGATAATGAATAATAACACTTTTTTTCTAACTGGGTGTTTGAACTTAACAAGGGTCACTGCTGTGGCTCTATTTTCTTATTCAACTAAGTGGCAGGTTACTTGAATAAGCACACTTTCCTTGATATTAGTCTTTGTGAATTTTGGTATATTCTAACTTATTTCTGGATTTTTGAATTATTATAGTTTTAATTTGAATAGACTTTTTTAGGAGGTGTGCAAATTGACTAAAGTATTTATGCAAATAAGCAGATTGTTTCTAGGGGTCGTTTTTTTGGTTGCAGGTCTAAACGGTTATTTTGTCATCTTTGGACTTGAACCATTTATAGCAACTAGCCCCGAAGCAATGGCATTATTCAAATTTGAATATCTATTAATTGTAGAAAAATCTTTAGAGATTATATGTGGGATTTTACTCTTAATCAATCTGTTCATCCCATTAGCCATTGCAATATTGTCTCCAATTATAGCCAACATTTTTTTACTCCATTTGTTCCATGACCATTCATTACTTCTTTTAGCAATAATGCTTATCATCACTTATAGTTATTTGTTGTATTATTACAGAAATAACTTTAAAAGTATTTTGGAGAAAAAAACTTCTCGATAATTCTTTGTGCAGCTCATTATCTATTTTTCGTGCAAGGTTTCTTATTCAAGTAATGGGTGCTTTGCTTAAATAGGAGCAAGGCATTTTTCTTATTGAAGTAACGGACAGTTTAGTGTAAGAAGGAAAACCTTGATTTAAAACTAAAATATATAGATTGAAAATTATGTTATTATTTATATAAAAGAAAGTGAGAGTGAAAA
>NZ_JBHVSI010000009.1:66578-215238 GCF_042885335.1 Neobacillus sp. NPDC058068 | reverse complement strand
AAGACACTGAGTTTAGATTGGTCTCTATACTCGTATCTTACTGAGGGGCTCTATTTTTTTCAAACCTGATATTTAACGATCTACAGGAATGCTATTCTGCCCGTTAGCGAAATAAGAAAAAGGATCGCCGCCGTTGCAATCCTTTTTAAACTCAAGCACCCATTAGCTTAAGTACAAAATTTCACAATCTCTTTTTCTGTTTTAACCTAAATATCCAAAGTGTTGTAGTAAACAATTATTGTTAGAGTCTTTCTAATGATGTCCACCGTGCAAAGTAGATTCCTATATATTTTTTTAACACCTTGATAGTTGTACTACACAGCTTGTACCGCCATGCATATAATAAGCCAGTATATGAAAAGGAAGTGATTGAATGAAGGCAATAACGACTGGAGCATTTTTGGTTCCGTTGACTAACCAAAGTGGTAGCCCCAACAACACGTTGTTTATTCTCTGGAAAAATCCAACCGATAAACCACTCACCACGTATTTACTCGGTGAAAGAACCCAATTCCCTGTTACTACTACGGGAGTTCAAAAAGAGATTGAACCCCCCCATTTATTTAAAGTGATCGTTCCTGCACACAGCTTTAAGCCCCTTAATGCTGGGGACCCTGCTGGATTTTATATTCGATTTTCATTTTTCGGAAATATCGGTCGAGATGAGCTGAAAAACCAACTCAGTGTGGAGGTAATCGCTGGTACATCAGCCCCTGGCGGTGTAACATTATCAGTTGCTGATCCTACTGTCTTTTTCAGGCACGCAGACATGGTTGAAGCGGACATCAAACCACCGAGTAGCCTAACCCCACTTCCAGATGACCCCCTACTAAATATGTTCCAAGAATGATGAACACGGTGATCGTTCCAACAGCGTTCTTAAGGCATGAAGACTTTGTAAATACAGATATTGATCCGAAAGGTGACCCCGTGCTGCAACCAAGGACGGTATCTATCGTGTGGAACAATTTTATACCGTCAAAATTACGAATTAATGACAGTCGAGTATTGAGTGAAACGAAAAGCATTTTAAAGATTTGATTATTAAATCGAAAAAAAGCCATCCCCATTAATCGAAAAGGTTCTATTTGAGGTGCATATCATATAAATGGCAATGAAAATGGCGTACGAACTGACATCAGTTTTGGCACGCCATATCTCTGGTCTATAGAGTTAATTGACCTAAAAATTTAAAATGTCTTATTTAGGAAAAGCACCCCGTTAGCATTCCTGTAGATCGTTATTTTTGTCTTCTTTGGAGTATCTTTAAAAATACTGATAATTAGATAGATTTATCTATTAAATTTTAATTAAATTTTGGCCTCTCCTGTTACAGGATAGTTCCTTCTTTTCCTGCAACTTTCACTTAACGAATGGCTGTATTTTCAGGCTGAATATTGAATGTAAAGGAAGTAAATGGCTTCGAATGGACAGGTTTGTCATTTATTTTCCATACATTTAATACGGCTTTAACTGTATACGTTCCTGCAGGTACTCTCTTGCCCTCATTCGTTTTGTAATCCCACGTACTTTTCCATTGGATTTGTTCCCCGCTGTTTAACGACTCATGTTGAATCACCTGTAAAAAAAATTTCCCTTTACTAAAATGATACACCTGTTCTCCTTTTGGATTGTACACGGTATAATCATAAAACTGGCTTGTTGGAAACTCTATAAACATGGGCTGATCGCAATTATTTTTAAACGTAAAAGTAAATCTGGCTTGTTCCACGTCTGCGATGACATCCCCATCCCATTTCCAATCTGTCATGTCTCTAACCTCCTTAGCTAAGATTAATTGATTCCCGCTAACAAAAATCATCAAAAAACACAAGATAGCCATTTTCAAAGGTGATACTCCCTCCTAATGCATAGATGTATCCCTTTAGTATTGCTTAATTACTTTATAAAAAACCCAATAGACTTTTTAAGTTTGTACATTGTTTTTAACAAATTCGAATCGTCAATTTCTCATTCTTTTTACATGGTAAAAATATTCTAAAATAGATGACTAAATTCTTCTTTTTTCTTTCTTTGATGCCATCTTGGATAAGAATATATATTCATTGAAACCCTTCCATCACAATCTGTCTATTTAAAAGATAAAAATAACCTATCTAGCATTTGCAGATTTAGCTATACAGACTATTTAACGCACTAGTAAATATAATAAACATACCCCTCACTTGCTGAGGGGTATGCTATTAATCTAATCGATGTTATCTCAAACCGTATGCCTTAATTACTTCCTGAGAAATTTTGTTTCCTTGGTCATCCCAAGCAGTTGCACGAAGGGAAACATATTTGCTTGTTTTAGGGTTGTTAATTTTAGCTGTCCAACGATCATACGCAGTACGCTCAAGGTTTACTTTCTTCCACGACTCTCCTTCATTAAAGGAAACCTCTAATGTAGCACCCTCTAATTTACCATACTCTAATTTACGATAGCCCTCCCTATCATCAAGTTTTGCAACAGACAGCTCGAGTGCAGTCGATGGTGCCGCAAGTGCGTTACCGTTCATATCGGTCTCAACCTTATAATCTAGTGAATAGAGTGGGAGTAAAGTTTCGAATTCTTCGCTTTTTTGAGACCAGAATGTCCACTCTGTATGCGTACTTAATGATGTTTTCCAGCGATTTGGATCACGCTTAGCATCACTTACTAACCTGTATTGTGTTTTTTCTTCTGGGAATGGAGTATTTATATCTAAAGCCTGGCCTTTGCCTTCTCTAATAAGGGTATCTCCTTGGAACAATTTAAGTGTTTGACTTTTTAAGGATTCATTATATCCTTTACTACCTGTAGAGCCATTCCCAGAATCGGCCCAAGCAGGAATATTAAAGTGTAAATAGTTCCTTTGGCGGGTAGGTGGGAAATAGCCTTCACCCAAACGCGGACGAACTACTGGAGAGAACCAGTCTTCCTGAAGTTTTTGTCCCTTTTCATACGTAACTAAAGGCTGGCGAACTTCCCATGAAGTGTCTAATACACTTGCCTTGTGATACCATCTAGTATCTTTTACTGCTGAAACCCACTCTGTTCGAACATGAGGAAACTGTACTTTTTGTAAATCCCCAACACCTAAAGAATACGGACGCAAATCATAACGGAACTCTCCGCCAGGTGCTTCACGGTCTGATTTGTAACGTGTGTCGATCTTAACTAGTTCATTGTTAGATGGTGCATATTTTAAATTCTTTGGAATTTGGTCTTGATGAACATCCATCAAATCATATACATATGGTGTATTTGGTTCACCTTCAACAAACAGGTTCAGGTTACCAGAACGTGCCGCTGTAATCACTTTATCGCCTTCACTTTTACTGATTCCAGCAACGGCAAGAGGAATGTCCGTGCCATCTAGATTTCCTGCAAACGCAATGAATTCCTTATCTTCATTGTTTACGATGATCAACAGCTTTGCACCCGCTTCATGTGCAGCTGCTGCCTGCTCAGAAGGTGTAACTTCACTGTTGCGATCTACAACAACCGCTTTTCCTTTTGTTTTTAGACGCTCATAATCTGCTGAAGTCCCTTTTCCTGCATAAACCGTTGATAAGTTATATTTTCCATCGAGCAATGTGCTTCCTGGTAATGGAACGTCATCCAATACTTTTCCTTTAAAGCTAATCTCAAGCAATGGTTTCGTTAAACGCCAGCGAGTCAGATATTCGAAGTCTCCTGTTTTAACTTTCATTGTTGGGACAGCATACATTTTATCGATCCATGGAAGTATGGTGTAAGAATGAGTTAATGGTTTGCCACCAAGGGAACGGTAGTATTGCATGCGCTGATAGCTTGGTTCTGTATTCTTCGGTACTTCTACTGAAATTTCATTTGCTTTTCGAGCATCAAGTTCCACGGTTTGAGGACCGTCTAGCTTGATTTCAGGATTACCGACTAATGCTATACCACTATGATCTGTTTCAGAATCCACTTCCATATAAGCCATGGCTGAATACGTGCCAGGGTGTAAGCGAACTTCCATTGTTCCGTTCACGCCAATAAAATCAGGTTTCATGTTTTTGTCAAGGAGTGCGACATACGTAAAAGCAGGATTTCCATTACGGTCCGTGGCGTTAAACGTTAGCGGATATCTTTCATCTTCTTTCTCCATGCCCATTGAAGTGTGAGCCACTTGCTTGCCTTCAGAATCGGTTGCTGTTAGATGTCCTTCATAACGCGTGCCTAAGTCTCCAAGTTGTGGATTCAATGTAACGGTTACGTCTTTAGCCCCGTTAGCCGAAATGGTAATTTGACTCTCAGAAACAGTTAGCATTCCATTTGGTGCAGCATTACCTTTTCCATTCTTGAAGTCAGCATGTAGATCTAAAGTTACAGCAGAGTCGCTGTCGTTTGTGTAAGTGACTGTTTTTTGTACAGATTGCGCATTATCATTTGGCCATTTGAAGAACCCAAACGATAATGAACCAGTTGCTCTCACTGTACTAAATGCCGCTGCTGGTACATCTAATCGACCTGATCCAATATGATAAGGCGAATAATTTAATTTCTTGGATGTACTCATCAACGCTTCTTTTAGCTGTGTACCATTCCAATTAGGATTCTTTTGCAGAAGGATCGCAGCTGCTCCTGCTACATGCGGGGTTGCCATGGATGTACCATTCAGACTCTTGTAAAATCCACTTCCTGATGTTAGTCCTGAGCGAGCAGCAACAATCCCAACACCTGGTGCAGACAGGTCAGGTTTCAAGCCCCCATCTCCAAAACGAGGTCCTTTTGATGTGAAGGAAGCAATCTTGTCTGTCTTATCCACAGCACCGATCGTTAAAGCAGCATCTGCAGCTCCTGGTGAACCGATGCTTCCTTCAGCACTTGCGTTACCGGCAGCAATAACAAATAGTGCACCTGTTTCTTCACTTAGTCTATTTACGGCTTTAGCCATTGGGTCTGTTCCGTCACTTGGCCCACCTCCCAAACTCATACTTACAATCTTGGCGTTGTGAGCAGCCCATTCCATACCCTCTATGATCCATGACTCCATACCACTTCCTTGGTTGTTTAACACTTTACCTACGAGCAATCGGGCTTCAGGAGCAACTCCTTTATTCTTGCCCTCAGAGGCAGCCCCTGTTCCTAGTACTGTTGAAGCGACATGAGTACCGTGACCATTAGCATCATCAACTGTTTCTTCCGGTACAAAACTTTTTGCCTCGTCTATTTGATCCGCAAGATCAGGATGATTGGGGTCGATTCCTGTGTCAAGTACAGCTACCTTAACGCCCTTACCTGTGTAACCTGACTCCCAAGCAGTTGGCGCACCAATCTGAGGTACACTTTTATCTAATGTGGCTTCCACTCGGCCATCCAGCCAGATCTTTTCAATGCCCTTGTCGAACAAAGCATTGTTTGATTTGGTTTTTGCTGTTGTTGCAGCCTCCGGTGTGACATCTTCCCAGAATGTAACCGCTTCCTTTTTAGATGTTGCAAGGGCGGCACCGTTAATACTTTCTAACACACGAACCGTTTTTGCCCCTTTTGGATCGGCCTTCTTTGTTTGGGCAGCTCTCGCTGTGGACTCTGTGTATTCTACGATAATTGGCAGGGAAGAGAGACTTTTATCATCATAGCCGTTCTCTATTAATTTCGTTACATTAAACAAATCCTTGTCCAGTTTATCAGCAGCCAGATAAGGCATAGCTGAATTTGGTATGACATACGTCTCTTCACCAATATCCAGTATTTGAACACCTGCACCATTTTGGTCAACAGGCTCTACGTTAATAACGCTCTTGCCGCCTTCAATCTTATTAATGGTAACGACATCACCTGTGATAAGTGTGATTTTTTGTTCATCAGCACCATTTATACTGTTTACAATGGCAGAATGCTCAGGTGGTCTCTTTTCGTTATCGATTGCTTTTACATTATGAAAGGTTGATGCAAGCAAAACCGTAGATAAAGCGGTTGCCATAATCCTTTTTATGTTCATTTTTTTCACCATACTTCCTCCTAAAAAACCAATTAATAGAATAATAGCATCTAATGAGATAATGTCTTGATGCAGAGATTTCACTGTTAGAAACAAATTGGGGAGTTAATCGTATGCTTAGAAAGAAAGCACTTCCTTGGCCCAATTAGAGATTCTATGATTGTAGTCAACAAGGTGTTTCGGCGTTGGTATCATTAGCAAATGAATCAACCGAACTTGTTCCCAAACTGCAGTAATCTTGCCTGCAGCACAACATTAATGATTTTTTTCTTTTTTCTTTTCCCCATCAAACTTAAACCTCTCCTTTCCTAATAAAATAATCTAAGCATTGGTAATTTATCTATTTTTTCGAAAAATCACCCAATTCGAATTATATGTTATGCTCCAATTAGAGTACATTGGGGGAATATTGACGGTTTTAATCAGCATTTTTAAACATGTATCTACAAGAAAATATTTTTTTATGTCGTTTCCTATCGAATAAAATAGAAAAAAGAAATAATATGATAGATATAGACGTCGAAATTTAAAAGATATTTGGACTTGCTAGGGGGAATATTTAAATCTCACTAGGACTAGCAATATAATTTATATGGAATTAATTTTAGAAAATAAAAAGAGGACCATCTATGATGATCCTACAGACAATAGGTTCTTAACTTGAGCTTCTAAAAATTATAAATATTTTTCAGTACTTTATTCATCGAGAGCTTTTTTTAAATTATTCTGAATGGCAATTGGAAATTTGCCGTATCGAAATGGTTAAGTGACTACTTTTTTAGCCGATAGGAAAGTATTAACTTTCCTATCAGTATATTCATTTATTGTTAGTTAGTTTATGCTATCATTCACTCTGCATTTTTTGAAATAGCCGATATCGTCCTGGTGCAACCCTAACCTCCTATTTTTAATAGACAAGAAAATTTGTGATTATTTGCTACTATAGACTTTTAGCATAAATTATCTAATATTCCCCCAAATATAAATAACAATTTATTTCCTTTTAACTTCTAAAACCTCTTTATTAAGTTGCTTTTTCTTGTGAATTACGCAAAATACCTTTTTTCGACAAAAAACTTCACTAGTTTTTGTCGAATAAAATGTTCTATTTTCCCCCAATATACGATATTTCGGAACTCTAGTATTATTAAATCATAGTTAAGTATTGAGAATATTTTAAAATAGTTAACTATTCTAATATTAGTTTGAGCAAATAAATGAATCTAATATTTTGCTCGAAAAGGGGGAAAATTATGAAGAAAAGAAACAAACTAACAAAGAGAATAATATCTATCTCTTTGTTGATTGCAATGCTTTTAAACATTGTACTAGCACAGAATGTAACACTCGTACATGCTGCTGCTAACCCAAGTCAGAAAAATTCGTCCAGTGGAGCATTTAATGCAAAAGAAGTAAACCGAATTCTTGACAGTCTTACTTCTGAGCAAAAAGCAAACATTAATAAACTCACTGGAGCAGACGATGCGCAAAAAATCCATTTGGAACAGAAAGATTTGCGTAGTTCAAAAAACATTAATGTTATCGTTCAATTTAAAGAAGATCCTGCTAAAATTCAAATCATTAAGCAATCATTGGCAAAAGGTGGGGCTACAGTAAATAGCCAAGCTTTTGCTGACCAATATTCGGCAGCACAAAAAAAGGTTGCAGAATCCCATGCTAAATTTAAGAGCTTTGTGAAAACGCAAGCTAGCGCCACAATGGCTGGCGGTAAATCTGTTAAAAATAGAATGGAGATTACTAGAGAATATACAGATGCATTTAATGGAGTAGCTTTATCGCTACCTCCGAACCAAGTTGCAAAACTTGCAGAATATCCAGATGTTGCTTCTATATGGCCTGCAGTTGAATATACTGCTGACCCAGGTAGTACAGACCAAACTTCAACTACAAGTGGTTCAGTTGGTAAGCCTACAGATGGACTGAAATGGTTGGGAATCGACAAACTTCAAGCCGATGGCCATACAGGTATTATTAAGTCAGGTCCTCGTGCTGGCCAAAAAGTTAAAGTCGGTGTATTGGATACCGGTATTGATTACAATCACCCTGATTTAAAGGCTGTTTATAAAGGCGGACATGACCTTGTCAATAATACAGTCGATGGAGATGGCAATATCATTTTTGTAGATGACCTTGATCCAATGGAAACAACTTATGATGATTGGGTAGCTGCTAAGACACGTCCAGATCCAATTGCAGGACCGCCTCCAGCGGATTATAAACAATATATCACTTCTCACGGAACGCATGTTTCAGGGACCATTGCAGCAAATACGACAAATAATAATGATGTCTATTCAGCTAATGGGGTAGCGCCAAATGTTGATCTTTATGGCTATCGTGTGTTAGGACCAGGTGGGCACGGTACATCAGTGTCTGTTTTAAGTGGTATTGACCAGGCAGTGAAAGATCAAATGGATGTCATCAATCTTTCTCTTGGAGCAAATGTTAATGATCCGATGTACCCAACAAGCATCGCGATCAACAATGCTACTTTAGCCGGTGTGGTGTGTGCCGTTGCAGCAGGAAATTCCGGTCCGGGTAAAGCTACTGTAGGTTCTCCGGGGACTTCAGCACTGGCAATCACTGTTGGTGCGAGTACAATCCCGGAAAGCATTCCGGTGATGACACTAAAGAATGGTTCAAACTCCTATCAAGCTCGTTTATTTGGTAAAAACTTTTCACAAGCAGACGATGTTTATAAAGGGAAAACATTTCCAATTGTTGATGTCGGTTTAGGTAGTGCGGCAAATTACATCGGAATAGATATGTCCGGAAAAATTGCACTCGTGCACCGTGGAGTAGATTATTTACAGACAAAAATGGCAAATGCTAAAAATGCCGGCGCAGCGGGGATGATTATTTGGAATAACAGTGATGATACTGCTAGCCAAGGATATATTCCAAGCTTCTTAGGAGTAAGCATGGACAATGTTTATTCCGTTTCCTTGACACAATCGCAAGGTCAAGCGCTTTCAGACGCAATTGCAAAGGATCCTAACAATGCAACCATTACGTTCCCGGCTAAGCTAGATACGCCACTTGCTAAAAATGCGGACGAATTGGCAAGCTTTAGCTCAACAGGACCGGTGAAAGATTGGACCATCAAGCCAGATGTTGTAGCACCTGGTGTTGATATTTCATCTACAGCTCCATACGATATTTGGGAGCCGCAAGACAAAACAAAACATGATTATCAATATGCCTATCAAATCATGTCCGGTACATCCATGGCAACGCCTCACGTTGCAGGGATTGCAGCATTAGTTCTAGCTGCACATCCAGATTATAGTCCGGCAGATGTTAAGACTGCTTTGATGAATACTGCCAAGGATATTAACACTGATACTAATAAATATAGCGTATACCAAGTCGGTGCCGGACGTGTAGATCCTGCTCGAGCCATAAATGCAGATGTTAAAATTCAAGTTTTAGATCAGGCTTATACCTATGATAAGCCAGACGATTCAAACACTATTCGTCAAATAGATAACCTTACAGGAAGCATGTTCTTCGGCTTTAAAGGCAGAGGAGAAGGTGCAACGAACGGTTCTGATGATGTGGTTTCATCAAAAGACTTTAACGTAGCAAATCTAGGAACGAGCAGTAAAACATTTAATGTAAATACCAAGTTTATTACCTCAAAATTTGCCGGATCCAATCCGGTAGGTCCGGGAACAGGAAATGATGTCAAAATCGATTTTTCTGCCGGTGGTACAAACGGGACTTCCATTAATGTTGGCGGAGGCAGAACCGTTAAAGCAACAGCAACCATCACAGTTCCGTCAAACGCATTAGAGGGCACTTACGAGGGGTATATTTCTCTTGTAAATGCAGCTGACTCATCAGAGTCTTATCGTATTCCTTTCACTATTACTGTTGCAGAAAAAGGAATTAATTTTAAAGTTATCACGAAGGCTTTTACACTGCCAGAATCTATGTCTGGAAACTTTGGCCCGGATACACCTAACTATACTTCAGGCTTTACCTTCTCTGTCACTAGTGCAATGGAGAACATGTACCTTGTATTGAAAGATAAGAATGGAAATTATTTAGGGATAACTAATTATTATGATCTAAGTAAATGGGCTCCAGGTACGCAATCACGTCCTCTTACTATGCTGTTTATGGGACAGTATTATCCATTTACAAAGCCGTATAATGGGTCATTTGATCCGACTGGAATCGCGAACAGTACAATTGGAATAAATCCGGGCGCTTATTCCGTTGAGATGATTGCGACGGACAAAGATGGAAAACGCTACACAGCAGAAGATACAGTCTATGTTGACATTACGGCGCCAATCATGACAATGGACAACGATTCAAAGCCGGGGATTTATGAAATCGACCCGACAGGATATCAACCCGGCCAAGAGATCAAAGGATTTTATGGTTCAGTATACGATTCGAACATCGACATCATGAAAAAGAATGGCGAAACTTCGGTACCAAGTCTTCAAGATTGGAATAAACTTGTGCCTATAGACCAATCTCTGAACCTGGTCTGGGGTTACCAAGATTACTTTTTTCCAACTGTGATCTTCAATACTGATTCGAAAGGTCGTTTTCATTTTGGTGTTACTCGTGAGGACTTAGCTTCAAAAGCAGGTAGTGAATTTTGGATCTATCCAAGCGATTATTCCGGTGCTTCTGATGTAGAAACAGGTAAGCAGACTTATTATTTCATCAAAAAAGGTCTTCCATATTTAACATGGACATCTTCTGGTGGTGTAGATGCAGGTCCAGAAAATCAAGATAAGGTTGTGGTTGATGCGAATAAACCTTTCAAAACTACAATCGCAACGAAAAATGGAATGGGCATGACAGGCGGTAAATTTTCACTTAATGATAAAAAAGTTTACAAATTCAGTAATATCAGACTTTCAGATGAGTATAAAAACTATCTAATCAGCAAAGACATTGACCCAAGTACTGTTTTAACAGTAGGTCAGCCGTATCCTGATAATAATATTGGCGGTAAGTCTACGGATATTACGATATCGGGGATTGATGCAGCGGGTGCGCTTAATAAGGATATGAATATTTTAGAAGCAGATGTAACCTACAGTAACGCTGATCCGATTGTTGGACCGTTTAATTATGTAATAAGACCAGATACAGCAAGGTTAACATTGTCAGGTGTGGATACCCAAGTTGCGGCGTTCCCAACAAATGATCCTTATGTGCGACAGCCAATATCCCTGCTTAGAGGTCGTATTGCTAGTGAAGCTTTTGCAACAAATAATGTTGGCAGTTCTTTTCCACCAACTACTGTGGATACAGGTGCTAAGGTTACGGTTACAGATACAGATGGTAAAACATTTGTAACAGATACTCCGACCACCACTGATAATAACACAGTTGATTATAAGTTTTTGTCAGGAAAATATGCAGTAACAATGGACGTAAGTGATAAGCCATACTCCGTTGTGACTTCTATGCCGGGACATTTCAAGGGATATGCAGCAACACCTGTGATTGGTAAAAACAAATTTGGATATCAATCAGGTACGGTCTATGATCTACCGAATTTAATTCCAGTTTTATTAGGCGGCGATGTCAATGGCGATAACGTCATTGACATGAAGGACCTTGTAGCTGAAGTAAATACTTTTTATCAATATAAGAACCTTAATAATTTTAATAATCCAGAAAACACTTTAGCTAACAAAACCGCTTTCCTTAACAGCAACAGAAATGCGGATATTTATTGGATCAAACCGGGAACTGCCGGATATGGAATTGATTATAATGACTTCTATTACCTCTTCAAAAACTTTGGTAAACAAAATCAAAGTGCAATCGATGCAGGTATTACGGTTCCGACACCACAGCTTACGGTGGATCAGGATACAACCATTACAACACAATATGGTGGCAGCATCACGTTAAATGCGGGTGATGGCTTACAGCAAGTAATGCAAAAGCTTAATTTTGCAGGTCCAAGACAAATCATTTCAGGTACGACTCCAACTTTACAAGACTTGCAAAAGGGGTCAAACATTACATTAATACCAACTAACACTGTATTTATTGATGATGTAGTTTGGAGAAAAGCGATTACGAATATCCTTATCGGTTCAACGGATGTAACAAGTAAAGTAAATATCTCAGGAGGATATACCGATCAATCAGGAGCTCATCCTTCTCAAATTACCTTACCCGGTTCTTTATTCACGGCAACCGATAATTACTCGGTTACAATTAAGGCTTCAGGATATCAAGACGTTACTGTATCAATTACAGTTAAGGATACACCTATTCAGACGCCTGTGATTCCATTAGTTACTGACCCGGCAAAAGCACATTTAGGAAAGGATTTACCTTTTACCTTTACAGATGATGCGAATTGGCGTAATGGTATCAATAATATAATGGTTTACACAGTTGGCAGTGGTCCTAGCTCAAAAGGAAAAGATATCACTTCCTTGAGAGATAATAACGGTAACTTATATTATGATATAAGCCAACCAGGAAAAATTATTTTCAAGGCAGATTTATTTAAATCAAATTCAACGCTTACTGATGAAACCAGTATTAAAAATGCAACTTTAGATCCAGGCGGAACAAATTGGCTGCCTCAGCAATATAAGTTTGTTGTCAACTCAACAGGTGCTGATGGTACGGTTTACCCGGCTGCAACAATAGGTTTGGATTCAATAGGCAGTGCCGGACAAGCGGTTGGATATGGCGTTACCTTCGATAGCCAAGGTGGTGCTCCGGTTTCCAATGTAGCAGTTGGATACAGTCCACAAAGAACCAGAATTGACCCTAACGGAAATATAGGAAATCAAACTTTTGTTGGTGGAATTAAAAATCCTAATACTACAAGGCCCGGATATAACCTTGTTGGCTGGTTTAAGGATAAAGAAGGTATGAATCCGTGGGATCCATCTATTGTCATAAACTCAGACATTACTGTCTATGCAAAATGGCAAATGTCCTATACACAAAACTATTCACCTGTTGATACAACAAAACCGAATGGGTTGAAGTTCGACGGTACGAATGGAAGTGTATCTGGAATTGGCTGGGTTCTTGGTGAAGGGAATCTTAACCTCACCATGCCAAATTCATTAACGAATGTTCCTTGGTTAACGAGTAAAGATAAAATTGCAAAAATCGAAGCCACGTACTATAAAATTAAGAGTGATGGAACAACTGACAGTTCTCCTACAACTTATCCATTAGATCCAAGCACATTTAATTTGGTATCTAACGGTGACGGTAGTGGAACGCTATCGTTTACAACGGCGACACATGATGCAGCGGTCAAAGCCGGCCAAGCGAACCTGGGACAAAAGTTTGCCTTTAGTGAATTACCAAGCATCAGTAATGCAGGCGGCATTAAAGGTTATAAGATAACCGTTACAGCGACTACTGGTGAAACGTTGGTACTTTCGGATATAAGACTTGGGCTTAGACGTCACATTGACTTAAACGGCGGATCTTTAACGAATCCAACTGACTTATACTTCGCTGATTCTCTTGTGAATGGTAAAGCTACGTCACCTAATATGACAACGGCTGTAGCTTCATCACATGTAACAAACGGAAAACTTTCCAATAGTTCAACACTATATCTTGATAGTGCGAACTCACCTGGAATGGCTTCACCTATTTCAAACACGAATGGTGTAATGCTGACAGATAATACAACATTCTATATATGCTGGATTAAAACTCCTCCAACCGTTTCTAAGCAAAGCTTTGGAAACACTGTGGGGAGCGACATTAAGTTAACATTTACAGATGACGGAACATGGAAAAATAATATTAAGCAAGTTAGTATCGGCTCAAAAGTATTAGTTCTTAATACAGATTACACCATTTCTGACAGTGCGATCACCCTTAACCATTCCTTATTCACAGCAGGCCAAAAGGTGAATGTGTTGATTAGCTCAGAAGGTTATGCGGATGCAAACGTTCAGGATCAGGTAATCGGTTATTTGGTAACGTTTGACTCAAATGGCGGTGATTCAATTGCACCTCAAATCGTTGATCGAAATGCAACGAAGCCAGCGGATCCAACAAAGGTAGGCTATAAGTTTGTAGGCTGGTATATGGATCAAGCTTTCACGAAGCCATTTGATTTTGCAAGCATTGTGACAAGTCCAATCACACTTTATGCTAAATATGCTTTAGCAGCATCACTTGTTACAGCAGATACGTCAGATAACTGTCTTGGTAATGATATGACCCTTGATTTCAGTGAATCTGACTGGGCAAAAGCCATTACCGGCATCACGGTTAATGGGGCTTCTGTAGATGGAACGAAATTCAAAGTAGATACGGCTTCACATACGATTACGTTAGATAAGAGTCTCTTCACAAAGGCAGGAGATTTCGCAATCAATATCAACGCATCCGATTATGCGGATGTAACGGTTATCCAAAAGGTGGTTAATGGATATAATGTGCATTTCGTTGTTAAAGATAATGCTCCTTTTGAAGTAAAAGACCAAATCGTAGCACGTAGAATAACAGAACCGGTTGTAAATGGTTATGATTTAACTTGGTACGCAGATGAAGCATGTACCCTTCCTTGGGTATTCACGAACTCCATCTATTCGGACAGAACCCTTTACGGGAAATGGACACTTCATAAGTTCAGTGTGGTGTTCGACCATCAAGATGGAAGCTTGGTAGACAGTAAGAGTGCAGATTATAATACTACAATCACAGCTCCAGTTGCACCAACAAGACTAGGATATACATTCCTTGGCTGGTACAAAGATCCTGCAGGTAAAACGGCATGGAATTTTGCGACAGATAAAGTGACAAGTGACGTAAGGCTTTACGCAAAATGGATAAGCGGTGTAGAAAACAATGGGCTATACAACAAGGATGTAACCATTACCTTTAATGAAGCAACCGCTACATTAGATGGCAAAAATTTCAAAAGCGGAACAAAGGTTACTACCGAGGGTAACCACACATTAGTGGTAACTGACGCAGCTGGGAACGCAACAACTGTTCAGTTTACCATTGATAAAACGGCTCCTATCGTTTCCGGAGTATCGAACAATGGTTCCTACAATCATGATGTAACCATTACATTCGATAAAGGAACTGCAACATTAAATGGTGAAGCTTTTACAAGCGGAACAGTTGTAAGTCATGAAGGAACTTACACATTAATCGTAACGGATAAAGCCGGAAACGTAACAACGGTGGAATTCACCATTGATAAAACAGCTCCAAAAGCTCCAACCATTAATAGTGTCAGTGACAATGATACCTTAGTAACTGGAACTACTGAAGCAAACGTTACCGTCTTTGTTAAGAGTAATAATACAATAATCGGTACAGGAACTTCTGATCGTAATGGGAAATATCAAATTAAAATAAGTAAACAAAAAGCAGGAACAGTGTTAACCGTATTTGTAAAGGATGCAGCGGGGAACGAAAGTGCTTCTGCAGAAGTAACGGTAAGTAAGGCCTTTACTCAGGGATGGAGCTTTGAGAATGGTTACTGGTATTACTATACTAATACTGGTGATTTATTAAAAAATTCTTGGGTTCAAACCTCCGGTAAGTGGTACTACCTTGGCGCAAGTGGAAAAATGGCAACTAATGAATGGTTAGCCTACAAAGGCCAATGGTATTACCTCGGTGCAACAGGTAAAATGGCAGCTAATGAATGGTTAGCTTACAAAGGCCAATGGTATTACCTCGGTGCAACAGGTAAAATGGTAGCTAATGAATGGTTAGCCTACAAAGGCCAATGGTATTACCTCGGATCCACTGGTAAAATGGCAGCTAATGAATGGTTAGCCTACAAAGGCCAATGGTATTACCTCGGATCTACAGGTAAAATGGCAGCTAATGAATGGTTAGCCTACAAGGGCCAATGGTATTACCTCGGATCCACTGGTAAAATGGTTACTGGCTGGGTTCAAGTGAATAAGAAATGGTACTTCTTATATAGTGATGGTCATATGGCGGCCAATACAACGATTGGAAAGTACAAAATTGGTAAAGACGGGGTATGGATTCAATAAGAAGGTAAGGTTTTCACATCAAAACAAAAAGCCATTATTTGGATTAAAAACCCGAGTACGGACACTAAAAAATGTGCCCATATTCGGGTTTTTCCATTCCCTAGTAATGGTCGTGGACGAAAGATTTATGGGTTAATTAAAAACTGAGCCATTTCCAATGCCTCATCTGTTAACTTCTTTTTATAATAATAATTATACAATTCCTTTTTTGAACGCTGAATCCAAAATGTATACCCACTTTTTACAAACATAGGTAATGCTTTACTAGATAAATATTGATAATATTCTTTTTCCTTAGATTTTAATAAATATAGAAGAAGTTTAAATAAATGGATATATAATAATTGATTATTATTTTTTGCAATAGTTAATCCATTTTCAGCATGATGTATTAATTTCTTATTTGGAATAAGATCACCATGAAATGCACTCAGTATATATCCTTCTAAAGATAGTAAGTAAGCAGGAGACTCACTTTTTTTAAGTAACATAGATTCCTTATAATACCAACTGGCTTGATCATATTTTTTTCTTCGGAAGTATTCAAAAGCTAAGTTATGTAATACTCTTGCTTTTCGATCAGGAGCATTACATAAATCACAACTTTTAATTAAATTTTTAAACCGGTTTATTATTTCTTCATCGTCATCATCATCTTTAACTTGAATGATCATAAGCATTTCAGCATCAATGACTTTCGGATAGTTATTCGTATATTCAAAAAAATGATGGGATTTTTCAGCATAATAATAAGCCAAAACTGGTGATTGTAAAGTATGATATGCAACTGCTAATTGATAGTAATATTCTGGATTATTATAAAACTCATTTTGGATTGCTTTTAATGTTTGAATTGCTGCAATGTAATCTTCGTTTAACATATAATAGATACCTAAAACATGTTTTAATAGATTGGTATCATAAGGTGTTAACTTATTTTCTATTTTTTGAATTTTTTTAATAATCTTAAATGCTTCATGAGAATTATTATGTAATAATAAATACCTAGCCCGTAGTAACTGATACATATTATTATGTTCTGAAATTTTAATTAATTCTTCACGCTCGAGTTCGTTGTTAATTTGATCCATCTCGTCAAATAATTGCATAATTATTGCTTCATGCCACTTGAATAATTGCTGTTTAATATTTATTAGTTTTTTTACTTCCAACTCCATATTTATTCCAAGGCGTTTGGATAATAAAGTAATGATATCTGTTGCGTAAGTTGTTTGAGCACATTCGATTTTACTAATATGTGTTACGGAGCATATATCTTTCCCTAACTGTTCTTGAGTTAGTTTGTATTTTTCCCGATAAAACTTTATGATTTTACCTTCATACATAATAATATCCCCTTCACCAATTAGCCAATTAAGGCAGTTGGATTTTAATTGGTTCTTCGATATATTCAATAAACCGAATACTTTCTATCGGTAAACCAAAATATTTATTTTATGCGAACAGAAACATCTATTAACTCATCTGAAATAATTTCAAAAAGGATACTCATATTTATCTTCGTTTCTCATAAATATACTAAATCTAATTAATCCTATTAGCCTTGATAGAATTATATTCAAGAACAATTTCTTTATCAAGTTTACAGTTATTTATTTTTCGGGAAGGAAAAAGTAAGTAGTGGATTCTTGTTATAATAGATTGGGTATTTTCTTGTTTGATCTATGAAATAAGGATTAAGCTTATGATGCGGCTGCTCATGACGGATCCGGATTTTTTCTAAAAGTGGACCTATTATTAGTAATTAAGGTGTTATAAATAATAAGCTTAATAAAGAGAAGGCCGATGATCCTCCCGATTATTATTGAAATTTAAGGTCAAGCCCAAATGATTACACGAAAAAATAAAGCTTCCTCGTTGGAGGAAGCTTTATTTTTATTCGATTACTTTATCCCGGAAACAAGTCAGAAGAGAGATACCGTTCTCCTGTATCCGGAGCCAAACACAGTACCCTCGCTGAAGATGGGAGTCTTTTGGCAATTTCAACAGCAAAATGGGCAGTGGATGCACCAGATGCCCCAACAAAGATTCCTTCTCGAGCTGCAAGTTGGCGGGCCATTACCGCAGCATCTTCATCTTTAATGAGCAGGATTTCATCGAAAATTTCGCGGTTTAATATTTTCGGGATAAACCCTGGACCTGTTCCGGGGATTTTATGAGGTCCTGGATTACCACCTGATAGGACCGGTGATCCGAATGGCTCGACCACATAAATTTTTAAATTTGGGATGGATTTCTTTAATTCTTCTCCGACACCGGTTACAGTGCCGCCAGTTCCTGCCGTTACCACTAAGGCATCCAGCTTTCCTTCAAAAGCTTCCAAAATCTCGACAGCAGTCGTTCCACGGTGGGCGTCAGCATTGGCTGGGTTCTCAAACTGCATGGGAATAAAACTGTCCGGAAGCTCGCTGGCCAAACGATTGGCCTCATCAATCGCTCCTTGCATGCGCAATGCCGCTGGAGTTAAATGAACTTCAGCTCCATAAGCCTTTAAGATTTTCACACGCTCTTGAGTGGCATTGTCAGGCATGGTGATAATACAGCGATAGCCTTTCACGGCAGCTACCATGGCAATGCCAATACCCGTATTTCCAGATGTCGGTTCAATAATCGTACTTTTTCCAGGTATCAGTTTCCCCGTTTCCTCCGCACGTTCAATCATATTCATTGCTGCACGGTCCTTCACGCTTCCGCCGGGGTTAAAGGATTCAAGTTTTATATATACTTCAGCACCAGATGGGTCTGGTATTTTATTAAGTTTGACAGTTGGGGTGTTCCCAATTAAATCAAGAATGGAGCTAAAGAGTTTCATTTTCTTCACCTTTCAAAAACATTTTTACTTGCATTCTTTTTATTAACAAACAATTTATCAATCAAAAGGTTACTAGTGATGTGCTTACGAATAATTCATATTAATTTAATCGGAATAATAATATTTATTATATAATTATCGACACTAAAGTCAATGAATTTTCAGAAAGTTATTTCGGGGATTTATTTATTACAAGCCTAAAAACGAATATTCTTTTCCCCATAAAAACAAAAACCCTGCTGGTTTATTCTAACGGGCTCTCCTTTAGGAGAGAAAAGTGATAAATTATTAATGAATTAACATACCAAACAACAGAATTTAGGTATGTCTTTTTTATTGAGAAATCAAAGATTTTGTTGCAACGGTACCAAAATCAGCTCAAAATTAGCAAATAAAATGTAAGAGGACAATAACTATTGTCTTCGCTGATTAAAATGCTGTTTCTTTGGTGATTTTACTTGAGATAGTTGAGGTATCTGTTGGTAAATGTTGTATAATTTAATAAAGACTTAGATAACAGGGGGAGATTTCTTTGTCTAAAAAAAGGGATAACTATTTTATTATTTGTATTTTCTTTACAATTTTTCTAATGGGGTGTACAAATAAAGATTCAAAGGACTTTAATTTAAATCAAGTTACTAGAATAGATATTGAAGTGGTTAAGTCAGATGAAAACTATGAAGAAGCTGTAATGATTACTGATGAAGCAACGGTATCTGCATTAAGAAAAGCATTTAAACAAATTAAGTGGGAACCAAATGTAATACCTAAAATGGCTAGAAAAGAAGATGTAAAGGCAACCCTTTTTTTCAAGTATGATGAGAATATGCCTGAAAGATTATTTGAATATCAGATTTGGTTCAATCAAAGTAATGATACGGCAACAATTATTAGTAACAATATAAAAGAAGGGTATGGAACTTTAGATAAAGAAAATAAACTGACATTAGAAAATATTTTTCTCAATAAATAAAAGAGCAGGAATTTCCTGCTCTTTTATTTGTGATTTATATTGTTATTAATCTGCTAATTTTAATGCGATTTGCTCCTTAAAATAGGTGTTTCCCTCCTAAAAGAGAACCCGTTTAGTTTCATCAGCAAGGTTTTATGCTTTAATTTAATTTCTTCCGTTTAATTCGAGTTTGCAGACATCCCGCCATCGATCCGATACTGACTGCCACTGATAAACGAACTATCATCGGAAGCAAGGAATAGAACCAATTTGGCGATTTCAAGTGGTTCTGCATATCTTCCAAAAGGAATGAGCTGTTTATACTCTTCATAAGCTTGTTCAGGCTGGCCTGGGTAAGTTCTTTCCTCAATCGATCTCATCATTCTCGTATTCACGCTTGTAGGATGAATCGAATTGACGCGTACATTTTGGTTTGCTGCTTCTAGTGCTGCTGTTTTTGTTAGACCTACTACAGCATGCTTTGAAGCAACATAGGGTGATAGAGTGGGATATCCCATCCAGCTCGCATCAGAAGCTGTATTGATAATACTCCCCCCACCTTGCGCCATCATGACGGGCAGAACATGCTTTAATCCTAAGAAGACACCTCGTACGTTGATATTCATCACATCATCAAAGTCCTCAACTGATTGTTCAACCAAGGGCGCGATTTTCCCTTCTATGCCTGCATTATTGAAGAAAATATCAATCTTCCCAAAGTGATCCACTGCTGTTTTGACATACTGAATGGTGTCAGATTCCTGGGAAACATCTGCTTTAACTATGATTACCTCCCCAAACGAATCAAGTTCAGCTTTAGCATTTTGAAGGGATTCAACTGATCTACCCACTAAAACAACCTTTGCACCTTCTTTTAAAAATAATTCAGCAGTTTCCTTTCCAATCCCTCCTGCTCCACCTGTAATCACTGCTACTTTTCCATCTAATTTAGCCATTTGGAATCCTCGCTCTCCACTTTTTCAGATAATTCAAGTTTATTATTTTTGCTAGTCTAGTTCAAATGTTACTACTAGAAAAAGAGCCCTCAAAAAGTGGTGCCTGACCCTCAGTGTGAAAAATACGAAATTAAGTGGTGAGACAACACCCCCTCAAGATTTCGTTCGATGCACTTTATCTAATGAAAGCGTTCTAAAAAGGCGAACAATCTTATTATCGAATGAATTATTGTTCGTTTTTTTGAAATTTAGGGTTGAATTACTGTGTCAACATGCTATAATGTGAACATAAATTTATTAGACTTCGCTCATATAATCGCAGGAATATGGCCTGCAAGTTTCTACCGGATTACCGTAAATAATCTGACTATGAGTGGGTAATGAGAGAAATGCACAGGTTAATCGTGCGCTTTTTCTATTTCCTTTTGGACATTTAGCCCAAAGGTCATTGCCTCACTCGATTATTGAAGTGAGCGATGATCTTTGGGCTTTTTAATTTTCATTAGGGGGAAACGATACAATGAACTTTTTAGAAAAAAGAATTATAAAGGACGGAAATGTACTATCAGAGCATGTATTAAAGGTAGATTCGTTTTTAAACCACCAAATTGATCCCAACTTAATGCTCGAAATTGGAAAAGAGTTTGCAGAACGATTTGCGAATGATGGAGTCACGAAAATCGTAACGATTGAATCATCGGGGATTGCACCAGCGGTAATGGCTGGTTTATTTTTAAAGGTTCCGGTTGTATTTGCTCGAAAAAGAAAATCCTTAACACTTAATGGAGATTTGCTGACAGCGAGTGTTCATTCTTTTACCAAAAATGAAACAAAAGAAATCTCTATTTCAAAAAAATATGTAAATAAAGAAGATCGGGTGCTAATCATTGATGATTTCCTTGCGAATGGACAAGCAGCTCTTGGTTTAGTAGACATCGTTCAACAAAGCGGTGCCAAGGTTAAAGGGATTGGCATCGTGATTGAAAAGTCTTTCCAACAAGGAGCTCAAATATTATCGAAACAAGGGCTTAGGGTTGAATCCATAGCAAGAATTGCCTCTTTAGAAAATGGAGAAGTCACCTTTATCAATGAAAAAGTGGAGGAATTGGTCTAATGAAACAACATCCATTGAAAACCACTTCTTTAGGGATTCAGCATGTATTAGCGATGTATGCAGGGGCCGTCATCGTTCCTCTAATTATTGGCGGGGCACTTGGTCTTTCTAGTAAACAATTAGCCTATTTAGTCTCACTTGATATTCTGACAAGTGGAATCGCCACATTACTTCAAGTATGGCAAAATCGTTATTTCGGTATTGGACTACCCATCGTGCTGGGCTGTACGTTTACCGCTGTGGGGCCGATCATTGCGATTGGAGGACAGTATGGTCTTTCCGCTATCTATGGATCGATACTGGTTTCTGGAATAATTATTATGCTCATTGCGACTTTCTTTGGAAAGATGATCCGTTTCTTTCCGCCAGTCGTTACCGGCTCTGTCGTAACCATCATTGGAACAACACTGATTCCAGTCGCTATGAATAACGTTGCTGGGGGTCAAGGCAGCCCTGACTTCGGTTCCATTACCAATATTACGCTTGCATTTGGGACATTATTATTCATTATTATCCTTTATCGATTTTTTAAAGGCTTTATTCGCGCGATATCTATTCTGTTAGGATTGATGGCTGGAACAAGTGTAGCTTTCTTTATGGGAAAAGTTAACTTTTCTTCAGTCGGTGAGGCTTCCTGGTTCCATATGGTAACCCCTTTCCATTTTGCCACACCATCATTTGAGCTGGCACCGATCATTACCATGACCCTTGTAGCGATTGTGAGTCTCGTAGAATCATCAGGTGTCTATTTTGCTTTAAGTGATATTACTGGGAGGAAACTTACGGAAAAAGATTTGGTAAAAGGCTATCGTTCCGAAGGTCTGGCTAGTGTCATTGGAGCCGTTTTTAATTCATTCCCCTATACCACCTATTCGCAAAATGTCGGACTTGTTCAGTTTTCAGGCGTAAAAGACAAAAAGGTCATTTATACAGCAGCTGGCATATTGATCCTTCTTGGATTTGTTCCAAAAATTGCTGCCTTAACAACCGTAATTCCTACCGCCGTACTCGGCGGTGCGATGGTGGCTATGTTTGGGATGGTGATTGCTTCCGGAATAAAAATGCTTAGCAAAGTTGATTTTTCATCTCAAGAAAATCTTTTGATCATCGCTTGCTCTGTTGGTGTCGGTTTAGGTGTCACAACGGTTCCAGATCTATTTGCACAGTTGCCAGAAAGTATTAAAATCCTAACAAGTAGCGGGATAGTTGCTGGCAGTTTTACGGCCATTTTTCTAAATATCGTCTTTAATGTCTCTAAACCGTTAAAGCAAAGCCAACCTTCTCAAGGCTTAAAGGTATCTTAATGGGGTACCACCGAGATACATGCAAAATTGGAAAGCGAAGCGCCTGAAACGGAAATCAACATTTACTTTTAACACAGCCATAAACAAAAGAAAAACTCCTATTGTAGAAGTAAAGGGTTCCGTTTTGAGGTGCTTTTCTTAAAATACGTCCCGAAATGATAGTCGTATTGTCACCGTTATTGGTATATAAAAAGTGAAACTCGCCATAGTAATTGGCGAGTAAACCTTATTTATATAAAATCACACTTACCTGTGATACGGTTCACCGTAACACATCAAAATGGGGTTCTTTTGCAATCTTCTAAATCAGATGTCTTGTCCTTAATCTAGTACCAGCAAAAGTAAAATAAGCGGAGATTTTCCGGTTAGTTGCAGATTGGAGCTCGTTTTGGGGTAAATAAGGGGAGATTTTCCGATTATGCCAAGCAAAATCCCCCATTTTCGAATTTTTCAAGTCAATAGGCGGAATCTCTCCGTCTATTTAAGCCTTTTTTAACAGCAATTCCTAATTAAGCGGAATTTTTCCGTCTATTTATCAGATCGGGTGCTTAACCTGATCCCCCCAACCGATAAGTGTGGACCCTCTTGATCCTAGATGCGAGAATCAGCAGCTTCCTTTGTGAGAACATTACACGGATTATTGGGATACGTAATAAAACAAGGAAATTAGGATTTTCTTTGAGTGGCGGGGTTAATCTCCCTCCACTCCTTTTTGATTGGATTCATGATACGTTTCTCCGACCAATACGGTTTCTGCACCATCCCCCCTTGTGGCAATTACCTTGGAAAGAGAAGTGTGCTTGGGCAATAAAGTAGACCTTGCTTCATAGCAGCAAGGTCTCTATTTGAGGATTCCTTGAAAAAATATCAAAAGAAATCCAAAAAGGATGATTTAAGCGCTGGAACCATTTTTTCAAAAAGTTCAATCTCTGTCTTGGAACCTTTCAAGTATCCCATATCATAAAGCTCCATTGGTCTTTTGTAACCGAATAGGATCGTTGAGAGGGAATTGATGTTTAATTGAATCCCTTTTTTCGGAGGGTGAACACATTGAGCTCCGGCTTTTTCTTTATATACCTTGATTTCTCCCTTTCCGAGCAAATAGCTCCCATTATTCCAGGGTGCATATAAATCTTCAAGATGCAGGAATAGGGACTCACTGTCCTGAATGAACGGAAATCTGCGCAAACACTCCTCAGCATTTACGACCCTCGCCATAAAATAAGGATATAACTCTGTTTTCACCTTTGGCTGCGGCATTAAATATGGTAAAGGATCATGAATTGGAAGGTTAATTGTCACGTTCTCCACCATGGAGTCATGCTGGCAGATGAAATTCCATAGCCCGATTCTTCCTTCGTGGTCAAGAGCAACGAGCTCCTCCACCGTCATTTTTCTATCCTTTACCTCATAGAGAATATAGCCCTTAGCCTCTTGATTGGAATTGTAATAAACAGCTAGCTGCGAATCTTCACCATATACCTTTTGTTTCCACCAATTTGTATCGCGTTTGAGCATACCTGTATATTGAGTGCAAAATTGGTCGTAAATCTTTTCAATCTCTTCATTATGAGTCTCTTTTGTATATCTTCTAATAAATCCTGGCTGCATTTCGAGGAACTTAAGGTCGATTTTTTCAATCGTTAACTTTTTCTGTTCACTTAATATTTCCCAGCCATACTTCCTATAGAAAGAGATATCAAATGGGTGTAATAAGGATACTATCTGACCATTATTTTGCATGTGTTTTAACGAATCAATCATGAGTGTTTTTATATAACCATTTCGTCTATATTCCGGGTAGCTAGCGACTCCTGCGATTCCCCCCATTTCCCATTCAGCATCCTTCATGAAAACTTTTAGCGGAATCATGTGCAATTTGGCCGCCAGCATGTTGTCATCCCATATTCCTATAATCTTGTGGTCTTTCAAGGATTCTTTTCTAGCTGGTTTGTCAGCTTCAGAAACTTTATATTGAAACGCATACTCCGACAGTTTGATTGCTTCTAAGTATTCATTTTCTGTCACTTCTCTAACTAACATTGCTCCCCATCCCCTTCTTTTCACCATCTAGATATCTATACTTTTTATTATAGAACAATATACTTATTTCCCCAACGCTTGTAGATCTTCTCAGCAACGCAGGGTAGGTCTATTTTTATACATTTTATACGATACAACACGAGTAGCCTAAAATACGTGTGTACTTCAGGCTAAGCTTACAAAAAAAGATGGACATCCATCATTTTTCTACCATGCAACTAATTTCGACAATCGTAAAAGCCCAGATCTATATTTGTTCCTGAAAGCTACTTCTACAATCCTTTTTTATCCTTTTTAGTTTCATTTGATTGACTTGGTTGTATAATCTATTGTAAAATTTTGTTAAGTGTTTACTTCAGATAATGCACTTACTTAAAAGCAAGGGGAGGATTTATCAATGATTCATCAGCGTGAATGTCCAGTTGAGACACTCATTCATGTTTTAGGTGGCAAATGGAAGCCAATGATTTTATGGCATTTGATTGAATCCAATAAGCGATTCAACGATCTGGAAAAGCTTATACCTGATGTTTCACAAAAAATGCTTTCACAACATCTCCGTGAGTTGGAACGAGAAGGCATAGTCGATAGAACGATCTACCCTACCATCCCTCCAAAAGTAGAATATTCCCTTAGTGAATACGGCAAAACATTGATCCCTGTAGCAGAAGTCATGTGTGCTTGGGGAGAAAATCATAATAAGCGGAAATATAAAGAATCAGCGTCTTAAAGCTGGTTCATTAAACTTGTACACTAATTCAATCAACTCAAAACAAAAGCTGCCACGAGATACCGGGCAGCTTTTGTTTACCTACAGTCGGCACTCCTGTTATGAATAAATTTTCGGGTTTGAGTAAATAAAACTCCTGATAGTAGGATTGTCGCTAATATTTCTTTAGAAATTTCCTGTCCTTCCGAACTCTACGTGAACAATTTAGTCATCCCATTCTGTCATGCTTACTTTTAAGTAAGTACCTTACTTTAAAGTGGGTTCTTAACATAATATTTAAACGATGCTAAGCTTGAGTTAACCAAATATTGGGATACATTTAAGAGGAGGAAAAAACGATGAAAATTATTGTTTTTGGAGCGACGGGGAATACAGGAAAAAGAGTGTTGGCACAAGGGATAAAAATGGGGCATGAAATGACCGCATTTGTGCGAAATTCTGAGAAGCTTTATGATCAACTAGCTGAGCATTCCGCACAGCATGTGAAGGTGATCGTGGACGATATTATGGACCCGGTCAGCGTCGGTGAGGCGCTCGCGCATCAAGACGCCGCTATTATTGCAGCCGGCCATGCGGGCCAGGGAGAAGAGTTTGTTCGTATCGTCGATAACATTATAACCCAATGTGAATTCCAACCTAGTTTCTCTGGGCGGGTATTGATAATGGGAGGAGCCGGTCTGCTGGGTATTCCATATACCGGTCTTATCGGCAACAATTTACCCGGCTTCCCGCCTGAGTATAAAAATCACAACCGGAATTTCGAACGGCTACAGCAGACTCAACTCGATTGGTCCATTATGTGTCCGGGAACAATGATTGATTCAATAGAGCATCCAGATCCGGTTAATCTGCATGTAACAACGGAAACCTTGCCCATTCCGATTCCGGAGATAATCAAGCAATATTCCGAGGCAGATATAGCCCGTCACTTGTTCAGCCGACTTCAAGAGCTGGTTGTTACTTATGACGATGTCGCGAAATGTATGTTGGACCATATAGAGCTCGGAGGATCGTTTAAAAGAAAAAGGGTCGGTCTTGCCTATCAAAGCGATATTCTGGTGCACCGAGGAGAAGGGAGATAATCGGTTTGTTTGGATTACTGCTCGTTTTGCATATATTGGCTTCGGTCGCCATAATTGGTCTAGCTTTCGTGATGCCCATCATTCGAAGATCCGCTAGATCCGTCGGTCAGCTGCGCTTTGCTTTTGGCATAACAACCAAGCTTGCCATAATACCTAAAATTGGCGGAGCCGTACTTATTATAACCGGGGTTTGGCTTATGATCATAACCAAGATGGGATTATCTCAAATGTGGCTGAATGTATCCTTCCTTTTATCGTTGCTTATGGTCGTCATGATCGACGGATTCATCGAGCCGCGTATGAAGAAGATCATAAAGTTCGTATCTGAAAGTCAAGACCAGGGTAATGAAATACCCGCCGAGTTCGGACTGTTGATGAAAAAGATCGTACCAATCGAGACTGCGGCACAGCTGCTGATGATTGCCATATTGGTGCTTATGGTCGTTAAGCCATTTTAAAGAAGCCGACGGGAGCGACCTGACCACATTTTAACCACTAACGCATCCGAATCCGGAGATCTATGATAATGAAGGGATCCATTTTTTCAAATTTATCCCTTCTCGACAGATCACAAACGATCCCCATGGTAAAGAGGTGATATTATGGGGGCCAACTTTGAAGGGAGAATCATAGAAATTCGCAGTTTCCCAATAAAATCTGTTTTAGGCGAGTTATTATCAATGTTGCTTTAAAATAAAAATTGATTAAAAGCACCCCGCAAATCCACATTTTACGTTAAATTAAATGAACCTGTTTTGAAAAGGATTGTTCAAAACAGGTTCATTCTTTATGAAGCACTATACAATTTTTATAAAAAAGTTTGATCATTTTCTACCGATAATCTACAACAATCGCGCCCGATTGCGGAATAATGAAAAATCAAAAAAAGCTTTCACTTTTTTTCTATTCTTTAGTCCTCTAATTAGTTCCATACCTTTTAGCTGCTCTAGTACGAGCACGCTCAGCTTCGACCTCACGATTCCGTGGCTCGGTACTCGTTACCAGTGTGTTCAATAGTTCTCTAGAAACCATTGCAATCTCATTGACTGCACGAATAAACGCCTCCTCATTCGCCTTTGAGGGCTTGTTATAACCCGTTATCTTTCTAACGTACTGAAGAGATGCTGCATGAATCTCTTCTTCAGTAGCTGGTGGGTCGAAATTAAATAATGATCTAATGTTCCGGCACATAACTTACTCCTTTTTGTTTTCATTATTGTTGGTATTGTAAAAAGATTGATTAAATTTCACTCTATATCCTTTATTTCATTGCATATAAAAATTCATCTTTTCGAACAAAATTGATCAAAATTTAGTTACCTTCCACCACTAACATTTATAATTTCTCCTAATATGTAATTTGAAGCATCGGAAGAAAGGAAAGCAATCACCTCTGCTATTTCCTTTGGTGCTGCAGCCCGTTTAATTGGTACAGATGAAGCCATACGCTCAAGACGATTATCGTTTGGAGCAAATTTCTCGTGAAAAGGCGTTTCTACAATTCCTGGTGCCACTCCATTCACGATAATTCCATATTCAATTAGCTCTCTGGACATACCAATGGTCATTGTATTTACTGCTCCTTTAGTCGATGCATAGTGAATACTTTCTCCTGCACCTCCAATTCGAGCTGCGGCCGAAGATACATTGATGATTTTGCCATTCTTCTTCGGAATCATATGTTTTAATACGGCTTGAGAGCATAAAAGAACACTATTTACATTTAACCTAAACGTTTCTTCCCACAGTTCTTCACTCATATCCATAAAGCTGCTTTGATGGATTCCACCACCAGCATTATTAACCAAAACATCAATCGTGCCAAATGAAGAAAGAGCTTGTTCAACCATTGAGTTCACTTCTTCTTTTTTCATAACATCAGCTTGAATAGCAATTGCGTCTCCGTCTTTTTCTCTAATCAGTTGGACAGCCTCCATTGCCCCCCTCTCATTTGAATGAAAATTAATAATAACTTTTGCTCCTCTAGATGCTACTAAATGGGCTGTGGCAAACCCAATCCCTGAACTTGCTCCAGTAATGAGAATCACTTTGCCTGATAAGTCCTGCATAGCTTTCCCCCTTATAAATTTGGTTGTAATAGTAATTCTACAATTTAAGTCCTAATCCTTTTGAAGAAGATTTTATATATTAAGATGAAGTCCTAGTTAGGTTATTAGCTAGCTTAACGAAGAAGGTGCCTGACCCCCAGCGTGTTACAACTTTCCTCGAGTTAGTTCTCTCACGTAAGTGACTACTTCCCTTGCTGTGGATTGGAAATCGAACCCATGAATAATACTAAACCCGTTTCAACATCTGTAATGGCAAAGAAAAATGGTCGATTCACCTCCATCTGGAATGGTCCATCCACGGGTGCCGACGATTTAGTCATCTCTACTGAGGTGGCCCCAGCTGCTTCTGTGCCTTCTTCAAACACATCTATATATGTTTTTTGTTTCACTTTACTAATCATTAATGGATCACTTTCTTTAATCATTTTTGTGAAATTTGCACTTTCACTAAATGCTGTCGTCATACCAAGCCTCTTTAATAATTCATTCAACAATACTTCGTATTCCAGTTGAAATTTTGGAAGCCTAACCGTTCCTTTATTTTCATAGAATTCTGAGTTCCATTTCTCCCAATTATCATTTGTGAGCATTTTTTTGAATTTTTCCAAACTGGAATTTTCTCTCGGAAGAAATATTTTCATGCTCATTTCCCCATCGCCATAAGGGAGGGAAACAGCTTGAAAATCTTCATTGCCCATATAAGCTAATTTTTCATTAAGAGACATGAGCGGCACATCTTTTGTGGTACCGTCTTCTAAATAAAAAGTGCGATTTTCTGTTTGTTTTTTATCAAATCCATACTTCCAATCTCCTTTAAAATATATCGCGTTAATGAGGATGGCCACTAAATCAGGATCAAAAGGTGCATCAACAATTTTTTCTATTTTATCATTCGTCGATTTTTTAACCCACTCATTGATCATTTTGGGAGACTGACTATCGGTTATATCAATTTCTTGTACTTTAGCATTAAAATAATCTTTGTTATTTTGGGCAAAATCGGTCTGAAAATGATACTTTTCGTTTAGCCAAATCGAGTTAGCGACATTCAGCTGAACCTTCTTTGCGTTACTATGAAGCTTTGACAACATTGAGGCATTCGCTTTATTCAGCTCGGTTACATTCATTCCTTCATTCTGCAAAACCTTTGCTATTTCTGTCTTCGTCCCCCCATCGGCTCCGTTATATATCATGGACAATGCCATGAATAAACTCATAGGAGAAATGAAGGTATTGCCATTTCCATCCGCTTCTACTTCCGACAACAATGCCATTCCCAATTTATTATTGAAGGGAATGACTTTTTGATAATCGTCCTTGCCAAAGTCTACATCACTAGAGATTTCCAAACCTCCTGACTTATTTCCCGTTCCACAACCCGTAACCAATAGAAAGAAACTCACAAGTATAAATAGAGCTATTAATTTCTTCATTTTTTTAACACCCCTTTACAAAATCAGACTGAATGAATCAGGAAAAGTTTCAGCATTCACTCAAGAAATCAAACTCTCATTGGTCATTATTGCGCTCTTGTTCATGAACAGAAAAAGGCGCCTGACCCCACTACGTTAATGCTCTTCTGCGCTGGGGGTTTGGCACCAACTTTCAGACGTTAATTTATTGTGGATTTGCGCTTGTCTTTTATCTTTGAACCTAAATCCAATAGTAAAGCAACTAAAACAGAGATAGCCGATAACACTATAAAGGCAGTACTAATAATGTCGGTCATTAACCAGCCCGAGCCAATCCAAATATACAGCCATCCTAGTAAACCTACGATCAAGAAGCAGAGAGAGATTATATATTTTAGATTTTTCTTTTTTGGAAGAAATAAATTAATTGCATAAAATCCATAAAGAACAACAAATAAACTGAAAAAGACTATAACCCATCCGTCCATTTTTTCGGCCTCACAGTCTCGATTAATTACAGTATTAATATTTTGTATCAGTTTCTCTTTCTTAAATATTCCTTGTTCTTCACTATTACCTTCCGTACAAACAATATAAAATATATTCGTGACACGATTTACAAATACCTTCTTACATGACTATTGATCTTGCTTGCCCCCTACCCATTTGAACATCTTTTCGAAAAAAAATAGCCCTCAAGATTGTTCGAAAACAATCCTTGAGGGCATCCAGTTATTTATTAAATAGGGGGTCTTGAAAAAGATTGTCTTAAATATAGCTCATTTTTCTTAATATAATCTTAAAACTGAAGTAGTGTCGAAATTCTTTTCGAATAGATTTGCTAAGTCTTTATCTTCTCCTTTAGCTAAAACCCACGCAACAGCAAGCTGCGCTACCGTCATTTGTTTTTCTACAGCTATTTTACGTAATACCTCAACAAGAGAAAGGTTTTTGTCTATATTTTTTTGTTAAAATCTATACCAGATATTTATTTTTAAACGGAATAAGGATAAGGTTCTTTTCCATAAAATAGATACTACCACTTATATAATATTGTCAACTTGATTTTTGCTATAATGGCCAATATGTAGCATTAATGTTTAATAAATAGGAGAGTGGAAGATGGAAAATAACGTTTTTGAACAACTGGCAAAAAGTTATGATACAGAAGATAGAATTGAATTAGCGAAGGTTATAGTTAAGGAAGTAAGACCAGAATTACGAAATAATAAATCAAAATCTTTAATTGACTATGGGAGTGGTACAGGTCTAATTAGTTTAGAATTATCAGACTTGGTAGATTCCATTTTGTTGGTAGATTCATCCAAACAAATGTTGGAGGTTGCGAAAGTTAAAATTTCTCACCAAGGAATTACCAACGCAAAAGTACTTTATTCAGATTTTACTCAAGAAACACCTGAACTTAAGGCTGACGTTGTTTTACTGTCATTAGTCCTTCTTCATATTACGGATACTAAAAAGATTTTACAAGAATTGTTCAACATTTTAACTAATGGTGGCAAGCTAATAATTATTGATTTTGATAAAAACGAAAAAATAAATCATCCGAAAGTTCATAACGGTTTTTCACATGAAGAACTGAAAAAAAGATTAACCGAGGTTGGATTTACATCAATCGAAATTAAGACATTCTATCATGGTAATCGTATTTTTATGAATCAAGATGCCTCAATGTTTATATCTACTAGTATTAAGTAATTTCTTGTTTTTTGTTTCTTAGTTCACGCAATCTAAAAAAGAACCATTCATATCAAGGGGGCTGGCCATTGACCTTGTGAAATGTCATTGGTCTAGCTTATTCCCTTTTGATATGTCTGGTTCTTTGTACATTAAAAAATTATGTGCTGCATACGTATCAAGAAAAGGAGAATTCTAGAAATTCATCCGTTTCCGTAAACCCAAACTTCTGATACACTGGTCTACCCATTTTTGAAGCCCCAAGCCATATTTTTGAAACACCTGCAAGCTTAACTTCATCAACTAATTTAGTTAACAGCGTTGTTGCAATTCCTTGCCCACGATAATTTCCATTAGTATACATATTTGCGATATAAGCCTTTTTTCCAGTCTTATTGGTGTAACTAGGTGGAAATTCATAAAAAATGACTGCACCACAAGCTATAATTTCTTCATTATCTTCCACTAGCCATTGGATTAAAGTACCATTGCTTAGTTTATTTTTAAAGAAAACACATAGTTCCTTATCAATATCTATATTAGGTTCTATCCCCTCATCAACTAATTGCTTTTTTCTTAACTCGACCAATTTATCAATATCATCGATAGTGGCTTTACGATATTTCAACTTCTCACACCCCCTTTATTAAAATCACAATTGCCCATCCCCATAGGCTTCATTAATTCTCATTATTTTACCATTGATTCTAATTTTACTAAACTCCGTTAATACTATTGTTCACTTCTTTCTCAATATTTGATCAATTAGCTACACTGGCCTTCACTTTTTTGGAAGTATTACTTGCTTGCTTCTGCCAGTACAATGTAAGTATGATTCCCAGAACTAGGATGACAGTCGCAAAATAATAAGGATAGTTAATATCGATATCAAATAAGATTCCCCCAATAATGGGTCCACTTATGTTCGCTAAACTTGTAAACATTGAGTTCATTCCACCTACGAAACCTTGTTCGTTCCCGGCAGCAGTTGAAAGGTAGGAAGTAACCGCTGGTCGGAATAAATCGAATCCAACAAAAACAAGAAATGTAACCAATAAAATGGCGAAATAAGTATGAACAACCGTCATGAAAAAGACAAGTACGGCAGATAACAGTAAGCAATAGCGAATCAGTTTAATTTCACCCCACATTCGTGTTAGCCGATCAAATAAGATGACTTGTGAAACAGCGCCAAAAATCGCACCACCTGTGATCACAATAGCTATATCGGAAGGAGCAAATTGAAATTTATGATCCACAAATAAACTAAAGAACGATTCAAAAGCCGCTAACCCAAATGAGGCAATAAAAATTAAGATAAACGCAAGGAAGTATCTTGAGGCAAAAATGCGTTTGAAGCCGCTCTTCCCATCTGAGACTTGTTCATGATGATCTTCATTACGATTCGGCTCAGATAATAAAAGAAGCGAAAGGATTCCCGCAAGTGTACCAAGTGCTCCTGCAAAGTAGAAGGGTACCCGTGTACCAAATTCGGCTAAGAATCCGCCAATACCTGGTCCAATAATAAATCCTGTACTAATGGCAGCTGACATATACCCAAGTGCTTTCGGCCGAGTATCCAAATTTGTGATATCCGCAATAAAAGCGGTAACCGCCGGCATAATGAATGCAGCACTAATTCCACCTAAAATACGCGAAATAAAAAGGATCTCGATTTCTTTGCCAATCCCAAATAAAAATTCTGAAAGACCGAAAATAAATAAGCCAATGACAATCATAATTTTCCTGCCGAATGTATCTGCTGCTTTCCCTGCAAAGGGTGAAACAATCAATTGAGCAATGGCAAAGGCTGCTGTTAAATACCCAATTGTCGCTCCGGTAAGGCCTAATTCATTCATTAATGTAGGTAAGACCGGAATGACCAGACCAATTCCCAAAAAGGCTATAAATAAATTCATTAAAACTAATCCTAACGAGACTTTATGTGTTTTCATCTTTTACATCCCCTTTAAAAAACCAACTACCTTATAGTGTTTACTATTTCTATCCTAGTGTATATAGTAACTATATACTCAAGCATGGAGCTGTAAAAAATGAAAAAAAAAAATGGAAAATATTTAACGACCGGGGAATTCGCGAAGCTTTGCAAAGTAAACAAACAGACACTCTTTTATTACGATCAGATCGGGCTTTTGTCTCCGGTTGTAAAAAATGAAAAAGGTTACCGTTATTATTCAATTCGCCAGATAGAGCTATTCTTTGTGATTGATTTATTAAAGGAGCTTGGTATGTCGCTAAATGATATTCACCACTATACGCAACATAAATCGCCTGAAAGTTTTTTGTCTTTAATGTATCAAAAAAAAGAAGAGATCGTGAAAAAACGGCAGGAGATTGAAATGAAGGAAAAAATGATTGAGGCAAAAATAGCCTTAATGGAAGAAGCGTCACATCTTGATTTTCATCAAGTTACGCTTGAACAATTACCAGAAGTAACACTTTATTTAAGTAGAAATATTGAAAATTTAACCGATGAAGAATATGTAGAGGCCTTTTCAGATTTTATTAATGAATTGAACGTATCCCAGCTGGATACAGGATATCCAATCGGAATTATCAGAAAACGGGAGCAAGTAGTAAAGGGAGAATTCACTAATTATAGCTATTTATATATCGAGCAGCCACATCCAAAGGAAGGATATCCATATTTTAAAAGCGTTAAGGGTGATTTTCTCATTGGCTATCATATTGGGGAAGAGAAAACCATACATAATACATATAAGCGTCTTTTTTCCGAGTTGGACCGCTTTAATTTAGCCTTAGGGGAATATGTTTTTGAAGAATATATATATGATACCGTTGTCATGAATCATAATGAACAATACGTCACCAAAATTATGATGCAAGTGATCAAATAGAAACATATTCTTTTCATCATTTTTGTATAGATGAGCTTGGTACATAGGACCCAAGCTTTTTTGTTTTGACAGTGGTGCCTGATCCCCAGTGTATTAAAGCTTTAATGCAACAGTGGCATGTAGATATATTAGCCCAAGTACTCTGCCTTCATCAAGCTTCCTAAGAACACTTTTTCTGCTATACTAATCACTCTTCGCCTGCCGTAAGGTCAAGTACAAATCCACCTGGAATCGCCTTGAATGTATGAAGGAATGTTCAAATCTATATAACAGTTATATGACGGCAGTACGGTGAACGTTTTAACTGTACTGTCTATCTGTTTAATACAAAATGAATGCAATGAATTTGATTTTTATATTAAGTCAAGATTATCTTCTTTTAATGTAGTTACTAATGAAATCTTTTTTATACCCATATCCTTTATTTCATCAAAAAAGATATTAAAAGATTCCATTAAGAATGGGCTAACAACATGCAGTTCATCATTTACTGCACTGGGGATCAGGCACTAAATTTCAGATAAAAAAAAAGAAGCTAGACATGACATATAATGATTAAAGGTCCATCTGTCTAGCAATTTTATTTTCAAATATTATATAATTCTAGTCTACTTGTAATCATTTATTGGTCCTTTATCCATTTTAACTTCTACCATATTTGAAGACCCCATCCTAAGTTTAGGTCTACGCTCTGAGTTCGGTGTACTATAAAGCTCCAACGGACTAATAATAACTCCATCTGCCATATTATGAAGGATTCCGGGCACACAGGAATAAATTCGATCATTATTATTTGCATTCTTGGCGAATATGGTAACGGAAGTTCCGTTATGATTATCTATACTCATGGACACTTTGTATCGGTAGAATGAGCCAGTTCCATTTGACTGAGCAGAATACACCACAGGAACAACTGCGAGAATATCATCATTTAACCTTAATTTAATTTCTTCTGTCTTAGTTGAGTGATTATTTCTCCCAACATCCCCCATATGTTCCACTGCTCCATTGCCAAAACTCCTAAGGGGAGGAGTTCCTTTCGCGCCAAACATGGCTACATCTATCTGCTTACCATTCTTTGTATAAACCAAAGCATATATATCATAATCTGTTCCAGACTTCCAAGATACCGTAGCAGTAATTTCTGGTGTTTTATCAATGATAACTGGCTTTTGACCTTTGTCTAGACTTACCTTCCCCTTTACCTTTTCAAGGCTTATCGGCGACAACATATTTTGTCTATTATTATTTTCAGGAATAGTTAGAGGCTTTTCAGTTTCTTTTGGGATTTGTTTTTGAATAGTTTTAGGTTCAGACGGCTTGCTTTGCTCATCAGATTCAACCTCAACACCGTAATTTTTACACAATCCCTCAAGCCCAGAATTAAAACCTCGCCATATTGATTTTACCTTTGTCTGACCATTCCTTAGATATAATTCTACTACGACAATTCCATTTTCATTTGTGAAACTAGATGGGGTTAACTGGATGATATTATAATCAGTACATATCTCGGCCTTTAAATTCTTTATATTTGAAAATCCCGTGCTATTATCCTCTGTAAGAGTTATAGCTATTTTTGTAATACCTTCAGGGACTTTACTCATGTCAAAATTTATTTTATGTACTTTTGTATTACTCACTTTCTCAGATGGTAAAAGGGTTGCTACACCAGAAGAGCTCTGTGGTTGATTATAAAAAATAATCCCGCTATCTCCTTGTACCTTGTCTGAATCAGTTAAAAGGAAAGCTGTTAAGGAAATATCTATCGAATTAGAAATTTCGTAGCTAACAGTAACATTACCTTTTGGAGAACTTAAAACTGTATTGGCTCCCATCTGAAGAAATTGATTCATTTATACCACTCCCTGCTTCTCACTTATTCCCTAACAATTTTTTATGAATTACTACAAAATCTCCTGATAGTCTTTTGGAATAGCTTATATCAGAATATGTTAATGAAACACCTATGAACCGTCGACTTCTATTTTCAGAACCCTCAAAAAAACAATCACGTTAAAAACCTTATTTACTTAAGGTACGGTTCACCGTACCTATACAAACGGTAAACAAAAAAATTATCTATCATAACTAAGTTATTCACTAACTTCTGAAACATTTTTAATAACATTAGGTAAGCTAATAGTTGTTCTACTGTGAATCTTTCTGAGAACCATTTGAAGAGAATATAATAAAGTTTCTCTATAGAATCTTTGCCAGGATACTCTTGCCAATCGTCTCCCTGCTTTATATTATAATGGGCCTCCAATTATGGAACATCCTTTTGTTCTTGATGTGAATTTAAATTCAATAGGAATTTGCCAGGAATACTTTTTTGAATCTGGTGAATTGTATATAAAGGTAGCACCAAAATCATGGATAGCATGTCCTTGACCAAGTATTTCATTTACCCTTCCATTCCCCTTCAACCCTAATCATATGAATTGTTTCTGATCTATCCCTAACTACTTCGTCCCCTATCCTTGCAGCAAACTCAAATCCATTATCCCACTCAAAGGTATCAGCTTTAAAAACATCTTCACACAAAATCTAAAAAACCGTTGGCACCTGTTCTCTAACCTAATTGGTGTAGTTCCTTTAAAGCCGTTTACTAGCCCTTTCTAAAGCATAATATTTGATTTTGGGTATAAAGGGATATAATATAGAAATATCGCAAATTATCAATATCCTTTTGTTCGATAGTTTATACGCATTCCAAGCAAAATAGATTTTAATAAGATCAGAAAGGGGCGGGCAGCGTTGAATCGGGAATCAAATATGATAAATGACGAACAGGCAGTTGAAATCTTCAAGGCTCTGTCAAATCAAATAAGAGTAAATATTCTGCAAATGTTGAAAGAACCTGATAATAATTTTTCCCCGCAGGCCCATGTCATCAAAGAAAAAGGCTTTGATGGCGGGGTTTGTGTTAGTGATATTCGCAGCAAAGTAGGACTATCACAGTCCACTACCTCCCAGTATTTGTCTATCCTATTGCAAAGTGGGCTAGTGGAAATGAAACGAATCGGACAATGGACTTATTATCGGCGCAATGAGGAAACCATTAAACAGTTTGAAAAATATATAGGCTTAAAAATATAACCTTTTAAGGAGGACCAAGAGTGAGTTTTCAAAATCATCGTGCCTATAACAGCATGTACCAGAAAGACAAAATGACACTCGGATTTATCCTCCCGACTGCCAGGATGTCTAAAAATCCGATTATGGAGAATCAGCTGGAGCTTGCACGTAAAATTGAGGAATATGGCTTTGCTTCATTATGGCTCCGTGATATTACGATGCAGAATTTGAATATTGATGATAACGGCCAAAAGTACGATTTATGGATTTATTTGACGTATCTTGCTGCCTATACGAAGCACATTGCGTTAGTGACAGGAAGTGTAGTTCTCCCTTTGCGCCACCCCGTCAGGGTAGCCAAGGAAGCTACATCAATCGATCGATTGTTTCCAGGTCGATTGATTATGGGAGTGGCATCAGGGGACAGGGAAAAAGACTTTACAGCTTTAGGGATATCTAAGCAAGAAAGCGGTCCGTTATTTAAAGAAAATTTCGAAATTCTCAACCGGCTGTTAAAAGAGGATCAGCCGACAATCCACAGCCACGCCGGGCTGATCGATGGTACAGATATGAGGTTAATCCCAAAGCCTGTATCTTCGATTCCGACCATGGTGACTGGATTTAGCAATCAGTCTATCAATTGGATAGCCAGGAATGGGGATGGGTGGCTCCAATACCCAAGAAGCATTATTCAACAGGCGCAGCTTATCCAGGATTATCGTGCTTTAGCTGAAGTTCATGCTCCAGGAGATTTTAAATCCTTCTCTCAAAGCTTGTTCATCGATTTATCGGAAAATCCCGATGAAATCCCTGTCCCCATACCCTTAGGCTATTCCGTGGGAAGAAACCGTTTAGTTGATCTACTTCATCAATTTCAAGCGATTGGTGTCAACCATTTGGCGTTTGTTCTGTATTTTTCCAAGCGCCCTCCAGAGGAAGTAATCCAGGAACTTGGAGAATTTGTTTTACCCTACTTTCCAACCCATAAAGGTACAGGCCAGCTTTAAAAAATTAAATTGTATAAAAGGAGGAAGAATTATGACAAAGAAAATAGAACTTTCAGTACTAGATCCCTCCCCAATTGTCGAGGGAGGATCAGCCGAACTTTCCCTTCAAAACACGCTTGATCTAGCAAAGAAAACAGAGCAGTGGGGATATAAACGGTTTTGGCTTGCTGAACATCATAATTGGGCAGGAATGGCGAGTTCAGCATCCCCGATCGTAATTGGACGAGTAGCCTCTGTCACGGAAAAAATGCGTATTGGATCAGGCGCAATGCTGCTTTCCCATTATTCTTCTCTTTCCGTGGCTGAGCAATTTGGAACATTAGAAACCTTCTTCCCTGGCCGGATCGACCTTGGATTGGGGCGGGCACCTGGCACCGACCAATATACAGCAAATGTATTGCGGCAGCGGGTTGCTGGTGAACCTGAATTTGATGCCCGGCTTGAGGAGCTTATCGCATATCTTTATGGTACAGGAACAGCCACTAAGAATGGTTCATTTAGCTTTCACGCCATTCCCGGCGAAAAAACAAATGTTCCAATTTGGCTGTTAGGTTCAGGGTTTTATAGTGCACAATTGGCTGGAATACTTGGGTTACCATTCTCTTTCGCGGGACATTTTGCTCCAGGTAACATGATGGGGGCCATAAGTCTGTACCGGAATTATTTTCGTCCGTCTCAATTTTTGGAGGAGCCTTATGTACTGTTAGCCGTTCAAGTGGTGGCTGCTGATGAGAAACAGGAGGCACAAAGGCTTGCCACTTCGATGTATCAAAAATTTCTTTTGTTAACCCGCGGACAGCCTTCGCCCATTTTGCCTCCTGTTGATAATATGGACGAGCTTTGGAACGATAATGAACGCAGGGCGGTTGAAGAACAGCTTTTCACTTCCATCATCGGGGACCCTGCAGGTGTGAAGCAGCAGCTCCATGAGTTAATAGAAAAGACTGACGCTGATGAAATTATGGCTCATACAGAGATTTTTGATCATAAGGCACGGCTGCGATCTTATGAAATTTTGGCTCAGGCTGCAGTAAATTAAACAGTGTCTAGTCTAATAAAGGATGTATTTTCTGCAGATATTAAATCAGTTAAATTAATGTGATTTAGATTGAAACAGAAAAGAAGACAAAGAAAACAACCTGTAAATTCTTTTATAGGTTTGAAACGAAATTTTTAAAGAAAGAAGATGAGCATATGCCTGAAAATGATACAAAACAAATTACGGATATTCCATTCTCGGTCCTGGATCTCTCTCCAATTGCAGATGGAAGTACGCCGGCTGATTCTTTTCGCAATACTTTGGAGCTGGCCCGGCTCGCTGAAAAGCTGGGGTATAACCGATATTGGCTCGCTGAGCATCATAATATGCCATTTATCGCCAGCTCTGCAACATCGGTAGTCATTTCCCATGTTGCAGCAGGTACATCAAAAATCCGGGTAGGTTCAGGCGGCATTATGCTGCCGAATCATGCACCTCTTGTTATTGCTGAGCAATTTGGTACTCTGGAATCATTATATCCAGGACGTATTGATCTTGGCTTGGGCCGTGCACCAGGCACTGATCAGCTTACCGCACGTGCATTAAGACGTGACTTGAGAAGTTCAGGAGAAGATTTCCCTGAGCAGCTGGCTGAGCTCCGTAATTACTTTGACCCTTCCCTGGCACAAGGATATAGTCATGTTAAAGCAATTCCGGGTGAGGGATTAAACATACCTATTTGGCTGTTAGGTTCAAGCGGATACAGTGCCCAGCTAGCAGGAGAGCTTGGACTGCCGTTTGCATTTGCGAGCCATTTCTCGCCGCATAACACACTGCCGGCTATCCAGCTGTATCGCCGTTCGTTTAAGCCTTCTAAAGTACTGGACAAGCCGCATGCAATGGTAGGGCTAAACATCATTGCGGCCGACACAGATCAAGAAGCTGAGCGACTCGCTACAACATTGCAGCAGCAGTTCTTGAATTTGATGCGCGGGAAGGAAGTCCCATTGCAGCCGCCAGTGGATAATATTAATGATATAGCGAGCGACTATGAAATAGCTGCCCTTGAGAACCAATTAGGAACTTCGATTGTCGGCAGTCCTCAAACCGTAAAAGAAAAGCTGGAAAAGTTTCTGGCTGAAAGTCAAGCCGATGAAATCATGGCAATCGCCCAGGTTTACGATCATAAGGCCCGCCTCCATTCCTATGAAATATTGGCAGAAATTACTCAGCTAAAATAGGTCAAAACTGGCCGATCCTTATGGCAAGCTTTTAATGTATCTCTATAAATTTTTTTGTATAGAATAAAAAAAGTGCCTGTCAAAGAAATTTTTGTAGTCTATGTTATCCATTTGCTAAATAGCAAAACCCTTTAACAAACTTGAGTAAACAAAAGGAGAAAAAAAATGAAGCAAAAATATGAAGCTGCTTTTAAACCATTTACCTTCCGTTCTGGAGTTGAAATAAAGAACCGTATTACAATGGCACCCATGACCAATACGGCGGCACATGAAAATGGTGAAGTATCAGACGAAGAAGTTGCGTATTATCAAGAACGTGCCGGTGGTGTAGGAGCGGTAATCACCGCATGCACATACGTCACCAGGAATGGAAAAGGATTCCCGGGTGAATTTGGTGCAGATTCCGATTCCCTAATCCCTAGTTTAAGACGCGTGGCGACAGCTATACAGGAAAAAGGTTCAAAGGCGATTTTACAAATTTTTCACGGTGGCAGAATGTGCCCGCCTGAAGAATTGCTCGATCGTCAACCAATTGCTCCGAGTGCGGTATCAGCGGAACGGGGCGATGCCGTGGTACCTCGGGAAATGACAGCAGACGAAATCGATGAAATTATTAAAGCATTTGGTGAAGCAACCAGAAGAGCAATCGAAGCTGGGTATGATGGAGTTGAAATCCATGGTGCCAATACGTATTTGATTCAGCAATTCTTTTCTCCACACTCAAATCGCAGAACTGACAAGTGTGGTGGAACACTGGAAAAACGTATGTCCTTCCCGCTTGCTGTAGTTGACGCTGTTAAAAAAGCAGTTTCAGACCATGCAACAAAACCTTTTATCATCGGCTATCGGTTATCGCCTGAAGAAAGAGAGAATCCTGGCATCACCATGGAAGACACTTTGCAATTAGTGGACAAGTTAGCGGACCAGGACCTGGATTATCTCCATATTTCTGTCGGCGGCTTTTGGAACGGATCAATCCGTGATGATAACGATCAGACATCCCGAGTTGTTATGATCCACGAACGTGTCGGCGATCGTGTTCCTGTGATGGGTGTTGGGATGCTGCGGACACCCGATGAAGTGATGAAAGCATTTGAAACAGGTGTACCTTTAATCGCTTTAGGGAGGGAATTGATAATGGAACCTCAGTGGGTACAAAAAGTACACGCCGGTGAAGAAGACAAAATCCGTACAACATTATCTAAAAAAGATCAAAAAGAACTGGCTATTTCTGATAAAATGTGGGAGTACTATACTGGCATCCCTGGCTGGCTTCCTATTGTATAAGGAGTTCACTTATCTCATTCCATCTCTGCTTCCTTGAATTGTTCTACAAAAAATGGGAATCGTGATGATAATTGTCCTTGCTCAGCAAGTATAAGAATATACCTTATACTAAACAAGACGGAACATTTTAAAGGGAAACTTGCAGGAATAGCCAGTGGATTTGATGATTTTGAAACATTGGATATAGAGGCCTGGCAGCATATATTTGATGTAAATGTATTTGGGACTGTCCGCGTAACCAAAGCAGTTATCCCTTTTATGAAAAAAGCCGGATTTGGACGCATCATTAATATTTCATCGGAATCAGGGCTTCAAACTGAACCTATGAAGAAGCTACTCAACAATTTTTAAAGGAAAACCGTCCTCATGTCGAAGTAAAACGGCCTGGAACAGTTGATGAAGCAGCGTCTGCTGTTGTTTATCTTGCTTCTGAACAGGCTTCCTTTATTAATGGTGTAAACCTTCGGGTAGATGGGGGTTCGGTTGCGAGTATATAAATTAGGCTAATTCTTAAGAAAAAAACTTAAAGAACAAAAGGCGCAAGCGCCCTGGTTAGCTGAATAGTCCTAGGGATAATTAGTAAAAATGCTTGGAGTTTGCCGTTACTTATGATGCGGTTCATCGTACCATAACCTAATTTCAATAACTCGTGTCCTACACTAGAACCAATATAAGCCGTACTAAAACCAGTCTCCCTTTTAAACAGATAGGCTTTGGCATGAAGCCGGGTTCGATCCACATCATAGGAGATTTTTATCTCCGTATTCGGCAGCTTACTAAGCTCCTGAATCGCTTTATAATCGGTTGCCTCCATATAAGAAGTGGTGATCACCCTAAGCTTGTTGTGCGGATTATCTGTAAAAGTCCTCAGGTCCTCGATTATACATCGTAGCCCACTCCACTTAATAAAGGAAACAAGCATATCAATCGAATCAGCGGTTACAATTTCCTTCTTCAATTCTCCCAGCATATTCGGTTCATAATTAGAGCCGGTAAAAAGGGAACTTTGAGAAAGTGGAGTGACAGGCCGGATTACCTCTCCCTTTTGAATACTGCGAATCGAATTAATTCGGGAGTAAATTGACGTGAGAACCTCGCCTTCCTCCTCAATTCGTAATTGGCGAAACTCTTGTTCATCTAGCCTTTCACTAAGTGTCGAAATAATTTCATTACATGTGCGGATTTGATTGATTAATGCCTGTTGATCATCACTTTCATTATCACGAACAAACTTTAGGGCTTTTCTAGTGACTAAGGATATGTAGGAAGATAAAAGTTTTCTTGCTTCTTCAACGTCAATGCGTTCTTTGCCGATGTCATATGTATTGATGTCTAATCTTGTAAGTTCATCTTTTAGTCTTTGGGTGATGATTTCTTCGTAGATTCCTTGTTTGAGCATTTTGGTACTCCTTGGATAGTCCGTTTTTTTATATTATGATCTTATAATTTCTGCTTTAATGATTAGAAACCCTTCATATTTAATTAATTTCCCCATAATAAAACTGTAGAAAAATTTTTTCTACAGTTTTTATCTCATTTTAGGTTTACGCACTCCACATGCTTGAGTAGTGATCGCAGACAAATTGATGTAGAGGTGTTTACCTATTTATTTAATAATTAATCAAAAATTGCTCCCGTTTATTAAATACAATTTTTCTATTGAATAGTATCGTTGTACTGTGCAGCAATGACTTGGTATTTTTATTTATGATCTTAAACATAAGCACCCGTTAGCCATCCATGCAGCACAAAATCAGCGCTGCACCACAGAGAATGAAAATGGGTAGGAAGTGTCAATACTGATACTGACCTTAATCCAGTCAACCCTAATACATAGGCTTATTAATTAACGCTCTCCTCTTTTTTTTAACGATTGAGTAGGGTCTTCTTAAGTATTGTCATTTTTCTATTTTTAACGAACCTATTTTCATGGTAGTTTAAGTACAATCCTTCACAATCTAATTTATTTATTTCATAACAAATGAATAAGCCATTGGGTGTTTTTCCGTTTGCTTTTAATCGCGTTGTATTACCTTCCTGCATATTCTTTTCCTAACTAGCTATATATGGTTTAATTCATTAGGTTTCTTCCTATTGACAAGTTTTTATTGGTAACCTAACTTCAACCGTAGTACCTTCATTTTCTTTACTTTTTACTTTTATTGACCCATTATGTTCCCGAACAACTCTAAAACATATCATTAAACCTAAACCAGTACCTTTTTCTTTATTACTATAGAACGGCTCACCTAATTTCTGAACTCGCTCCTCACTTACCCCAATTCCATTATCGATTATTTTTATTAGGACATTTTTTCCTTCTATACTGCCTTGGATTTCTACAAACCCATTTTTAGGAATTGCTTCAATGCTATTTTTAATTATATTATGGAAAACTTGTTTTATTTGGTTTGTATCACACATAATCTGAGGAAGATTTTGTTTATACTCTTGGAAAATTTCTACGTTTTTCAAATTTGCTTCTGGTTTTAATAATGTCTCAACTTCTTTAAGTATAGTTTTAATATTAACCTTTTTTAATTGAATTCCTTTTGGTTTGGCAAGATTAATAAATTCTTCGAGAATTTCCTCAACTTGTTTAAATTCTCTGGAAATTACTCCGAAAAATTCTTTCTTCAAGATTCCTTCCTCTAAAAGTTGAATGAATCCCTTTATTGAAGTTATAGGGTTTCTAATTTCATGTGCAACACCCGCAGCAAGTTGACCCACAACTGATAATTTCTCTGATTTTGAGAGCTGTTCTTCCATTTCCCTTTTTTCAGTAATGTCTCTCCCCACTAATATAAAATGTTCTGGATCGCCATTTTCTCCAAGGACTGGGGTACCTAGTCCTTCAAATAATAACGATTTCCCATCAACGTTCACAAAACGAGCTTCCATCCTTAATGGATTCATAGTATTTAGTACTTTTTCAAATCCCATCATTACGCTTTGCTTGTCATCAGGATGTATTAAATCAAACGATCTTTTACCTATATATGATTTTAATGGGTTACCCATTACTTTTCCAAGGGAAGGTGATGCATACTGTATCGTTCCATTTATATCCAATAACATTATTATGTCCGTCATGTTTTCAGAAATAAGTCGGTATTTAGCTTCGCTTTCTTGTAAAGCTTTCTCCGCTTTTTTGCGTTTCGTAATATCTATACATGAACCTATGACTTGTACTACTTCTCCCGCTTTTTTAATAGGACGTAAAGTTGCAAGATAATTAATTCCATTTAGCTCTTCCTCATAAGTAACAAATTCCTCTCCTTCCCATGCCATCTTATAGTAGGCAGTTTTATCGAGGGCAGTTCTATAAGGTAGAAAATCATCTAATCCTTTTCCTATCACTTGAGAAGGAATCATTCCAAGACGGTATAATAATTCCCCGTCACATTGTGTATGAATAAATCGTTCATTAATTTTCTTATACTTAAATATCATCCCTTGCTGCAAACGAATCGTATCGTGTAACTCTCTTTGGGCTGATTCCAATAATTCTTTCAATAACAATTGTTGGTTTATATCTTTAGGGATTCCATGTTCTTCAACTATTTTTTCGATTTCAAACCGTTTTTCTTGTAATTGGGATGCTGTTAAGGGCTTACTTAAAAAATATCCTTGTCCTTCATCACATAAATGTTGTTGTAGAAAAACCAGTTGTTCCTTTGTTTCTATTCCTTCTGCCACTACAATCAAATTCAAATTATGAGCCATTGAGATAATGGTTTTAACTATGGTTTCATCATTTGGGTTGTTTCGAAGTTCTTTAACAAAAGACTGGTCGATTTTTAAGGTATCAACAGGAAAATTTTTTAAGTAGCTTAATGAACTGAAACCTATACCAAAATCATCGATACTAACACGGACTCCAATCTTTTTAAGCTGTTGTAACATTAAAATTGTACGGTCAATATCAACTGTCATACTTTCAGTAATCCCAATTTCTAAAAAGTGTGGTTCTAATCCTGTTTTTTGAAGAATGGATTCAATAGTATCAATTATATTAGTCTGATTAAATTGAATAGCTGATAAATTGACGGAAACAACTGTTGAAAAACCTTGTTGCTGCCAAGTTTTATTTTGTTTACAGGCAGCAATCAAAGCCCATTCTCCAATAGGTAAAATTAATCCTGTCTCTTCAGCAATAGGTATAAATGTTTCTGGCGATACCATTCCCCATTCTGGATGGTCCCAACGAAGTAATGCCTCAACACCCACAATTTTCCCCGTATTTAAATTGATTTTAGGTTGATAGTGAAGTAGAAACTGCTTATTTTCTATCGCCTTGTGGAGCTCTATCTCTAATTTTAAAGCGTCTACTCTTCCTTCATTCTCATCAAAGGCGTAGAACTTATATTTATTTCTACCCTCTTTTTTTGCCTTATACATTGAATTTTCTGAATGTTTTATTAATAATTCTTCACTTTGTCCATCCTTAGGAAACTGGCTAACTCCAACACAGATTGAAATTTTTATGTCAAACCCATTTATACAAAATGGACTTGAAAATGATTCAATTATTCGTTCAATCACAGATGAAATTTCATTATCATCAAGGTTTTCCAGCGTTAGAAGAAATTCATCTCCAGAGTATCGAGCTATGAAACCAAATTGATTTATTTTTTTGTCAATTTGTCTTGAAATTTGTTTTAATACCAAATCACCTACTCCATGACCATATGTATCATTAACATTTTTAAAATTATTAATATCTATAAATAAAACAGCAAATGAACCACCAATAGATTGTGATTGTAACTTGCGTTTTAAGTATTTATTAAAGTAAAAACGGTTCGGTATTTCTGTTATAACATCGTAATTAGCTAGAAAATTAATGTTTTGAGACTCTTTCTTTTGTTCTGTAATATCTCTAAAAAGTACAGACAAGCCTTCCTTAGAAGGAAATGCCCTTATTTCATACCATCTATTATTAAAAAACTCTTCAAATTCTACAGGTACTTGTTCCGACAATGCCCTTTTATATCGTGATACAAATTTATTCAAGTCATTGTGTGGTAATACATCATAAATATATTGGCCAATCGCATTTTCTCGTTTAATTTGTAAAAGTTTTTCTGTAACATTATTTATATATTCAAATTTTAATTCATTATTTAACGAATAAAACGCATCGGATACTCGCTCCAAAATATCCTTAGTATTGGTTATAGCACTCAATGGTTATCTCCTTTCGTTAGGACCTAAAAAAGGAACTAAATTATTCACTAATATATTATACAGTTATTTTCCATTGCAACGACAAATTTAATATAATCCATCGATATTCTTAAAACACCTTGAGCTTTCATCCATTATTAATCCCTTTTTGAATAGAGTACCTAGCATCATGGTATTTTTCGCTCTACATACAGATAGGTAAGGGTTTGAGATTAACGCTCCCTTTTCCCCCTGTTCACAACGTACGTGCGACTTTCACCGCATACGGCGTTCCAACTAATCCAATTCGATTTAATCATCAACACTTCTGAAGGCTTAACACCTTTCGTGTCTCAATTCTTCCGTTTCAATAAGTCGGTGCCTCCCGTGGGAGGTAAACCTCTTTTTTTCTTACGAGAACCTTATTAACCGATAAAGATTTGCCTTGCATGATTAAATGATTCTTCATTAGTCTAGTGGCTATCCCTCCGTGTTGATTAGACACTTCATTGGTACTGTTCCACCACTTTCACTGATATAAAGATAAGTTATACAGAAGCTACTGTCACCGCCGCTTTCCTTATCAACGCTTCTTGGGGAGTAAGCCCTCCACGGTATCAGCTTACAATGTTGAATTATATCTATTATAAAATGAACTTAGGTGCTTCCTGTAAGCCTGTTAGCATTCATACGCCTATAACGTATCATGGATTTTCATATTAGTTAGTCTTACTCACCCACATCTAACCTCACAATTTGGTGATATACACATTTCTATGTATCGCAGGTATAGACCCGTACATTCAGAAGTTCGTCAGCATAACCTTTTCTTTTAGGTTTTTTCGCATTCTCACCATATTCATTTAACTCAAGCATCATGATTTACACCACCCCATCGGGTAGGCTTTCGTCAGCTTAACCTGTTACGGTAAATTCTTACGCTTTTTCACCGAGCTTATAACACTATCATTCTTACTAAATCCAGTGCTATTCGACTAAGAGAGAACCCTTCAGGGCGTTACCCCATCATTTGATTCTTCGATATAATCCTTCAGTTCCGACAGGAACTGTCTAACCTTTACCTGAGTAATGTGGCCATTCTCAATTTAAGCTAGAAACATTTCGCACAACTAAACTGCCCCGTTAGCCATCCATGCAGCTCAAAATCAGCGCTGCACCACAGAGAATGAAAATGGGTAGGAAGTGTCAATACTGATACTGACCTTAATCCAGTCAACCCTAATACATAGGCTTATTAATTAACGCTCTCCTCTTTTTTTTAACGATTGAGTAGGGTCTTCTTAAGTATTGTCATTTTTCTATATTTAACGAACCTATTTTCATGGTAGTTCAACAAGAAAAAGGAGCTGCCGATTATCACAGCTCCATCTTAAACTCAAGCACCCGATAGTTTAAGTGTAATCCTTCACAATCTCTTCTACACCTTAATATAACTCTAATCCCTAATAAGTTTTGTTTCAGAATCCGGTACAATGCAAAAAGGCGCCTTCTTATTCAAGAAAAGCGCCCGGTTGTGGAAGATCATCGTTTAAAACTCATTCAAGATAAGAAGATACATCTTATTTTTAACTTCTTCACTCTTCAAATATTTTTTTATCACATTTGTTCGTAAAACCTTCAGGCCATTTTGTTTTTTTGATCGCTGCGAATTCTTCATCTTTTTTAAGGATTTCAATGTATTCTTCAAATAATGGTTCTAAATCAAAATTTTCTTTTCCACCGTCAAATATATACGCAATATACGCATAATCAGAATGATCCTTATTAACAGTAAGACGTGTCTTTAAAAATGGATAAATCTTACCTTCACATTCCAATTCATCGATAGGAAATTCATTTCTTGGAAGGTTCAAATCAATCAGTACAACTTTTACATCTTGAACAACCTGTTTGTGTTTGTTAAATGACTCTCTTATCTCATTTCTTATCGTCGTGTGAACGATTAAACCTTTATTAAGTTTATTAATATTTTTTTTAACATCATTGAAAATCAAATTTTTATCTTTTATTATTTCCTTTTCCGTTGATATGTACACTCTGACATGATCCACCCTGTTTTGATCCATGAAATCACAACCTTTTATTATTTTAAGTATTTATCACTACAGATAATATTTGACACACACAAAACAAAAACCTTCTATATATCAGAAGGTTCTAAAATTTTTTCGCTTTTCCCTTTTTTATTTCTTTTATTATTCTATCTTCAACTTCCACTATCCTGCCCTTTAGTAACTAAAATGTAAACAGATTGTTACGCGAATAGCATTGATGGGGCAGACCTCAATATATACAATTAAAACTCGTTAAGGAGTGATGGAAGATGATAACCGTAACAGTAGATAATTTAAAATTCAAGAAACAATTAACGGTGATTGAACAAAACAGACTGAAAGATATTCTGTATACCTGGGTAGGTAGCTCAACCAAAGGATTGGATGATTTTTTTCACCTTGAGTACACAGAAGATGTCTTTGCCAAAATGGAAAAAACAATGAATGACACCGATTTGTTGATTTCTGATGATTATTATTTCAGATACATAACAGTGACAGAAGATAATCAAATTGTGATAGGTGTTTTAGATATGAATTCAGAATTAAAACATAGTATCATATTACTTGATGAGATTAAGTAATTCTTCCTTTTCTATAAGCACATACAAAAAGAGACAGCGAGGTACACTGTCTCTTTTTTCTTTGTTTACTATATGTCTTTTGAGCCGTTATTTCACTAACCTGCCACGTTAGTGGAATAAGAAAAAGGGCTGCCACAGCAACCCCCGCTGTTCAACTAAAGCACCTCTATAGCTTAAGTACAATTATTCACAAACTTTATTTGTAGGATTGAAAATCCACGGAGTTTGCTTGATACATTTTGTCACGATATTCATATGTAATAATAATTTCACCAATAGAATGTGCTGGAGAAACTTGAACAGCTAACCTAGCGATAAGGTGATTGTTTCTACTTCATATTTAATAATGCCTTCAAAGAAAATATTTTTTAAATTACCATATATTACTAAACATACTCATTAGAAAAAAGTCAATTATATTTTTAGGAGGTGTTTAACAATGGAAATGAAGAGGGGCTCCTTCCGGAACCCTTCCTTATACCGGAATCATTCATATTTTTAATACTATCTAGTGCTTCCATCAATGACTTGGCTGATTGGATAGATTGAAATTCTAGTGATTGATATTTTATTTAAGCATCCTCCCTAGCGGGAAATAGAGGGAACTAATCATTTGAGTTGGACCCGGAATATCTGGAAAGTAAAGAAGTAAGATAGCAACTAGCAAGTTTATTGCTGTTAAGGTCACAAGTATTCTTTTTTCTTTTTTTTGATTAGGATATAACTTCCGCCATTCAAGTAAGAGGATCAGAAAAACTAATATGGATATTCCTATAAGCTCAAATATCTTCATTTATTTGCTCCTTTTTCATTTCACTCCAAAGTAGTGGTCGACAACCCAGGCTCGAGTACATGTACCTTAACTTTCGTTTCTACATAGATATCTGGAAGAACAACTTCCCAGTGATCTTTTACTTTTTCCCATTCTTTTGGGTATTTACGATGAAAAGCAGTAGCAAATCCAAAGGGATCCACCTTTATTCCATCCTTTACCTGCTTAAGGGCTTTCTCTATGGAATTAGAAACGTCTTTTTCTATATAATTTTCTACTCTTTTTGTATTTTTCTTACTCATAATATTTATTTTGCTTCCATTTTGAACAATCATCCCTTCCTTTGATATATATATAGTGACACTCCACTTTCCTTTTTCAATTTTTGGAATCAGATTTGTCTTTGTTCTTTTCAGATATAGTGAAATGGTTTGCCCTTTTTTGGGATACCCTGTTATTTCAGGTAATTCATTTTGATTTCTTACCCATAATAATCCTTTTGATTCAACTTCATTAATTCTCCCAATCATTTTATCTCTCATAAAAATAGCTGTGCCACCAATGATGGGAGAGACATTCATTTTCCTATCATCATTATTTTGATGCTTGATTTTAATAAGCGGTAATAGTGCACCTCCTCCTTCACTTGTAACCATCAGTTCAAAATCTTTCAATGTAATATTTGCACCAACATGCATTTCCGACATCTTTCGAAGCACATCTCCTACATATTTTTCTAATGAAGGTGATAGCTGTAAAATGTCAGATGCCTTTCCATCACTGACATATAAACGAGAATCCTCGCGAGGCTCTGGGTGACGGTCTATGAAGTCAATTTGTCTTCCGAGGTTCCCTTTTTCAGAGAGGGATTGGCCAAAGATATATGTTTTACAATGTCCCCAAAAAAGTCTGCGTGAATATTCCCGTTGAAGATTGGATGCAGCATCAGCCATGTTTGTTCCAACAGCTGATTTGATCTCTACTTGGGCCTTACCAGAACTACTTTGTTGCCCACCACTTTGTGATTGAGGAAGGAAGACTTGAACAGTTAATTTAATTTTATTATTTTTTTCTTTATCGATGGCTGCTCCTACTATGATGGCTAATTGATTTAGTTCCTTATTATCCCAGCAACCAGTTAGCAAAAGACACTGTGAAAGAACAAGAAAGAAGGCAAGAATAGCTTTCATTATTCGAAACAAAGTATCATTCATTCTTTCAAGTCCCTTCCTTTAAATTTCAGTAAGTTTCATCTATTTTTTTGGTTTTGGTTGCTGATTGGGAGCCTGTCTGTACTTATTAATTCTTCCAGTTAAATGTGGTCGTGTATTTAACATCCACCAAGGAGAACGTATAAAAGCATCCTTCATTTCTCGTCCTATTGTTGGAGCTATTGGTGAAAGATATGGAACACCGAAAGAGCGTAATTTACATAAATGGATGACTATCGCAATAAAACCAAACACTAATCCATGTAGCCCCATCGTTCCAGCAAGCATCATGATGGGAAAGCGAATCAATCTTAAAGCAATTCCTTCTGAGTAGCGAGGAACCATAAAAGAAGCAATGCCTGTAATCGCCACAACAATTACCATGAGAGGAGAAACAAGTCCTGCTTGAACAGCAGCTTGCCCGATAACTAATGCCCCTACAATGCTTACTGCAGCTCCGATTTGTTTAGGTAGACGGAGCCCTGCTTCACGAAGCGCTTCGAAAACAATCTCCATTATTAATGCCTCTATCAAGGCAGTAAATGGGACACTTTCCCGTAACGATGCCATACTTAATAGCAAGGTTGTAGGTACCATCTCCTGATGGAAGCTGGAAACTGCGATATAAAGCGAAGGCAAGAATACAGAAATTAACATAAAGAAAAGACGCATTATTCTTATAACAGAACTAATCAAATAACGTTGGTAATAGTCATCAGGTGCCTGAAAAAAAGAAAAAAAGCTTACAGGAGCAATTAGAACGAAAGGAGTACCATCTACTAATATGACGACACGTCCTTCCAATAGGTTAGCTGAGGCGACATCTGGTCGTTCCGTATCAAGTAACTGCGGAAACGGTGAAAAAACATTATCCTCTATCAATTCCTCGATATATCCACTTTCCAAGACACTGTCGATTTCGACTTTCTGTAGTCTGTTTTGAACCTCATCTATTAATGACTGATTAGCAATTCCCTCTATATAAGCAATGATTATACTTGTATCAGAATAACTCCCGATATTCATTTTAATCATTTTTAGGTTAGGGCTTCTGATTTTTCGCCGAAGCATGGAAATATTGACTCCCAAAGTTTCCACAAATCCTTCTCTTGGTCCCCGGATTACGCTTTCGGATTCAGGTTCTTGAATGGACCTCTTATCCCATTTGGCTAGTCCTAAAGCCGCTCCTTGTTCCTCATGTTCCATTAAAAGGATAGGGTTTCCATTAGAAATGTTCTTTATACAATCATCATATGTCTTGACAACTCGTATATTTGATAATTGTATATTTTCACATGTCTCTTGAAGATTAATCGATTTATCAATTGTTTTAGACATTAAAGGAGCAAGGACGCTAGAATCGATTTGTTCTGTATCAGATAAGCCATCAATATATACAAGGAGTGCTTTTGTTTTTCCGGCAATTAAAAAAGGATGATAGATTACATCGATGCAACCCTTATAAATGGATTTTAGAATTTGAAGATTTTTATCCAACTCTGATGACAGAGGAAGATTTCGGTTACTCATTCCTTCAATAGGATGTTGTTTTTGAGGACGTTTTTTAAAAATTCGGAACAAGTTGAACAAGTCCTTTCTGTTAGCGAATTTCCTATTTACTAAAACATCATTTTTTATTTGACTGATTGATTTTCGATCAAAAAGATCAAAACAGAAAAGGAAGGGTCTGAGATAAAATATTTGAAAATCAACCTTTTCTAATAATTTGATATACGTGGTGGCTTTTTCTTCATAGTATTTCTTGTCCGTATCTTAGCAATAATCAATAATATTGTTGGTAGAACAGTTAACATAAATGGAACATAAAACGGGAAGATGGACTTTGAAAATTCAAACTGTTCCTGTAAATTAGCGAATTCCCAAATAGCAAATAGAGATATTAATAAACCGAATGGTAAAACGATTGGCTTGAAGTCTGAAAGGTTCAACCATTGTGCGGTACCCAAAACTAATGCATAATAGAAGACTGTAATTTTGATATACGCACCTAAAATCCAAATAGTGATAATTCCCGCTTCTAAATGTTCAAAAAAATCAGAAAGACTGATAAACCGTACAGCCTTGAAAACAGGAAAAGTGTAACTAGCAGTCATCTCTCCAAATAGGAAAGTAGTCAGTAAATTTAAACTAACAAGACTAAGCATAACCGCAAATACTGAGATAAAACTCCATTTCAATCCTTTTTCAGGATCTTTTAAAAATGGGAGAAACATAGATATAAGGAATACCTCGCTAAACCAAGCCTGCGGGGAAGCGGAACCTTGAAGCAAAGGTAACAAACCATGTTCCAAGATCGGTAGAACATTCTTTGGATCCAAGTCTTTAAGAAGCATGATTGTAAATATCGGTATAGGGAGAATGAAAATAGGAATGAATAGTTGGGAAGCTCTCCCAAGCACCTCTACTCCTCCAGTTATAGCGAGAGATGCCATAATAACAGTGCTTCCTATAATTGCAATCATTGGAGTTTTTGGTAAAAGGGAAATTCCAATGAAAAAATAATACTCCTTTAAAATGAACCCACACATATACAAGAAAAAGAACAGGTAGAATAATCCAAGTATTTTACTTAGAAAGGGCCCAATAATATGTTTACTATATTGAATAAGTGATTCATTTGGATACATCTTATGTAATTTATAAAGGACATAAGCAGTAAAAAATCCATTTAAGGAACCTAAAATGGGTGCTGCCCAACTATCGCGTCCCACATATTGACCTGTAATTGCTGGAACCATTAGAACAGCTGTGGCGTAAATCGTTGGATATATCATCAGTGCCATTTGATAGGCTGTAATCTTCCCTTTATCGTGCATAATGCTTACCTCTTTATTTATTTTTATATAGTATCTCTTTAAAAAAATAAAAAATGCAGGCTGCAAAAAACTAATTAGATGAAAATAACAAGGCGCAGCAATTGCTGTAAAAAATGTCCTGACAATGGCAAAAATCAGGATCTCACGCATTGTACCATTAAACAATTTGACAGGAGGCACGCGGAGGTGACAACTGAACTACTTTCAGATCACTTATCTAAACAACTACAGACTCCGACTATTTCTGCACAATATCGTTCTCTCGCAAGAGAGGCTGAGGATCGTAACTTAAGCTATGAGGAATTCCTATTGGCATTACTAGAAGCAGAATCAGAGTCTAGAGAAGAAAATCAAAGACAAAGAAGGCTTAAACAAGCTGCTTTTCCTGTCCAGAAAACACTCGATAGTTATGATTTTAGTTTAATGCCAAGTCTAATATACCCGTTTTGTCGGCAGGACCCCAATAATAGACACTTTTAAATAGATACAGCTTGAAGTTTTCATTTTCTTTTCCTAAGTTGTATGGGTTAACCCTATGCCCATTTAATCAGCGTTTTTCCTACCTCTTAAAAAAACTATTAAAGAATGATTCATTGAAAATTTGGAATAATACCTTTGTATTTGTAGTTAGTCAAAAAGGAGGGAACCAAAATGGATATTCAAAAATTAGCCGATCATGAGTCATTGGATCTACATGAAGTTATTAATTTTAAAACCCTTTGCTTAGCGAAATCAAAACTAATGCAAGGACTGGTATTTGATAATGATTTGAGAGCATTAATGCAAAAAGATGTTGAACAATCCATGCAAGCACTTGGAGAATTACAGGCAATTTATCAACGTGCACCTTTTGAAGCGCCTGTTCCTCAAAACCGGCCAACACCAATAATCAATTGAAAAGGAGGCAAATTCATTGAATCATGACTATTTAGACCCTATAAACTCGCTACACGTCCCAGAGCTAGCAGATACCACATTTGCGATGGATTTACTTCTTCGTGCCAAAGAAGGTGTTCGCAATATTGCGGTCGCATTAACGGAGTCAGCATCACCTGATGTTAGAACGCTCTTACGAAAACATTTAATGCAAGGGATTGCCATGCACCAAGAAATTACAGAACTTATGATTAATAAAAAATGGTTCCATCCATACGAACTAAGTGAACAGTATAAACTAGATCAACTCTCTGCCAACAATACATTGATGATTGGCAAAATGAATCTATTCCCTGTTGAGACCAATAGAAAAGGTATGTTTGACCGGACACCTGATGATCACTAACACTGGAGGCTGTAACCAATGAAGGCAGTAACGTACCAAGGTATTAAAAATGTTGTAGTCAAAGAAGTTCCAGATCCAAAGATTGAAAAACCAGATGACATGATTATTAAAGTAACGAGCACAGCTATATGTGGGTCTGATTTACATTTAATTCACGGCATGATTCCTAACCTGCAAGAAAACTATGTTATTGGCCATGAGCCAATGGGAATCGTCGAAGAAGTTGGTCCAGGTGTGACTAAGCTAAAAAAGGGAGATCGTGTCATTATTCCTTTTAATATAGCATGCGGTGAATGCTATTACTGTAAAAACCATTTAGAAAGCCAATGTGATAATTCTAATGATAATGGTGATATGGGTGCCTATTTCGGATATTCTGGTACAACGGGTGGCTATTCAGGTGGGCAAGCTGAATATTTAAGAGTGCCGTTTGCCAACTTTACTCATTTCAAAATTCCAGAGACTTGTGAAGAACCAGATGAAAAGTTAGCAGTTATTGCCGATGCGATGACTACTGGTTTTTGGAGTGTTGACAATGCAGGCGTAAAGGGTGGAGATACAGTTATTGTTCTTGGCTGTGGTCCCGTTGGTCTGTTTGCTCAAAAATTCTGCTGGCTAAAAGGAGCAAAGCGTGTCATTGCTGTAGATTATGTAGACTATCGTTTGCAACACGCCAAACGTACCAACAAAGTTGAAATTGTAAATTTCGAACACTTTGAAAATGTGGGAATGCATTTGAAAGAAATGACGAAGGGCGGCGCTGATGTTGTCATTGATGCAGTAGGTATGGACGGTAAAATGACTGATATGGAGTTCCTGGCGAGCGGAATGAAACTTCAAGGCGGAGCATTCAGTGCGTTTATAATCGCTTCACAAGCAGTGCGTAAAGGCGGAAACATCCAGGTCACAGGCGTTTATGGTGGTAGATATAATGGATTCCCAATGGGTGATATTATGAACCGAAACGTCAATATACGCACTGGACAAGCACCTGTGATTCATTATATGCCATATATGTTTGAATTAGTTTCGACCGGAAAAATTGATCCAGGAGATGTCGTTAGTCATGTACTTCCACTTAGTGAAGCAAAGCGTGGCTATGAGATTTTTGACACAAAAATGGATGATTGTATAAAAGTCGTGTTGAAACCTTGAGGAAGGAGGTATAAAAAATGAACTACGCCTTACATGAAGTTCTTGAGGTCCATGAGATGGCTGCATTTAAGACCACTTGTTTAACTAAATCCAAAACGATGAAAGCGTTAGTTACTGATCAGCTATTAAAAGATATTATGCAGCAAGACATTGATGTATCTACGAGACAATTACAAGAATATGCTTCTATCCTTTCCAACGCTAAGCAGTAAATTAGGAGATGAATGAACATGAATCCAATCATTGAAAATTTAACTGGCATGAATGCACTATCGGATCAAGTGGTTGCGATGGATTTATTGATTGCAGCTAAAAGTGGAGTTAGAAATTATGCCATGGCAGTTACGGAAGCAGGAACGCCGGAAATTAAAGAAATGCTCACTCGCCATTTAATGGAAGCTCTTGATATGCATGAACAAATATCAGTATATATGGTAGAAAAAGGATGGTACCATGCTTGGGATACAAACGAACAGATCAGTTTGGATTTAAATAATATCAATACAGCATTGAACTTACCGACATTATAAAAAATTTCCAGGAACAGTTTAACACTCACCAAATAAACTGTTCCTATTAAACCATTTTGAGTTTATTTGGCAGAAGTAAATAAAGTTAATACTTCTTGCTTACTCGTGTTTGTTTTACACTATATAATGAAAACAATTAATTGACTATTTTTATTATGAAAAGGTCGGAGCAGGAAAGTCATCAATTTTGATACGAAGTAAACTATAAGGTTTCTGTCGTAAGTCTTTTCCGTAATGAAATCTAGGCTGTCGATGTAATTGGTTCACAATGACATACAAATATTGATCCGGACCAATTGAAAAAGTATCCGGCCACAAAATTCTCGGATCATGTGCGATAGTTTCCATTATGCCATTTGGCAATATCTTACGGATACTGTTGTTTTCATAATCGCCAGCATAAACAGTTCCCTTTGCATCGGTGATCATTCCATCAGACGCACCTTTTTCTCCCCAATATTCCACATGATAAGGTAAATCCATGTCCGGTACCGTTCTGTCTCTCAGGGCTTCTGTTGAGATCGAGAACAAATGACGACTGGTTAGTGGAGCAAAAAATAATATCTTTCCATCGGGAGAAATCGCAAGACTATCAGACGCCAATCTAAATGGAGAGGTTGAACCGTCTTTGTTTCGATTCATTAAAATTTTACCTTCTACTTTCGGTAAAAAATAAGGATCGGGTGAAGTTGAATTTGCCCCATTTAACCGTCTAAACGCGTTTCCATTTGATAAATCTATGACGATAATAGCTCCTGGTCCTCTTGAAGAAGAATCCGTTATATAGGCATAACCTGCTTTTCCAACACGAAAATCAAAACGGACATCATTCAGATAAGTTGTAGGCAGGACAACATCTTCTGTAAAGGTATATACTTTTCTTATTGTATTGGTTTCTAAATCAACAGCGACTAATTTTGCCCCCCCTTTAATAGGTTCAGAAAAATTGGGTGCCGCTGTATCTAATATCCAAAGCGTTCCCCTTCCATCAGCAACTATACTTTGGACACTGATGAAAGTCATTGTGATATTCTCGGGGTTAACCAAATTGGTTTGTAAATTAGGATAAGGCTGCAATTTATCCTCAACAATTTCCCCCACCGTAAATTTAACATCGTCTCCCCATTTCGGAAAGCAAATGAAAATACGACCGGTTTCTGAAACAGTAACACCTGTAGGCATAGCCCCATAAAATGCATAAACTAGTTCTAAATTACCGAAATATTTTTCACTAGATAACATAGGTTTCATAATATCCTCCTCAAGCATTCAAACGGGATATCTCCTATATATGATATATATTTTTTCTAGTGCATGTTTCTTAATAAGTTTTTCTATACGAAAAGATGATTGAATTGATTGTTTTCGAAATTTAATAAGTCTGTCAGAAGAATGGAAACATTTTAATTTAAAGGTCTCCAGATGAAGTAGAATTCAATTAGCAGGTAGCGAAGTTCAATATTCCCGAATCAACGATAAGCTGTTATAAATAAAAATTGGGAAAATTCGCTTTTTAAACTTTGTGAAAAAATGTACTTAAGCTAAACTGCCCGTTAGCTTAAGTACAATATTTCACAATCTTGTTTTCTTGTATAAAACTATTACTAAAGGTTTATTTTGTGTAAATATTCCGAACATGGAAAAAGCTTACTCAAAGAGTAAGCTTAACCGCTATAAACACTATCACATGTTCCAGGTTTTGGTTCATAAAAACAATGTTCTTTAAATTGACCAGTATGAGGTTGACCGTACCATGTTGGAGGACATGGACCATGTGGATTAAAATACCATAGTGCAAATTTCGCTGGGTGATCTCTCCAATAATTCAAATTTTGTTTTGCTAATCTTTTTTCAGATGTTCTTGCTCTTTGATAAAAAACATTTCCTTTTTGAACTGCTTCAAAAGAATAATTTCCACCTTGCACTTGAAATATTACATCATGAATAGTTCTTACATCTTTGAAGTCTAAACAGGTTGCTACACACCGATTTACTATTACATTTCCAACATATAACATTCCTTGCTTTCCTTCACCTTCAGCTTCTGCTCTCATCATCCTTGCCATTTCGTCCACTTCATAACTTCGATAATTTACTCTTGGCATTTTATCACCCCAAAAATATAGGTATGAAAAAAAGCCTACATTCATGTCATTGTTTATATAAAAAGAATGCTTAGTTTTTATAGCATACAGTTTTTTAGTAAAATGAAAACTATTGCATTCTTTTTATACCTTTATTCAACTATACTGCCAATTAGTTTAAGTGAATCCCTTCACAAAGTCTTCTATAAATGAAGATCTTTGCTGCGTAGTAATAGTCTACTACGTAATACAAGAGTTACCCTAAAATCAGTCCCGTTTGCGCAAGGCTGGTCTTGTTTTAATCAAATTTTTTAACATTCTTGATACTCCAAACTATAGATTTATTCCTCCTATTACCAGTAAGATTGCGGTGGTAAACGTCTTTTCATTCTTTGGTACACTTCATGTCATTTAGTGGTAAATACAATGTCAGAAGTGGTACATTTCAATGGCTGTAATCAAATTATTAATTAAGAATGTTTTTTGTTGTTTATTTTCCCTCTATTCGGGAACAAATAATTGTATTTAACAATTAATGGATGTGGACCTAAATGGCTGATAATTTAACTAAAGAGCAAAGAGCGAAAAATATGAAAGCAATAAAGTCACAGTCCGCACTTGAAAATAGAGTCACAAAAGCGCTTTGGAAAATGGGTTTGCGCTTTCGTAAAAATGTCAATTTATTTGGAAAACCTGATATAGCTTTAAAGAAATATAAAATTGTCATTTTTATTGATTCCTGCTTTTGGCATTGCTGTCCTATTCACGGTAATATGCCGAAGTCCAATATGGATTATTGGGAGAAAAAACTAAAGAGAAATATCAGCAGAGATATTGAAGTAAATAAATTTTATCAAGAAAACGGCTGGAATCTATTAAGGATATGGGAGCACGAATTCAAAGAAGATTTCAATGGGACGGTAAACAAAATAGCGGGATTTATACGTGAAAGGCGGAGATAACTCACCTCAACCAATAATTCTTTTTGACATGTAAAAAAGGACTAACAATGGGCTAGCCCTAATCATATTTTCCAATTCTTCGTTGGATTTAATTAATCGTTTTATTAGTTTTTCTCCCTACTAATACAAAAGGGTCTACCCATTTTTATATTCTTATCTTTTCATTTTTAAAAATTCATGCACACTTTGATTATTTCACTAAAACTAAGGTTATTTCTTATGCTCTCCTCATACATTTCGAAGTAGACAAGTAATTAGGCAAACACAAGCACTTAACATCCCCTCAAATGTTGATTCGTGAAATAAGTTTATTTTGTCTATAAAATGTGGATAAATAGATAATCTGCTTTGATTATAAGTTAATTATACTGTTCAACTTTTACATTAATAATATATTCAATCTGTCTTTCGACATAATTCCAGGCTTTTTCATATGCCTCTTTTTCATTAAGTGTATCCCAAATTGTAACTCCTCCTACGAGGTTTATATACTTGATTAAGTCTCGTATTAAATGTCTTTTCCTCTTGATTTTCTTGACTTTTTCCGAACTTTCAAGTTCCTCGATGGTTGAAATCACCTCTAGTATTGCCTTTAAAGCTACTTTATTTCGTGATAAATTAGTCGTTTCTATCAATAAATTTGCTACGTCTTGGTAGCCCAGTATTATACGGGTATAGTGGTAGGGGTCAGCCTTCTGTTCATCATATGTCATACTTACATACCACCATAATCTTGAAAGACCATTACGATAAAACGTCTTACTTTTAGAACTAAAAAAGTATCGTGTTTTAATAAATTCAATTTCCTCTCCTTCTGCTTCTTGTACCGGCCATCTTTTACACATATAATCCCAGAAAGATGTATGCGTCAAATATGACCAAAATTTTTCATCAGATGCTAAGGTTAGTGGAAGATCTTTGAAATATTCATATAGACTAATTGCATTTAATAAATCATCTTTACTCCTGTTAGATATATCACTTACTTCTAGATTTATTATCTGATCTAGACTTTGGACCCGTAGATCATTTATAAACTTATCATTACTTCTTGATTTATAAAATAACATATTTTCCGAAATATTTTCTTTCAAATCAATTAACATTGCCTCTTTCATTAATTTATAAGTTATCATTCTCATCATCCTCTCGGTAGACAATGTTCTCTAACGCAACCCAAGATGCGTCTTTAGAAGAATTAAGCAATTCATATGAAATACTTGTAATATCTTCTGACTTTATATCTGTAATATTATATCCCAAATTTTTTAGCTTCTTTTCTAATGTTCGAAACCAATCTAGACTTTCGATTTCTTCTAATAAATACTCGTCGTCTTTTGCAATCGTTTGAACATTATATAATGTATCAATTAGGGCTGGAATATAAAGCATTGATATTAAAACATCATTACAATCTTTTCCAAAAGCTTTCAGATTGGCAATTTTACTATATGAAACTTCCGGAAGAGTGATATCTATCTGATGATCAAATAAACTGATTCTAATAGCCGGAGCATTAGAGGAAGTATTCTTACTTACTTTGAAAATACTGTTAGTATTGGACATGGGTTGCTTTTCTATGTGAATAGTTTGCGATTCACTATATGCTAAAATATCACCTTTTTGGATTTTAAAATTTATACCTTGGAAATCTACATGAGCATCTACATTAGTGTAATTTTCAATTTTCTCTTCAGCCAGGATAAAAAAATTAACATCAATTTTTTTATTCAAATCATTTTTTGGTATCTCAATTTTGAAAGTAGATGCAGAGCCTGAACGGGTTATACGCTGCATTGTTGTAACACATTCAAAATGAACGTAATATTTGGCCATATTGGTTTCAATTAACTCTTTTAGCTTCTCATTATCCAATTCGAAATTAACAGTAAATTCCAAGAAATAATCTTCCTCATTTTGTGTAACAATCTTTCCTTTAAAAGAGCCTGCTCGAAAATCATCACTTACAGGATTCAAAACTGGATGAGGAAAATTCCTTACTTTTATTTTCATTTAGATACAACCTCCAAAGAATAACGAGTAACATTGTCTAGAGTTAGTGTTAGTGTCGCATTTACATTTTTTGTTAGGTTTATTGGACCTACAACATTACCGTTAATTTCAATTACTGTATCAGGTTGATCTAGTATTGCTCCGAAAATTTTAGCGTTGTCAGTCACACTTTCTCCTACCAGATTAACTTCCAAAAAAGCCTCTCCTGATTTTTCAGGATTAACTACTATTCTATATTTTCCTTGTTCATCATCGATGCAAAAAGCACGCATTGTTTTAATTTTCGCCTTGGTAATTCCATCCTTTGGCTTTTGATTCGGACTCGTTGGACGTGGCTCTCGTGGAACCCTTGGACGTTTTGGACGTGTCTTTGAATCTCGCTTATTCATTGAATTTGTAACAATAACTAACGAATTAATTTTTTCATTATTAGAGTTAGGGTCAATTTCCTGAGTAGGATCTTCTTCTTGATTCAAACTAGGTAAGATATTTTCTAAGCCAGGTAGTTCAAGAGAATCTTGTTCAAACTTAGGTGCTAAATTCCTAATTTCCTCATTTAACCACTTATATAATGCTTTCCTTAATTTCTTTGCATATTGTGGGTTCTTTTTATATAAACTCGGCTCCCAATCATCGTGTGTAGGCGGCTCCATTTTACGTAAAACTTCATTAAGCTTTTCCCCTTCTACAATAAGAGTACCTGCAAAATCAAGCGGGGTTCTAAAATGGCCTTTCTCATAGATTTTCATCCCTGTACCTCTAATTAGAGATACCTTATTGATAAAATCTACCCCAGTTAGCAAAAATAGTTTCATCGTCTCAATCTGACCGTCTTCAGTAGGATATTCAAAGACCTTAGTAATAGCTTCTGGGGATGTCAAACTTAAATAAAACCCTTCGCAACTGCTCTTTGGATTATACTTTTTAATTTGTTCTACTACATTTTCTAATGTTTCTTTATTAATAATAGTTTCTCCGACATGTACCTCGAGTGAACCTTTAATAATTGCCCACATATAATTTGATACCGATTCTTCTATGACAACATCTTTCCAGTCATCAAAACCTTCAAAGCCAAGAATAAATTTATCAGTACCATAATCACCATTTTCTCTTATGAAAAAAGGGTGTATCCCTGTTATTTCAGTTAATGGACGAAATCCTTCTTTGTATCCATAAAAACCAGTTCCTTGAGTAGGATATTCATCCCCACGATCAAAACTTGCTATTTTGATAACACCCTGGAATCCCCTATTAAATTCGCTTTCCCTATTTAGAGTCGAATAGAGCATCGCCCGGAAAATCGATGCTGCAAATGGAGCATGTTTACCTATACCAAATGATCCATTTGATGTGCCTTTTTTAGCTGTATCGCCGGTAGTTTTTGTTAGTCTATGAAAATGACTATTTTTATTTTGACCAATTCGAGTTAAACCTGATGTATTACGATCACGGATTGCTAATACTGATATTGTATTTTTTTGTAAAGCTTTAGAACCTTTTTTGAAAAAGTCATAGGTTTCATTAGAGCTTTCTTCATAGGATTTAGTTGCTGCTTCAAAAATTTGAGTCATTTCGTCTATTCCGGGAATATCTTGTTTACTTAAATCTTTATGTATGAATTCTACAATTGCGGGTTTGTCCAGGCTGACCCTCGCATCTAGAGAATCCTGAATAACTTCTCTAGTTAAAGATTTAATAGGATTTGCCTGAAAATAAGAGATTCCCGAATCATTTAACCCATCCTCTTTTCCTCCATTTGTTGAAGGGAACTCCCAGCCGATTTGGTCCATTGTCATTTCCCCTTATTTTTTAAATTTAAACTCCAGATTTTTTTCAGAACTTTCTTCTGCAAATTTACTTTTAAGTATTTTTAGCTCATTTTCTAGAGAATCAATGATTTGTTTAACATGCTTGTCAGTGTAATCATAGTTGTTTTTATTCGCTAAGTTCCCAATCAATTGCATTTTCTTCAACGTATCAGTAACCCTTTTCTCTGCTATTCTTTCAAACTTCAATAGTTTTTCTTGATCATTAGACATTTATTTTGACCTCCCTATTACCACTGTAACTATACTAAATATAACAGGTAACAACAATGAAAACAATAGTTTTTACCCTACATTTTATATATATTTAAATATATTTGTTATTTAGTATAAAAACAACTTTAATTTCATTAAACACAATAAAATAATCCACAAAACAAACAACGGTTTTATTAAATTAATTCCTATGGATATATACAATAATTTTAATATATTTAGGAATAAATCATAAAAAAGTTAATTATTTTTAATAAATCGGACTTATAGTCTTGTCAATTTTATTAATGCTTATAAATAAACAATTAAAAAAGGGAGTCCAAAAAAAATTTTGGCTCTCCCTTAGATTTTAATATTAATAATTTTTTCTAAATGTGTTTATCATCAATTTCAAACAATCATAGTTGGTGACACTTCATTCTGATTCAGAATTATATCTCTAATTTTTTCATCTACTTCAATACCTAGTGATTCTAGTAAACTCTCAGCTACAAATCTAGCCATTAATGGAGGTACCGCATTCCCTACTTGCTGATACTGGGAATCTTTATGCCCAAAAAATCTATAAGAATCTTGGAATGACTGTAATCTCGCTGCTTCTCTAATACTAATTGCTCTATCTATCTTGGGGTGTATCCACATTGATTTTCTTACATTGACAACTGTGTCAGATGGCTTCTCATAATCGAGTCTCTTATAAATAGTGTTTTGCGTTCTGCTATGATCACTATATGTTGACTTTAATGAATCATCTAAATCATGAAAGTTTTGTCCAACAGTTAAAGCTTTAAACCTTTTTTGTGCCATCTCTCTTGATTCAGTTCTCACATGATTATAAACAATATTATTTTGATTATTTCTCAAATATTTAATTAGATAATTATTATCTATTGGTCCTATTTCACCACAATACATTTCATCATCATTAACATCGGTTGTAGGCGGCAAATGCTCAAGATCCGAAATAGCATGTTTTATCTTATTAAATTCATCTCTATTATTAAATATTGGATCTGGAATTTTTACAGTATCTCCATCTATTAAATCGTTTTTTACCCCTATTAATATTAGCCTTCGTCTCTCTTGTGGTACACCATATTGTGCTGTATTGAAGATTTGTTCTTCCTCTTTGTTCAACTTATACCCCAAGTTAATCAGCTTAGCCCGAATATATTTAAAAACGTTAAATGACTTAATATGAACTTGGACATCATTATTAATAACACTAATGTCAATTAGTTTTATTTTGAAATGAATTAATTCAGATATTTTGTTAATTATTTTTTGAGTTTCAATAATATTTTCGAGTAAAATTGCAAGATCCTGCACATTAAATTCATTATTCATAAGTATTTTTTTCAATAATTCCCCAAGAAAACTCCAGCTCTGTTTATATGAATCATCCCAATATTTCTTATGAATTTCATCCCATTTATCATTAAGAAGTTTGTGAAAAAACTTTTTATTTTTTTCTTTACTAAAGAAATTCGTTATTTCTTTATCAGATTGTTTCTTCACACACCTTAAAAGTGAATTGAATTTTGATAATTCATCAATATTCATTAAATAAGGTTTTAAATCAGCTTCTTTTTCATATGCATCTGTCAAGAAAGCCTTTAGTATATCCGAATATCTCGTAAGAGTGCCAATTTTAATATGTTCATCAATCGGTTCAATATTCAACTCTACTAAATCTTTTTCATCTTTAGTATTTAAAAAGAATTTATGCTTGTCCGATATAATATTTCTCACATTTTCTAGTACAAATGCTTTTGGTTTTATTTCCTCAATAGCACGCAAATACTCTTTAACGAGATGATTATTTGATGATATAAGAGTATTCTTTTGCCTATTAGCATTAGAAAACCCCTGACATGGAGGCCCGCCAATAATAACATCAATTTTCCCAATTTCTTCAATCAATTCTTTATAGTTAATTAGAGTAATATCCTCAAGCATTTTCACTTTTTTATTTACTTTATAATGATTTTTTTCATACGTTATCCGTGCATTTGGATTAATTTCTACTGCAACTTTAACTTCAAACTTTTCTGTTTGCTCAAACCCGTTACTAAGACCGCCGGCACCTGCAAAAAGATCCATCACTTGTAGTTTCTCCGTCATATCCTCACTCCTACAAGAAGAACTCTTCTTGATATTTATAAAAATTTCCTTTCAAGAATCAGAAAGGAGTATTATATATTCTATTTTAATAGAAACGTATGTTCCTATCAAGTTTTAAGGCATTAATCTGTTAATTATATCATCAAAACTATTAAAAATGTACGTACCTTTCAAATGGAAATTTAATGATATGTATTAATAGGGGTACGATAACCCAAAATCCTAAAAATATCCAAACAGTAATCTAAAAAATCAACTTAAACGGAAAACACCCTTTCCTCCAAATACTGTGAAAAGGGTGTTAATTATTATTTAAATGAGGTTCTTCAATTCTTTCGAGCAGCCTTCCTTAAACTGGCTCCAACAAGCCTCTTGTTTTGCCCACTGTGTTACGTTGCGATCCCCAGCTGAATCTTTTAGGAAGGAAAGCGTTTTATCAGCAATAATACGGATAACTTCATCCCATTTATCTGATAATGCCTGCAACTCCCAAACTTCCACTAAATCTATCTTATTACCGTATAAATGATTGAGCATTGCAACAGAATAATAAATAACATTCGCCTTATATCCTCGAAGGTTCATTTCTTCTACTATTTCTTGTATACGGTTATTAATAATGGACCGTGCTATCAATTTTTGGTAAACAGACAAAGTCATTTTGGATTGGGAGTTACCTTCAGTGTTCCAGAAGCTCTTGTTTAAATCCATGAACTTTTTAAAAGCCTCTTCCCCACCCTTACTAGAGGTATGAGGATATCCTTCCCATGACATAAAGTGTTTGGCAATATCTATCTTCGTCAAAACTTTTTCTTTTGGATATTGCTTTTTAAATTCTGTTTGTTCTTTCCCTCTTTTTCTCCGGTTAATATCCACCATATACTGACCTCTAGCACGTTCAAAATACCATTTGCTTTCAGGTCTGCGTCCATCAAAAACCGGAATCCATATATTACGGGAAAACTTCTCTAGGTCAGACATAAATCTAGAATTTGCGAGAAGGTCAGATTTATTAATTTTGTTTTGCGTATTTGCATATTGAGATATTCGTGAAACCATTTCGTCTTCTAATAAGTGCTGGTCTTTCATAACGAACTCGTTAACCTGAAGGATGGTTAATTTTGCTTGTACAAAGACATCTTTTAGGTTAATACCATCCTTGTATGCCTGATGGATGGATGCTGTTGTTTGCCCTCCGTTAACTATTTGCCAGCCGCTGAGCCTTTTAATTTTGAACACAGCAGCACCATCATCAAGTTTTTCAAGTTCTGCTCCTCGTGCTACGGTTGAGATACCATTATTATAGGCAACAAACATTTTACGTTGAAAAGGATCTTTTAGAGTGTCACGTATTCCTTTGTTTGTGCCTCCTCTTGCTTGTAAGAACGACCTTACATTTCGTTCTACAAGTTTCTGCCCCCATTCATCATATGCCTTTGCTAAAAGTTCAGCGGATATATATCCTACATAACAATCAAAATTCTTTATCCCGCTTATAGGGTCTGGCACTAGCATCATATTGAAAGTTTCTCCGTAATCCCTTTCAAAATCAATGTAATCTGTCTCGATTCCTTGCTCCGCAGTAATTAGCTGCTGCACACGATCAATATCCCAAACTTGTACATTAACTGTCCCAATGCCAGGAATGGTTAAATCAACTGGTTTATTTGATGTGTAATACAAATTTGTGACAACAAAAATATTTACTTCGTTGATGGATTCCATTTGCTCAGAAATCATTTTAGCAAGGTCAAAAGATTGCAAAGAATGGTCAATGGACTCCATTAATGTTTGTGCATTTGTAATGAACCTTTTTGCCTTGTTTGCAATTTCTGATACAGCCGTCATGCTAATGGTAAGTAAATCATCCTCATTTTGCTCAAAATTGTAATCTACAACATATAAATCTAATACATTATTCTCTTCGTCAAAAGAATAAGCATTAATGGCAATATTTTTCGCTGTATCTAAATAAGGTGGAAATAAAATTTCAGGCTCATCTGGCCTATCCATAAAAGCAAGCATCTTATCAAGAAATGGAATCTGATAACTGCCTGCCTTTATAGCCTTTTCTTCCAGTTCCTCCATAAAATCTATAAGGAATTCTTTTCGTTGCCTATTTTCAATCATCGTTCCCCATCCACTCTAAAGTATTGATATATATTCTCCAGGTCCATTTCAAATTCTGAACAATGAGTAAGGTCTATATTGTATGTTACATGAGATATGCCTCTTGGGAGATCTTCTTTTAGAAGCCTTGGGAAGTTTTCTCTTGCTTCATATACTTCTATTTTTTCTACAAAGTATAATGTATCTGCATATTCCTCTTCCCTAAAACCAAGTTCAGTCAGAAAATCGTTATATATAAGGGCTATTCTTTCAGATCGATCTGCTATCTTCCTTCTTACTTGAACCGCAAGTTCTTCTAAAGACATTCCATGTGTTTTACTTTGCTCTAAGAAACACACATACAAATAAATCGTTGAAATAGCTTCACTTAATTTCAATTGGTCCTCATTGGAAATTTTAATCGTTTTAGATAATTTCTCTGCCACTGTCTTTATTTCTAAACCATATTTCTTACTTTTAAAATCAATTCTTCCCTTAGTCGGTCCATACCATTGTTCCACTACTAGTGGTGGCTGGCCAGGAAACTTATCCAACCATTCATTCATAAACCAAAGCTCGCCAAATAAACCTCTTTGCTGCTCATCTGACAGTTTTCGATATCCGCCCCTTTGGAAAAAAACTCTCCACCTGTCGAGGACACTATAAATATTTGAAAATAAAGATTCATCCTTATTACTTACGAGATGATCAACTAAATTCTGAAGAACCGAGTCAAAAATATCAGTACTTTGCTCATCTTCCTGCCTAATAATTAAAAAATGATGATTTTTCAAAGAGAAAATTTTCTCAAAGTACTCAGTTTTTAACGTTAATCCCCTCCATTTAGGAAGAGCCTTTAGTTGTTCTTCATCCCAAGGGGATTGACCCAAATCAATATAAAGCAGCCTGTTTAAATTTCCTGCATCAATCCCAGCGAAAATCACTGGAGCCTCATAGGTAAGAACATTTAGTTTATAAAATTCATTATCTACTTGTTTTTCAAGCTCAGAAAGCATTTGTTCAAACTCTATTTTAAGGTTTACCACAACTATTCTCCTTTTAAAAATATTATTGGACAGTCTTATTTATCTGGTAAACATCTGTTTCATCTATATCAGTAAAAGGAAATGAGATGGATAAACCGATCGGGACTAAGTTGTCAGAAAATGGGACATCCAGACTCTTAAAAACATCCACATTCGGATTTAACGGATAGATTAACAGTATTCCTCTTTCTCTTGGACGAAGTTTACGTTTCTCCTCCCTTTTCCTTATGCCCTTTATTTTATCAGGATCAATATCAATAAACTCTTGATTAGGCGCAACGATGGCCTTTATATCAATATTATTACTCTTATCTATTGGTACATCTACATTTTTACCACGGCCTACAGCTGATTCCAAAAATAGACTCCCCAGATTAACTGGATATTCACCTAATTGCGATCTATCCGCAGGGTCCCCTTCTACAACAGCTACCGTCCAGTTAAGCAGCTCCCTATTTTCATTAGCAAGCTGGATATAATTCATCATCAAATGGGAATCCGCTTTATCCCCTCTAGTCTCATAATTTGAAAGATAGTCTTTAACAATCTCGGCTTTTACATTTGAATCTACATAATAGCTGGTCTTTCCTTTTCCAAAATTAGTTTTTGATAAAGAAAGATTATCAACCAACTTTTCAGTTGCCTGCATATTTGTCCTATAAAACTGTTCATTAGTATCAAACAGCCTTGTCTGCTGCAGTGTCCCTCCATAGATAATATTTGAAGAAATTGCATTTTTCATCTTTAATGGGCTTGTTAATGTCATAGAAGGGTGACTCAACATTTTGACTGCATACTCTGAGGGAGTCTTACCCATTTGTGCAAGTCGGTCAAATTCTTCCCTTAATTCCACCATTGCAATAGCTAAATGCTCAAAGTTGGAAGCGATCTCCTCTGAAGTATAAATCCTGCATAAGTCCATATACCCGTTTCTATAACCAAACCATCGGCCCATCTGCATAAGTGTGTCATACATTAAAGTATTTCTGAAATAATAAGTAATGCTCAATCCCTCAAGTGTTAATCCTCGAGATAATTTATCCCCGCCGACTGCAATAACATTTAATCCATTTTCTTTATATTGGTTATAAGCCAACGCATCTTTACTGTTTCCATTAATTTCGAACACTTGAATAAGATCAACCACTCTTTTTAGTTCTTCATACACTTCCCCCCAAATGAACATTGGATTTTCTCCAGGCCATTCCTTTGTTGTAAGCTGGAAGTCATCTTCAAATAGGGATTTAACTTCTGTTAAAACTTTACTTTTCGGATTATATTGGATTTGATGAGAAATAGCTTCAAATGTCCTCGCCACTTCATCCTTAACGTTTGACTGTACATCTTTGAAACGTGATGTATGGATAAGCATGGAATTATGATTTTTCCTTTGTCCTCTTAAATTTCTGATTGCAATTGTAAGCAAAAATGCCATGATTGCCTCTCGCATTTGAGGAGGAACCTCTTCAAATTTTTCAGCATCCGTTTTTTTCTTAATCGTTGTAAATATCTGAGTATCTTCTTCACTTAGATGGCGAATTAAACTAGGCCTTTTATCTTCCGCATCTTCTTCAACATTAAAAAACTCCTCCGGACCGCAGTAACCTTTTGGTTTTGGGAGTCCTACCAAAAAATCTTTCGGATAAAGGTCTTGCCCCTCTTCATCGGTTTTCGCTTCTGTACTTATAAGCAAATTAGCAAATGGAGTCGCAGTATAGCCCGCATAAGCCTTACGGTTAAAAACCTCTAATATTTGTCTTATTAGCCTATTAATTGTTTTTGGATCCTCATTTTTATTGGGGTCAGAAGTATCAACTGAAGCCTGATCTGCTTCATCATCCACGATTAAGACTGGAATATCCAAATCATATAAATTACGATGGTAAATTAACTGGTCTCGCAATGACTCTAAAACCGTTTTATTTTTCTTTACTACCATCAGAGTAGGGGAATTTAAATTCCTTATCCCGCCATGTTGCGAACTAATATCGTTCTCTTCAGTGGTCCAGGAAGTGATAATATGATCTGCGTCATTCGTATAGATTTTTGCGACTCCCGATGGCTTGCCTTCCTTATCCATCATTCCAATTACTTCTTGATTTAATCTAATTTGTGTTTGAGCCCTTAAATCGTTATGAATCCCTGACAACACAATTACTAATTTGTACCCAACATCGTATGCTTTATTTATCAGTCCTGTAAAATTGGCTGTCTTACCAGATTGAACAAAGCCCAGTACAATTCCCCGCTTATCAAATGGGTGTAACGATTTAGGGTTTCCAAGGGACTTCATAATTTCATTCGTGGTATCATCAATTGCTTCAATTGATTCCATTGGCCAACCTTTAATTTGACTCAAATATTGGCGATATCTTGTCCAAAAGAAGCTACTAGAAACCATTTCAGGACTGTACCAGGTTTTTTCATTATTGTCATGCATAGAATAAATTTTTGGAATATCCTCACCAATTTTGTACTTTGCAAACATTTCTAGTGACCACATCTCAAATATGCTTTCATCTACACTGCCTGAACTTGATACAATCATCCTTGCCAATTCAAATGCTTTATCCGCAGCCTCCTTCTGAGTACTAAAAAATGATTTCAGTGAATAGAAATTGGTTGAGAATGTTTGCTCATAAAGTACTTTTTTATCGATTCCCGTCAATTAAATCTGCCTCCGTTACAATTTTTTTCAGGGTCGCTCTATTTAGTCCATCAAAAGCTGGCTGTGTAATTAAAATATTTAAAAGCTGCTCTTCATTATTAGTAACATTTAGTTTTAATAAAGTTGAGGCAAATTGGGTAACCAACTCTTTCTGAGCCTCGGAAACCTCTTGGACCACTTCCTCTGGAACCTTTGGTGAATCAATAATATTGCTTGGAGAACCAAGTTGCACAAATTTTAGATATAAATTAAGGAGTTTTGCTGAATTGTCATCCATTTTATTAAAAAGTTCAGTCAATATTGGATGATTTCTATTTAATACAAATTGTGGGCCATCGTCTGTTCCGGACTGTTCCCAAGTATTTAAACTTCCTTTAAATGATTGACCAGTTCTAGTCGTCTGCGTTCGGAAATAGAATATTTCCTTGGAGACTTTCCGTGCAATAGCTGAAATAGCCTCAAGCCTTCTTTTTGCATCTTCTGGAAGGTTTATTCCAGACTTTTTTATATCAACCTGCCATTCAGAATCGGCTTCATTCGGAAGATCAATTCGTACCCTAGCAAGCTGAGAAGCTGCATCCTTTGGAAACAGACCCATCCAATCTCCAAAGTATAAAAGTCTGTTTTCTCTATAAATATACAATCCTTGGTGATCTCGCCATCCTTTGTAACCGCCAGCATTTTTATACTCAGGTTCCGATAAGTTGGATGCATGTGGAAGAATAAAGTATTGTACCCTTATTTTATTTTCATTAATTCTGAGGACCTGCATTTCTCCCTCTATCGTATGCTGGTTTAATCTCAGGAATGGATCCCAAGGGATTATTTCTTTTCTGTTGATAAACATTTTTATTTCGCTTTTTTCCAAAATAGAGTGAAAAACAAATTCCAAGTGTTTATTAATTCTTGAAACCTTTTTAAAAAAACTAGTCTCTTTTAATGTTCGCTTTCCACCGTATCCCATAAATCGGTCTAGCTTGTCGATACAGACTATCGTACCGCTTTCCCCTTCTATTGTTCCCATTTTTAACTTTACTTCTTCAGGAATGGAAGTAAAAAGCTGCCATTCATTACACTGCGATACATGGTCCAAATCCCAGCATCTTTCATGATAAACACCTTTCCATTTTGTGAGCACACTCAAGCGTTTGCCCAATGAAAAAGAAGCAGTCTTTAACCCCATTCCAAATCTTCCAAGTTCGTTTGCCTCTCTTTTTGCCCGCGGGTCTTTCGATCCAATATTCATGGCAGTCTGAAGCATTTCATCATCCATACCATTTCCGTTATCAACTATTGTAATGGTTCCATCTGAATTGCCATATTCAAAATTAATCTTAATATTGGTTCCTTTTGCATCAAGGCTATTATCCACTAAATCAGCAATAGCTGTGCTGGCATTGTAGCCTATTGATCGAAGTGCATTTATTACTGGTGCTGCTGACGGTTCTGTAATAATTACATTCATATAAAAACTCCGTTTCATAAAAAAATAACTATTACAATTATATCAGATTAAGGAAATTGGAAACCAAAAGGGCAATAATTATCAAAAACTTCCTAGAATTAATATTTTGGGGGGATTCAGAGGTGGATTTAAAGTAATCCATTCCTTTTTTGCAGGGCTTAATATTTCAATATTGGGATGTACAAAATTTTTGAAAATAAAACAGCCTGAATCCTATAGGGTAAAACCCCTTAATAGGATTCAAGCTTCACCCACCAATTCTATTTTTTGATGTATATCCTACTACTTCAAAAATATGGCCAATCCTTATTAGCTTCATTTTCATACCACTCTGAACAAATAAAGTATTTTTCCCCGTATGATTCCACTGTACCAGCCAAGCGGATAGGTTTTTTAGCGTTTCTTAGTGATGCCTTAAAAACTCTACCTTAAAGTGCAATTACGTTTGATGGGCCTAAATATCAAAGCAGCAAGGGTGACTTATCCTTGATAATTATTTTATTGAAAATAGTACCACTACCCCCTTAGTGTGTTAAAACTTTACGCATCGGGGGGTAGGTACCCATATTTCCATTTTCATTAAAAATAGACTAAAAACATGATACAATCACTCTTCAAAATCTGGCTGCCCATACTATGTAACAATTAAGTTAATTAATTTTCACTGTTAAAAGCATTTGCTTCAATACATTGGTATTCTTTTGGTAAAACTCTTGTGACATGGTTCCGTCAAGATTAAAGATAATCGTTCCATCTGTAATAACTCCGTTGAAATTAACGACTGCCCCTTCTTTTGTTATCTTTAAATAGGCGTCTTGACCGGAAGTGGTCTTCAATTTCTCATGATCGGACAAATCTGGCTTTGTTTCTTCCATATAATTATTGCCATAGGTTACAATTTCCGCATCATTTTCATTGTAAAGTGATCGCCCATCACCATTTGTCGGTTCAGGCCCTAATATCCAGCCCGTAGGATATTGAATGGTAAATCCAAAGCGTTCATTATGGTATGTGGACCACTTCAATTCATTCTTTTTTCGGTCAGCTTCCAACCGAGCCTTTTCCTTTGCTTCTGCTTCTTCGGCCTCTTTCTGTTTCTTGATCTCCTCATTAACTGTTACTTCTAGTTTACCAACTTCTTCAGTAAAACTAGTAAATCCATCTTTTACACTTTCATCTTGCTTTAATTCGTTAATTTGTGTCTGTGCCTCTTCGTAATTTTTTTCACTTATAAGAGTTTTTATATGCTCTACTTTCTCCGTAACAACTTGAACTTGTTTCTTGCCATCTTCCGCAATTCTAATATATTCTTTTAAATCTTTTTTAGCAGCTGCTGCTACATTCTTTTCTTTAAGTAGTTTATTTGCTTTCGATAATGCATCGTCCCATTTTCTATTTTTTATATCCTCATCAATACCGGATAGCGCCACTAAATGATTATAGGCGCGCCTTGCCTCCTGATCATCGGGCTTTTCCTCCAGTGCTAACTCAAATAACCCTAACGCTTTATCGTATTCTTGCTTTGCCACCGCCAGCTTTCCCTGCTCCATTGCTTTGTCATATGTCTCATTGCTGCATCCAGTTAAAAGTAAGATTGTTAAAAGTACAACTGCTAGGTTTTTCATCAATCTCCTATTCTCCCTCAAAATTAATCCTTACATTCTTCATTATATTGTTTTCAAGTCTTTTTAACTACCATGTAATTTCCACATAGTTTTCAGTAAGACGTTTAAAAAACGTTTGGTCTTACACCCTCAGATTATCGAAAGATAAGACTCGCTGCGTTAGGAGGAACAATAGGTTTTCCTTGCAAAAAGATCGTATACTTCAACGCATTAAATAGCTGTTCGTCTTTTAATTGCGCCTGTTCGTCCAATTCCACCAATTCACGAAGAGGATAAGCTTTGATTTTCGTATACGCAGGTAGGTTAATGATTTAATTTGGCGCTGAGATAGATCACAATTTTCCAGTAAGAAATTCCATTCTGAGTTCAACTCATGAAGTTCATTGGATAATGAATGACTCTTCTATTATACTGATACCCATATATCATATTAATATTTTACTTTTACAAACTAATAGGATAAAAGCGGTCTTCAACTTTCGAGTCCAATAATGGAATAAACTAATAGGACAATTTGATATACTTCCTTTATCACAACCATACAGTTCTTCCATTTGACGAGCAATCACTAAGTTACCTATACTTGTCAGGTAAATGGAAGAGTGCTTATATTCAAGGAGGTAAAACATGGATTTCTATTCACCGAAAGACAGGATGTTACAGGTGAAACGGTGGCCTAAGGATACCATAGCGGCGGGTCGTCGTCATACCGTTGGGCTTATATCGAACGGCACGGTGACGGCTGTGGGTGATAATAAATATGGTCAATGTGATGTAAGCGGCTGGCGTGATATGGTGGCGGTCGCAGCTGGTAATGTTCATATGGCAACAAACACGGGTAATGCTCATACAATTGGGCTAAAATCTGACGGTACTGTGGCGGCAGTGGGGTGGAATAAGCATAACCAATGCGATGTAAACGACTGGCGCGATATTGTGGCAGTTTCAGCGGGTTGGCGTCATACCATTGGGCTTAAATCGGATGACACAGTGGTAGCAGTGGGGCGAAATAATGAAGGTCAATGCAATGTAAGCGGCTGGCATGATATTGTGGCGGTCACGGCGGGTGACTGGCATACCATAGGCCTTAAATCAGACGGCACGGTGACGGCTGTGGGTAATAATCGGTATCACCAATGCAATGTAAGCGGCTGGTTCGATATTGTGGGGGTCGCAGCGGGTTATCTCCATACAATTGGCCTTAAATCGGACGGTACTGTGACAGCGGTGGGTTTGAATAAACATGACCAATGCGATATAAGCGGCTGGCGCGATATCGTGGCGATTGCGGTGGGTAGTTATCATACTATCGGGCTTAAATCGGACGGTACCGTGGCTGCGGTGGGTGATAATAAGTATGGCCAGTGTAATGTAAATGGTTGGGGCGATATCGTGGCGATTGCAGCAGGGTGTGCCCATACCGTCGGGCTTAAATCGGATGGTACGGTAGTTGCAGTGGGTGATAATGAATATGGCCAATGCGATGTAAGTGGCTGGAGCGACATCCAACTACCCGGCAATTAGTTTTTATTAACAATAAACCAGCGAATTACTGAAAGTGTTAAGGAGCATTGCTTCAGAGAACACTTTTTGTGTAATTGCATTTATTTTTCTAATTTGATATGAATTGAACAATATTAGCGATCTCATCTTTTAAAGAAACATTCCCTAATAAATAATATTATTATTTCTAGAAAAATGTTAGGTTTCAATCGTAAAGTAGGATAAAAGCTTAGATTGTAAGTAGGAATTGGGGATTTATATGGAGAAATCAAAAAATAATCAAAATAAAATAACTGCTGGCTTGTTGACCGTATATTTATTTGTATTAACATGGATTATACTCTTTAAAATGCAGTTTTCATTTCAAGACTTGCGTCATTTCGCGGATTTTAGGGGAATCAACTTAATCCCTTTTGCTGGTTCAGTTATTAAAAACGACCAAATAGATATTGGTGAAATAATCTATAACGTATTTGCATTTATCCCATTTGGAATTTATATCAGTATGCTTAAACCAAGTCAGTCTTTCTTGAAAAAGATTGTACCAATAGCGGGAGTTAGTTTGTTATTTGAAGTATTGCAATTCATCTTTGCTATAGGAGGTAGCGATATAACTGACCTTATGGGAAATACATTAGGTGGAATGATTGGAGTTGGAGTTTATTTTTTATTTTGTAAGCTGTTTAGTACAAAGGCAAATAAAATCCTTAATGTTTTAGCTTCAATCGGAACAATATGCATTTTTGCATTGGTGTTGTTATTAATTATTGGTGTTATCAGGTACGGGAATTATGGCTAATTGATGAATTGAAACTTCGGACATTATTAACGGAACGTGGATTGACATCGTTTATAGGCATATTGGAGCTTCACTTTCAGGAATTTTATACTGGAATCGAGGCGATTGTGGAAGATCATAATCCTAATTCCTAAGATTGATAATGCCCATGTAAAAGCTGAAGCAACTAAAACTGACAATCAATAATAAATACAGAGCCAAATTAATATAGATGAGGGCTGTCACAAAAGTCATTTTTTAATCACTTTTATGACAGCCCTTTTCATTTTTATAAGCACAATAACTTTATTGACTAAAGGCGCTTTAGGAGCTAGTTTATCAATTACTTAGTAACTTTTTCAGCGCTTATATTTCCGGCTGCATTAGAAGCTGTTACTTAAATTTGTGTTCCCTTATTTAGGTTCATTACCTAATATAAACTTATCATTTTTTATCAACTTCTAAACATTTTTGTTATTTCCCATTATTATATTTTGTTAAAGAAGGTAAACCAGAGATATAACCAATACCCCCTGTTTTATTAATGCCAATTTGTTCGTCAACAGCTTTAAGTAACTCATCTTTGTTAACAGCTGTAATTGACTTACCCTCTAATTCATCACCAGGATGTTGGAAATTACTGAAAATGTATGAGAATCCATTGCGGTCATCAGCAGCAAATAATCCAGTTGCTTCGGCTCCTGCTGGAACAGATAAAATACGATTTAATTCTTTCGTATCAACATTATAGGCCCAAACAAAGTTATTTGTGTGAGCACCACTATCTTCACCAATAAAGAGGGTTCTCATTGCTTCAGAATAACTTAAGTTATCTGGACTCGCTACTTTGTCTACATTTGCAGTGTTTCCATATGCATCAGCATTAGGAAGGTCTTCCCCTACGATCAATCCATGCATAGATGGTGCTACATAAGAGCTATGAATAGCATTTCCTTCGCTATCCTTTTGACCTCCTCGCAAATCTAATTGATAGGTTACACCAGCTTTAATTTTTGGTAATTGGATATGATCTGCTGGATCTTGACCCGTTGAATCTTTTTCCATGCTCTTACTTTGATCGGAAATAGCAATATATACTTTTTTATCCTTTTCGTTTAGTGCAACACCTTCCATTTTGTTAAATTCAGTAGTCGCACCAAGCATTGCTGCGTATCGACGTGTTTCAAGGAAGGCCGCTGCTTTTTCTTTACCAGGTTTAAGTTTTAGATATTCTGTTTTACCATATGAATATTGCTTAATCGCTTTAAAACCTTCTTTAGGTACATCAGAAGTTTCAAAAATATCATTGAATGTAATGCCGCTGTCAATAATTTCCTTCACTTCATTATCCGTTGTATGACCTAACTTAATCCATTGTAAGTCTCCTGAACCACCATTTTCAGTACCTGTTTGTATAAATTTAACTGCGTATAGCGTACCCGCTGATAAATCTTTTGCTTTATCGGCTACATACATAAACATTCCTGTATTAGCACCATCATCACCGTAAAAAACAGTTTTGTTATCAGGCATTACTTTAGCTAACTCATGGGAGAAACGTCCTGTGCTGTAATGTTTTACAACTGATGCTTTACCATTCTTATCTACTGTAATTTCAGGAGTGTAGCCATAGAAATAAGGATTTGCCTTTGCTTTATCTCCAAAATAGAATTGAGCGAATGATTCAACTTGACTTCTTGTTTTTGATGTGGAATCCGCAAATTGACGAGCATCTGGCTCATACTCTTCGGAACCTAAATGTGTATTCCATGGTGATAAAGATCCATTACATGGAATCCAAAGTCCATTTACTGCTGAAAAATCAATTTTTTCTACCTTTGCAGGTATAAGTTCACCTGTTTTTTTGTCCTGCTCCATCTCAGTTAAAGACATAGATGCTGGAACTAAACCGTAAGCTGATTGACCAGCAGCATCAATGGTTTGATATTCATAATGTGTAACCATATAAATTTTGCCATTAATTGGCATTAGTACACTATTTGAATCCGGAGCATCTGAAACAAAGTATTTTCCATCAGTACTACTTGGATCAACGATTGGATTTCCGTTCACATCAATCGGTGTACCTGCGGGGATTTTTTCCCCTTTAACTGTTGCTACCTTATCTTCGGATTTAAATAGATAGTTGTAAGACAACGGAAATGTTTTTACTTTCCCATTGCTATATTTCACATCAACGGTTGCATTTGTATATGTTTTTACCATTTCATCAATAGTAGTAGGTGCTTCCATTCCATTAAATCTAACAGAATCTATTGTACTATTTTCCTTAGCAGCAGCTGAAATTGGTAATATTGCTGGAACTGTAATCGCTAAAGCAAGTGCTAAAGTAGCTCCTGTTTTCACCATTTTTTTATTAATCATCTAGTGATTCCTCCTAGTAGATTTATTTCCATACAAATCAATTAAACCAAAACTTTATTAAAATAATGTTAACCTCTTGTATTTATTTTATTAATTTCATAATCCTATATGAAATTACTAACAAAAATAAAAAAACCATAAAAGGTAAAAACCTACTTTTCGGCTAATTACATATGGAGCGGATCAACTTTGACTGCGGTCATCAAATAGTTTTTCGTGATAGGAGAGACACAAAAAAAAAGAGTAGAGTGCTAAGATTAATTTCAGCATTCTACTCTTTTTTTGACTTAGTATTTATTTTTTAAGATAATGAATTCTAAAGAATTGAATACTTTTTAACCAGAAACCTCATTTACTTATGATATGAATCTTTCTTCACTATACCCACTATTTTACTAGAAGGAATGGTTGGGTCATGTTGAACAACTAATGCCTTTGAGAAGCGCTTTAGGTAATGTTCTTCATGCGATTTTGGTGTAAGGATGATCAACTTTCTTTTTAATTCTTGTACATATAAGTCAAACACCTTTAATTTACGGTTTTCGTCAAGGGCACTGTCGAATTCATCCAGCACAATGAACCCAGGTTTAAAGGATAAGTTTTGTAAAAGGGCCAAAGCAAATAGTAGTGAACTAAGTGATTCTTCTCCCCCTGATACACCTTTACCAACCTTTCCTCCGCGGGCCTTTGTACTGACATCCTCCATTGTCCCTCGGTGACCTTCTTTTCTTGCTTTTATGAACAGCTTGAAGTGTGTTCTTCCTCTTTTATCCTCAGAGGACTCCCAATCGACGTCACCTTCAAATTGAAAGTGACTCATATACGACTGAAATCTTCTTCGAATTTCCGTGACTCGCATATTAATGGTCGTTTCTAGCTTGTCCTTTAGTTGCTCTGCTCGCTCTCTATCTTGCTCAAGTAAAATATTCGTACGCTTGTATTCATTGTCTAATCGTTCAAATTCTTGCTTAACGGCTTCATAATTTTCAGGTGCTGCAGGGTCAATACCAGGCTCCCTTCTAGCAGCGTCAAACATTATTTTTCCGTTTTCACGCTGATTTTTTAAGTTTGTCACGGATGATATTTGATCAGGTAAAGATTCAGCTGCAATTTCTGAATAAACATGTGGAACTAGATCTTTTATTTCTGTTATTTCTTGTATATAATCAACCAGCTGCTGAGCCGTTACCTCCTTTTCTTCCTTTTTAGTATTCAGTTGATTGGAGATTCTCTTCACCACCGCAATGGAACGGACCATTTCCTCAACAAGTTGTTCTTCATTCCGCTTCAGTTTTTTCATTTTGCTTTCCAGCTTGTTTTGGTCATCTTCGAGTCCTTCTGAAATAGTAACCTGCTCATCATGCTGAGTCTTTAACGAAGTGAACTGCGCTTGAAGAGTTAATAACTGGTCATATTTCCCCTTCATTTTTCCAAGCTCTTCGTAAAAGGCTTCTTCTTCCTTCAATATACTCTGTTTATCTTGTAGTTGTAGCAAATGGACATGCAGACTCGTCCTTTTACCATCTAGTTCGCCTAACGAAGTCTGCATGTCTACTAATCTTTTTTTCTCCTCTGCTAATCGCTTGATACGGCTTTGACGCTCATAATCCGTTGCCATAAACGCTTCCGCTTCTCTTACAGACTGAATAATCCGGTTTAATTCTTGTGATTTTTTTGTATGACTGCCAATGAGTTCATTTAATTGCATCAGCCTGGATTCATTTATTGCGATGAGCCTATCCACTTCTTTTCTTCTGGCCGCTAATGCCTTCTTACTTAGAATATAGCGCTCTTTTTCCTGTGGTCCACGGATCCCCATTGTATCATGCAAGCTCCCATTCAGAATCTTAAATGGACCGTTTTTGAAAAATTGCCCTACCCACCACAGTGCTTTGAGTGCATGTGGAATGTCTTCATCCTTAATATCTTCCTTGATTTTCAGATGTAATTCAGGTAACACATCTACAGAACGGTCAGGTACCGTCTCCATTAATGGGACGTGATAAAGATCATTAGGGGGATCAATATGTTTTCCATGGAAAAAGATCGTATACTTAATCACATTAAATAGCCGTTCGTCTTTTAGTTGGGGCTGTTCGTCCAATTCCACCAATTCACGAAGAGGATAGGCTTTGATATTTCGTATACGCAGATAGGTTAATGATTCACTTTGGCGCTTAGATAAATCACGATTTTCCAGTAATGACGCCTGTTCTGCTTTCAACTCTTGAAGTTCATTTGAAACGTTCAATTTTTCATTTTTATAGGTGTTAATTTCTTCATCTAGTTTAGAAATGGTCATCGATACGTCATGACTGCTTTTATATTCAGCTAATCTTTCACTATGCTCTATATATAATCTTTCGTCTTCTTTAACTTGATGATCTAATTTTGCTATTTCCATCAGTAAATTACTGCGTGATAGGTCTAGCTGTTCATGCTGCCCTTTTACCTTATCAAGTCGGTTGCTGGTGTCATTGATCGCTCTGCCCAATCCATCTAACTCTTCCTTCACTTCTTTTTCTGTACGGGTAATTTGATTCTTTCGCTTTGTTAAGTCTTCAAGTTCTTTTTCTAGCTGCGCGATGGACTGCTTTTTAACCAGAATTTCATCATTTATTGTTTCCAGTAATTCTTCAGCCGCTGCAAGCCGGCCTTCTAACTCACCTTTTTCAATTAGCAGCTTGTTCAATTGTTCGATCAACTTTTCTTTCTCTTCTTGCTTGGATAAGATGGCTTCCTTCGCTTCTTCCATATCAGCGGATAGTTCCACCATGATTCCTTCTAAACTATTCATCTCTTTTTTCAAAGCTGCTTCTAATAATAAAAGAGATTCTGTATATTCCCTTGCACCACGTATTAGACGTTCTTGATTACTTTTAAACCTCTCTAAATCAGCCTGTTTGATTTGGAGTTCTAATTTTTTGTTATCAACACTATACTTGGCTGTTTTAAGAGTTTCAGTTGTTTCCTTTAGCTTTTCAATACTTTCTTCCCATTCACGCTGAGTTTGATCAATGCCATGCATCTCGCTAAAAATTCGAAACCGTTCTTCGGGGTTCATGACGGCAAATTGATTAACCTCTTGCTGATACCAAATCAGATAATAGGCATCAGGGTCAATTTTGTATTTGTAGAGCAAATCTTTCTTATAGGCAGAAAAATTAAATTGACGATCTCCAGATGAATATTTAATGGTATGTTCCCATTGATCCATTTCCTCACCTGTCGAGATGGAGTACTCTTTTTTGATCGGCTGCCCAGGTTCTTGGACCATCCTTAATGTAAATTGAATGAATGTGGCAGCGTCTATTTTCATATGGCCACTATTTTTAAATACCAGAGAAATTTGAGCTTTCCAGGTTTGATCAGGCAATAGATTTCGAGATTTTAACCCTTCCACATCTACTTTTGAAGAATAAAGTACCGCCCCCATACAATACGTGATCGTTGACTTACCTGAACCATTTGGACCTGTGATCATAATATGCTGGTCTATTCCAGATAAATCAATTTGCTCTGGCCGATAATCACGAATACCGGAAAATGACATTCTCCAAGGGATCATTCGCCTTCTCCTTTCTGATATAAGTTATAACGTTTAAAAAATTTCAATACTTCTTCTTTGTTCAACTGGTTTGACTGACTGAATTCTGCAGTTCGACGCAAGAACGAATCAGAAAAAAGATGCACTCCAATTGCTGTTAATTGAAAGGCCCTCTCTGATGAATTTGTTTGATAATCCTCAATCGCACCGATTTTCTTTAAAGGATCTATATTAAGGAGTACTCTTTGGTTTGCTTTTTTCGTTTCGTGCCCGAGTGCCTCTAGTAATTGGTCAAATAGTGTAAATTCATGCTGCAATACCTCTTGCTGGTAAAACATATACAGTAAAATCGCTAGACTTTCTTTTGATAAGGTGTTGCGTGCTGATTGAGCAGGTACCCTCATCAATGCTACTACTTGGTCGCGTTTTTTATCATAAATTAATTGAAAGTATCGGCTGATTGCTTGATTGACCCTTGTAATAAAAGAGAAAAACCGGTTGTCATCAGCTGATAAGCCAAGCTGCTTTTCAACCTCTTTGCGGGATAAACCAAAATTTCCGGATCGAATCGAAGCCGATGAAGAGAAGAGAATATTCATAAATGTTAACTCCTCTTCCTGAGTTAATATTCCTCTAATTGATTGCATGACATTTAATGGATTTACATTTAGTTCTTCTGCGGAATCATTCGGATTTTTCGTCTCTTTTGACAGGGTTTCTTCGTCTAATAATGTCCGATCCATCTCCATCCCTCATCCACTCCCATTTTTTATCGTAAACCTTCCGTTCTATGGTTTGTTTACCAGTTGTTATGGTTACCTTTTTATTACTAACTAACGCTGAAACGGCTGTCAGAGCATTAATGGCATCACTCCACTGATCGGTGGTTGCTTCAATGATAACCTGCTCGAGCGGTGCTTCCTCCTGCTTTTCAAAAAAAGCTTCAATGGCTGTTGTGTCGATCATGTTCTTCGTCAGAAGCCAGTTTGATTCTCCCATTAAACTCTCCAGCTCTTCCTCTGACAATTCCTCTGTTGAATATTCTACCGCTTCATCTTCATCAACGATTGGGTCAACTACTGGTTCATATGTCTCTAAATACCGGGTCGCCTCTTCTATGGCAATTGGCGTTAAAGGTGAAGCAAACTTAACCGGTATCCATAGCCCATCAATTGCTTCATCCTCATATTGATTTTGCTCCATAAAGCTTAATAACTGGTGGGCATTGGGGATATCCGAATCGAGCGGGGGATCGAACATTTTCGAAATGAAGGCTCGGACTTTCTCTGGTTGAATCGACGAGGTTAACGGTGTTTTTTGCATATTGGTGAACTTTACATACTTATTAATCATACCTAAACTAAGGTTCGTACCTTCAGCGAGAACAGCCGTCCCTCTTTGCATTAAATCTGTCAGCACTAAACTATCTTCGACTGTTTGGAATTGTCTGAACCTCTCCTCTAACTTTACCTCTAATTCCTTCATTAATTGGTGGATTAGTTCAAGCTGCGGCAGAGCGTTCCGGTCCGCAAGCATCTCTAACTCGCGTTCCCTTAAAAGAGCAATAGCATTTTCCACATTTCGAATCATACTTGCAATTTTGTTTCCACCTGAAATTCCATTGTCATCGTAGGCTTCGCTAATCTCTGCATCACGCCTTGCTTGGAATAATGATCGTCCAATATCATCATTCATATAATAAGCAAGAGAATCATTGGCAAGGCGGATAAGTGCATCCATCATCCGCTTTCCAACATCTCGCATTTTGATTTTTCTCGTTTGTTTTGAGATCCAATTGTTTTTTACTAAAACATTAATGATTTGTTCAACCCTTTTTTTCGATGGGGGATCCGTGTCATCGTAACGATTTCGATAACGATAATAGACGGTTTCTTCATTTTCAATTGGATCATCGAGGCCAAGTGCCTCTTCATTTAAAAGCTGAATGAGCCTTAGAAATCTCAAAATCTCTCCTGGAGTTTGAAAGAAGTTTTGAGCTCCTAAATCACTTAGAACTCCCGCTAATGATGAAATATCTTTCATCGACTGCATCATTTCTGGTGCCGATCCCGTTGTTTGAAATATAGATATTAAGCTTGAATCCACTTTTTCCAATGTTCTACACCTCCCATCATTTGTTCCTGTTCCATTCTGTCATTTTCTAAAAAGTCCATAAGATATTGTTCAAATTGGTACCAATCACAGATAACTTGCTGTTCCGGCAAAACGAACTTCATCGTAAGATTGTTGTGATTAGGGACTGCTTCGTGGATTTCTTTTGAGATTTGCAGGCCATCCCGATCGTAGTCACACCATATCATCACTTGTTCAATGGCACTATTGTCAAGAATTTGTACAATGGCATTTTTGTGGGCGGAACGTAAATGTCCATCAACACAAATGATAAGAGAATTGGTTTCTTTTAGGAAATACTCCGTAGCTGCCATTCGCGTCAGGATCGCTCGATTTTCGACCAGCCAAAGTGTCGTCGCTTTTGTTTGGTACGCTTCATCTGCTATCGATAAATTTGTTAAGGCATGAACAGGTCCCCAATCATAGGCAGCGTACTTCCCGCTCAGCTGTCCAGCGAAAAAAACTGGCGTAATTTGACCGAGACTTGTTAGACCTAACTCAACTGCCGGAACATTGGCCCACTCTTCTAAATGGTCAATAAACTCTTGCTTATAGGAATCAAATTCCTTTGACCCACCGATTTTTTGAAAATACGCTGCACCGATTTCCTTCCAATCAAATTCCTTCTTATGAAGACATAATTGACTAAAGGCATCGATAAAGTGTAAATACTTTAACCTGCTGCCCAAATGCCACTTTTGTGGAAAAAAGTCCGATAAGCTTAATTCATTCTGGTTAAGCTGATTCACTATTTTCACTATGTTTTGTAATCCACGCTCTTTTTTATATGAAAAATTATCAAAATGTACAACTTGAGTTGATAGAGTTGCTAGAATGTGGTTCTTCAGTTGAATAAATTCATGACGAGTTTGATCCACCTTTTGTTGAATCTTTAATTGTTCATATTGGTACAATCGAAACCCCATCCGATAATGGGAAGAACGGACCGTTTTCTCATCTTTCTCAAACCGCACTTCCTTCAAAATCCACCCTTCCTCCAGCCATCTAAAGGTCATGCGATCGTCATCATCTAGATCAACTTTTTTTCTGGGGGTAAATTTTAAAGCATCCAATTTATCATTGTTTGTCGTTTCTACTTTTTTATGGGGTTGGATTGATATAGTTAAAAGCCCGAGAATTCTATAGGTTCTCTCCGAACGCTTGATAATCTTTACTGCCAGTAAAAAATTATCGTAATTAGGTTGACTCCACTCCAGCTCCTCGCCGCTTTTAAGAAGGAAATCTTTAATATAGTTATGAAATGACTCATCTATCATACCGATACCTCATATATCATTTTATAGTATTATTTTAACAAACTAATTGGATAAAAGATTGAGGTATCATTAGGAAATTTCCTTGGGGGGAATCAAAGCTATGTTGAATTTGAGGGTAGAGATTAAAAGACCTTAAACCAACATTTAATAGTGATAACAAAAAATCAGGCAGTCATTGTGATTGCCTGATTTTCTATGGTTATTCTAAAGTAAGTTACGTTATGTGAAATCATAACAGCTATCGTGTAATTCCGGCAGCTTTTTTATGACCTTTGTTGAAATAGCCTTTTATAAATGGAACCGCAAATCGGTCAAGTCCAAAGTAGTAAGCACCGGCTCCTGCGAATAAGAGAATCATTGCTGCTGTATAAAGTATTGGATTAGTGCTTGTTGTACCAGCTAACATAAAGTTTAAGTTCATGAAGGCTCCGGCAATTAAAGCTGGAATTGTTGCTAAACCGACGATTAGACCAATACCAACAAGTAATTCTCCCCATGGTATTAATACGTTGAAGATATGAACGTTTGGCATTGCGAATTGTTGTAAGAACTCAGCATACCATCCTTGAACTGCTGGATGATCACCAGTTGCATTTGCAAGAGCACCTTTTAGGAATCCGGCAGCATCAAATCCGCCTGTTATTTTATGAAAACCTGCCTCAACCCATTGTAAGCCAAGCCATATTCGTAAAACTGTCCACATACCTGCTGCTAGAGGGGTTTTGTACCATCTCATCACAATCATCTCCTATTAGTACTTGTGAAATATTTCACAAGTTTATTGAAAAATTTTTGTGTCCCCTTTCGCCAAGGGGCTGTTCAGCCAGCTGGATTTTGTAGTGAAGTTTGTGATTATTTTCACTATCTTCTCTACACTTTAAATATACTCAGTTTGGATCCAAATGGCAACGACTTTCACAGTTTTTTAACATATTAATGTTAGAAATATGAATTTAATGTGAACAGGAGGTTTCATCCAGCAGCTAAAACCAAAATTCAAAAAATTGGTTAAAAAAGTGGCAGTCCCCGCTCGTGAATGTGGCAGGTGACTACCCCTTTTTTAGTTCAATAAACTTTCATATTAACCTAGTAAGCCACTACTTTAACTGCATGGTTGTAATGCAAGTAGGATCACCATCAAATGTGGCAATCTTTGATTCTGCCTTTTTTCCGTCATATTCAAACTTTATCTGATATGTTTTATCACGTGGCAGCCAAAAATCGATAAATCCATTAGATTGGGTCTTAACTTTTTCGTCCAGCACCACATTGCCATCCGTATCTTCGATGTAGACTTGAAACTCTTTATTCGCCAGTTCCCCTTGACAACCTGTCAAGCTATGATTTGTTCAGGGATGAGTTTGTTCGACGTAAGGAGCAATAGACACAAAAAACTCCTCTTTAGGCAAGTCATAGGCCGACTCTTTTCCATTGGCGTCAGTCACTATAAGTTGTAGTGATGTAATAGAGGCATTTTTGGCTTTCATTTTACCTGTACTATATTCGTGAACCATTTCCTTTATGTCGCTTGGTGCATTTTCTTTTAAAGAACTTCCTTCATCCGTACTTTTTCCACTACAACCAGCTAACATAATGGCAGCCAATAATAAAGTAAAGGCAATTGTTTTAAATTTCATTTAAGGGTATTCCCTCCTTGTCTCATGATATAAATTATTATATCATACCAAACCCCCCCACCCTATAATAGTCACAAAATCTTCAATATATTTAATTCCTTACCTGACTCCCTGCACATTAAAGCGTTACCGCATGGGAAGATGCAAATTAATTTATAATTTCATTCATTTGAGATACTATAATACTGTGTTACTTTAAAGAATAAAAAAATTATCCCAATCAATTAAACGGAGGCAGTATATATGAAAGTGGTAGCAATTATAGGTAGTATTCGCAAGGAATCATTAAACAAAAAATTAGCTGAGTATATTAAATCTCGCTATATTAACAAATTCGATCTTGAAGTTTTATCTTTAAATGAGATTCCTATGTACAATCAAGATATCGAAAATGAACCGCCACAAGAGGTTGTTGATTTCAAGGCAAAAGTAAAAGCAGCGGACGCTGTTTTATGGGTAACACCTGAATATAACGGAACAGTACCGGGCGTTTTAGTAAACGCAATTGATTGGTTATCTCGAGTAGATAAAGTGATGATTGGGAAACCATCGATTGTGATGGGTGCTTCAATGGGTAATTTAGGAACGGTGAAAGCGCAAATGCATTTACGTGATATTTTATTCGCTGGCGGCGTTGCTTCTCCTGTACTCATTGGCAATGAAGTATATGTAGGTGCTGCACATACGAAATTCGATAGTGAAGGCAACCTAACAGACGAAGGAACAGTGAAGTTTTTAGACACTGTGATTGACAACTTCACGACTTGGATGAAGAATTTTCAATAATTATATATCGGGGCTGTTCGTATCCAGTTTTCACTGGATTCAGGACAGCCCTTTTTTTGCTACAGGTGCTCCCTTTGAAAGTCTTATAAAATTTTATAATATAGGGTAAGAACAAATTAATTTTGGAGGAATCATTATGGAATTAACAGTTTATTTAGCCGGACAAATTCACGATACTTGGAGAGAAGACGTAAAGAAAAAGGCAAAGGAAAAAAATCTTCCGTTAGTATTTGTCGCACCTCAAACAAACCATGAACGATCAGACAATATCGGCGAAGAAATTCTGGGGCAGCAACCAGGAAATTTATATAAGGATAGTGCCGCATCCGATATTAACAATTTCAGAACACAGGTATTATTGCAAAAATCAGATATAGTCATTGCCCTATTTGGCGAAAAATATAAGCAATGGAATACAGCAATGGATGCCAGCACGGCAATTGCAATGAATAAACCTACCATAATCATCAGACCTGAATCATTAATTCATTCATTAAAAGAACTTTCCAATAAAGCGAATGTAACTGTCGAAACGGTTGATCAAGCCTTGGATGTAATAAGGTACATTTTTGAATAATGATTTTGAGTCACTAGGGTCAGGCACCAACTTTCAGGGTGCCAGGCAACCAAAGATAAACCGCTTTAAAATTCACAAGCAAAATCTCCTCTAGATTTTTGCTTGTCTTTTTATTTTTGTATACGTTTTTTCATCCGGCCATGTGCCGGATTTTTTTACCTTTATACAGATCGTCATCAAAATTAAAGGCGTCAAGGATGATTTCATGCAAATGACCCATCGTATGTTTTCCTGATAAAACAACCTTTCTCCAGACCGACTTCGCAATGGAAGGCTTAAAAGTATAGATACCATCAACAAATTTTTTCTTATTTCTTGGCAAAGTCCGTTTGATCTCCCCATTTGGAAATAGATCCACAAAGGGGTGGAAAAATGGCTGAGAACTCTGGTCCTCTTCCATCACATCGTAAAGTGTATCCTCTATTTCCTGTGGTACGTCACCAATTATCATATCTTCCAATTCTGTTACTGGAATGGGATTAATCTCGCCAATTTCCACATAGTTTTCAGAAAGACGTTTAAAAAAACGTTTGGTCTTACACCCTCAGATTATCGAAAGATAAGACTATCTTAATGTCTTCGACTGAGGGGGCCAGGCTATATTTATTCCTAAAATTCGCCTCAATAGGAAATTTGTTGGATTAAAATTCGGTAATTAATCACTATGTACAAGCTGCCATTTTATATATAACATTCTTCTTGTAGTGAATATTTTTAATTTTTCAATGATTATATCAATTGGAGGTTCTAAAAATGAAAAAGAAAGTCCTAGCATTATCTTTATCCAGTTTAATGGCAATTGGCGGAATTGTAAGCGTTCCCGTTTCTGTTGGTGCAGTGGGAGAAGGGCCAATCTATGGCGGAAATGAGTCGATTCAGACTTCTATTCTACATACATACACTGGTCTAGTTGATTTTCTAAAAACCCAAGATGCTAAACAAAGTGCTATGAAACTAGAAGTAATTGGTCAAACTGTTAAAGGCCGTGACATTTTCCTCGCGAAATATATGTCAAACCCTAGCAATCCGACTATTCTCTTTTTAACCCAGCAGCATGGAAATGAACAGCTGACGACAGAAGGTGCTTTAGAATTTATTAAACACTTAGGAACAGGTAAAATGAAGGGAGTTCTTGATCACGTAAACATCCTGATTGTACCAATGTTAAATGCTGATGGAGCTATGGGTGATGTCAACTTTTCCCTTGATGACTATGTCGCTGACGGCGGCAGGCATTTGACTCGCTATAATGCTGTTGGTGCCGATTTAAACCGTGACCATGTTGCCAAAATACACCCAGAGACCCAAGCCTTGCATAATAATGTGTTAAAAAAATATAAAATTGATTATATGATTGATCTCCATCATCAAGGAACTCAAAGTGAAATAGATGGGAAATATGTATCAGGTTCCATCCTTTATCCGACAAATCGGAATGTTAAGCCGGAAGTCCTAGAACGGTCGAAAAAATTAGGAGCTGTCGTGTTCAATGCTGTTAACGCAAAGGGATGGGGAAATATCGGAAAATACAATGGCGGTTCAGAGGAAACTATTGGCCGCAATGGAGCCGCAGTTCAATACGATATTTCAACACTCCTTTTTGAAATGAGGGGCATGTCTGATCACAACTATGAGTCTTACGTGCTCGGACAAAAAAGCAATGGTTATTTGATTAAGCAAACAATCACCACCCTTGATGCAACAACGAGAGCGATCGCCGATGGTTCAATTAAGAAAGCTAATACAAGCTTCTGGGATACCCTTCCATTCCAAACGACTCGGCCTTCTGGGGAAGAAACAGAATAAACACCATACAAAAGCGAATCGTGGCTGTCACGGTTCGCTTGGGGTTAGTAATTTTTAATATTCATATTCTACCTGGGCCATGGTGCTTGACCGCCAACGTGTTAGAGCTTTATCGTTTGGTGGTCAGGCACCACTTATATTTTCCACAATGTTTGTTGGGGATAAAGACAACGATATACATACACTCCAGAAAATGGTATTATATTCCACGTAATGATTATTAGGCAATGGAGAACAAGGAGGACAATGTATTGAAAAAGAATCCCACAAAAGATATGTATGATTACAATGTTTGGGCAAATAAGGAAATTATTAATCGCTTAAAAGAACTTCCGAAGGACATTTATCATCAAGACATACAAAGTGGCTTTTCCACCATTTCACATGTGTTAACCCATATTTATCTCGTAGAGCAATCATGGTTTGGTATTATCAACGGTCAAACTATGGATGAAGCTTTTGTCTTGGCTAATCAATTACAAAACCAGTTAGAATCAAAAGACATCGAAGAGATGGAAACCCTCTATGACAGCCTGTCCCTCAAAAACAAATCATTTCTGGCCAATCAGGAAAATATGGATCAAGTCATTGTCGTTAATAATCCTTATGCTGGATTATTGGAAACGTCTATTTCTGAATCAGTTCTCCACGTTGTTACTCATGGAAATTACCACCGTGGTAATATTGCCACAATGCTCAGACAACTTGGACACCCATCGGTGATGCAAGATTATGGTCTTTATTTATATAAAAGAGAAAATGCTAAGGTAGAATAAGCTGCTACAAATGATGAGGGGGCTTAACATTTGAAGATTAGTAATAAAGCTCCAAGCAAAGATAGTTTTCGAGGGATGCCTCTAGTCCTTAGCACTCGGGCCTTGAACCGCGCTTTACTTGCAAGGCAAATGTTGCTAACTCGTGTAAATATATCGGTATTAGATGCTTTAGAGCATCTTGTTGGGATACAGGCTCAAGACCCGAATGCCCCTTATTTTGGTCTTTGGACGCGGCTTGAAGAATTTTGTCCAGAAGATCTATCCAATCTCCTTCAAGACAAAAAGGTCGTGCGGCTCGCCTTGATGCGCTCCACCATCCACTTAGTGTCATCCCAGGATGGTATGAGATTGCGCCCCTTAGTTCAGCCTGTCCAAGAAAACGGCTTAAAAAGTTCTTTTGGTAAATACCTAAAGGGTTTGGATATACTGGCCGTTGCCAATGCTGGCCGTACTCTAGTTGAAACAAAGCCTCGTACATTTAGCGAACTTGGCCAACTATTAGGTAAACAGTGGCCGAATGTTGAATCGGCAGCTCTCGCAGCTGTCGTTCGGACTATGGTTCCACTTGTGCAATTGCCACCCCGTGGAATATGGGGTAAGAGCGGGAAGGCTGTCCATACTTCATCTGAAGCATGGATCGGCACTCTGCCATTCTCAAAATTAACAATAGAAGATATTATACTGCGTTACCTAGCTGCATTTGGTCCAGCTACTATTCAGGACATACAGGTTTGGTCGGGCCTCACTCGGCTCAATGAAAAAGTAGAACAACTTCTACCGCAGCTCGTCATATTCCAAGACAGCGAAGGAAAAGAGCTTATAGACATTCCTAATGCCCCAAGACCTGATCAGAACACTCCATCTCCACCAAGATTCCTTGGAGGCTTTGACAACATTTTGCTATCCTATGCCGATCGGAAACGAATCATTGATGAGGCCTACCGTAACATAGTATTTACTAAAAACGGAATCATCAGGCCAACCATTCTCATTGATGGCTTCGTCTCGGGAATATGGAAAGTGCAGAAAGAAAAAGGGGCAGTGAGACTCATTATTGAGCTCTTTAAAAAGCTTCCTGATGAGGAACACAACGCATTAATGGAAGAGGCAACTCGACTATTAGATTTTATAGAAGGGAAGGAAAGCTCCCGTGAAATACTGTTTGTTTGAAGTCTAAAAGTCCCCAAAGTAGACCCAGGGGGACGGTTCTAGCACTTGGAGGCCCTTCTCATATTTGGAGGCATTTTAACAAAGGCGTAGTTGCACTTATGCCAGATAGGAAAGTTATACTTTCCTACCTGCCAAACAAAGAGAATTTTTCTTTTACTTCTTTTTTAAAAATGGATTTCGGTGCCCAGTCACGTCCCGGATTTGGAAAAATCCGCCTGATTCCAAGTAGTTTAAAGCTTTAAAGCCTTGGGGTCTGGCGCCAGCCTTATTCATGTAAATAAGCCCAAGCATATTGCGCGTATAATTCCGCACCGGTAACGAGTGCGTCTTCGTCGATGTTGAATTTACCATGATGGTGCGCCCACTCTGTATCCTTTTCAGGGTTACCGCTGCCCACAAGTGCGAAACTGCCGGGTACTTCAGCCATATATTCGCTGAAATCCTCGCCGCCCATTGTCGGCTTTTCAAAATAGACAGCATCTGCGCCAAATGCCTCTGCAGCCACCTTTTGAACCAATTTAGCACTGTACTCATCGTTATTAACAGCCTGGGTACCACGGATATAGTCCACTTTTGCTGTTGCACCGTACATAGCTGCGACCTGTTCTGCATAATGCTTGAGCTGTGTTTCAATATGATCTCTTGTTTTAGGGTCAAAGCAGCGGACTGTTCCTTCAATTACCGCATTTTCAGCAATAACATTGAAGCGGGTACCTACTGTCATTTTTCCAACGGTTAGAACAGCAGGATTTAGGGTATCAACCGTTCTCGAAACAATTGTTTGCACATTCACCACAAACGAAGAGGCTACAATCGCTGCATCAATACAAGCATGCGGCAGTGCGCCATGGCCGCCTCTTCCTCTGAAGGTTACCGTAAAGAGATCAGCTGACGCAAAGGATGGCCCCGCTGGACAAGAAACCTTGTTTGTAGGCATTTGTGACCAAATATGAATACCGAAGACGTTATCCACCCCTTCAACAGCCCCTTGTTTTACGAAGGCTTTAGCACCTTCTGCTACCTCTTCAGCAGGCTGGAACAATAACCGGACATTACCGGGCAGATCTTCCTTGCTCTCATTTAAAGCTTTGGCAGCAATCAAGAGCATCGCTGTATGGGCGTCATGACCGCACGCATGCATTTTCCCTTCGGTTTTTGATGCATATGGCAGATCCTTATTCAATTCTTCCACTGATAAGGCATCCATATCTCCTCTTAATGCTACTGTTTTCCCTGGCTTTCCGCCTTCGATTGTGGCAATGACACCTGTTGGCACAGCTCTTCGATAAGAGATTCCTAGATTTTCAAGATAGTCACAGACAAAAGCGGTTGTGTTTTCTTCTTCCCAGGATAGCTCAGGATCACTATGAAGCTTTCTCCGAATGGCTGTTAATTCCTCACTATACTGTTGAATTGCTTGTTTTATTTTTCCATTAATCATTTTACAAGGCCTCCGTTAGTTTCTTTGCTGTTTCAAAAAATATCTGTACGGCATTTGCGATATGCTTAGAATCTGACCATTCCTCCGGACAATGGCTCAGTCCATCTTTACTTGGAATGAACAACATCCCTACATCCGTAACATCAGAAAACACCATGGCATCATGGCCGGCTCCGCTGTTAATTGAACAATATGGTGTTTCCAATTCACTGCTGATCTGTTTCATAAGAGCAACAATTTCTTGGTTCATGGCTTTTGGCTGCATAAATAACTGCTGTTCAGCCGTAATCTTAATTCCATTCGTACTATATGATTCTATTAGTTCGTTCAGTTTCCGGATGACATTTTGGATATGTTCTTCCTTGCCGGACCGTATATCTACTGTAAAAACGGTATTTTTCGGGATGACATTGGCACCGTTTGGAAAAACATTCAATTTCCCCGTTGTAATTACGGTTCCTTCCCCTTCTTCGATGGCGAGGCCAGGAAATTGAGCAATCATCTTAGCAGCGGTCACAAGTGCATCCGCGCGGCGATCCATCGGTGTCGTACCCGCATGTCCTGCCTGCCCTTCTACGGTTATCTCAAATTGGGTCAGCCCGACAATAGCCTCTACTACACCAATCGGAATATTTTTTTCCTCGAGAATTGGCCCCTGTTCGATATGCATTTCCAGGAATGCCTTAATCGTTTTGGGATCTCTTTTTTTAGGAAACGATGGATCCAATCCGATTTTTACCATCGCTTCTTCTGTGGAGATCCCATCTTTGTCCTTTAAATTTTTAAAATCATCCTCACTCAGCAAACCGGTAATGCCTCTTGAACCCATCAAACCGCCGCCGAATCGTGCTCCTTCTTCCTCGATAAGGGCAATAATTTCTAATGGGTATTTGGGTGTTAATTGTTTTTCGGCAAAAAGTGCAGCCACTTCAAGCCCTGCGACTACACCTGCGGGGCCGTCATAAGAGCCCCCATTTGGAACAGAATCAAAATGGGATCCGATTAGAACGCTCGGCGCACCCTTTAGCGTACCTTCCAGCTTTCCGAAGATATTACCCAATCCATCTTCATGGACCGCTAAACCGTATTCCTTCATTTTATCAATTATATAATCCCGTGCCTGCCTGTCTTCTTTACTATAAGTCAGCCTCGTAGTCCCTTTTCCAGGTGTGGCTGTAAACTGACTTAATTTGTTTATATGTTCTTCAATTCGTAGTTGAAGAGTCTCCATTCAAATCGCCTCTTTATTTACAAAAATTTCACAAAGATGCCTGCTAGTATAACCGATACAATCGTAACGGTGATGAACCCGCCGACCAACATTGGCGGAAGCATGCGGCTTGTCAGCATCTCTTTTTCTTTCTCATCAATTGTTAATGATTTGATTACTTCGTTTGTGATGATGTAATCAGCGGGAAATCCATATAAGGCTGTTAAGGACACTGCGAATGCCATTTCTTTGCTTACTTTCAGGATTTTACCTGCAATAAAGGAGAAGATGTACATTCCGATTACACCAATCACAATTGTACCCACTAGCGGATAAATAATTTCCAACATCATGCTTGGTGTTGCTTGTTTTAACCCATCAAATACAAACAGCATAAGACCCATTAAGGCAAAACCAAATGCATTTGCCTTTTGCAAGACTTGCTTCTCCAGAAAACCAATGCTTTTTGCAATAATCCCAAACAATAAGCAAAGAACAAACGGGCTAATGGAAACAATAGGTGCCAATAGAGTGGAAACCAAGTAAGCAAGAAAAGAAACTAAAGCAAGTCTAAAAAACTTAAAGTACTCGGTGTTGTATTTTTCAGGCAGCTTTTTAAATAGCTTAAGCTCCGGTTTAGCTGATTCAACTGATGCTGCTACTTCTGCAGCCGCTTCCGGTTGGCCTTTAACTGCCATATCTCCCTTGCGATATTGGGTAAGAAGTCTTTTCCCTTCTTTTTTCAACATGATTGAGGTAAGTGGATATCCTGCAAACCCCTGCATAACGTAGATGACGATAGCGAACACCGATAGGGATGCGAGGCCCGCTTCCTTGGCCCCCTCAGACATAATCAACGCCGATACTACACCGCCAACCAATGGCGGGATGGCAACAACAATTGTTTCAAACCCATAAATAAAGGTTCCAATCCCAAACAATAGTGCAATAATCCCTAAAATCCCCGAAAGGGCAATGACAATGGTTTTCCATTGTTCCTTCAATTCCTTTAGAGAAAGCAATGTTCCCATATTCGTAATAAGGAGGTACATCAGCATGGTTGCAACAACCGGCGGTATCCCTGCTACTGAAACGATTTCCTTAGGAAAGAATGTCCAATAACCAATAAGAAATAAAACGGCTGAGATAAAGATTGATGGCACCCAGGCTTTGGTTCGTACCGCTACCCAGTCCCCAATTAATAGAATAAGTACGACAATGACTAAAGCTAGCATTTGTGACATAACGATTACCTTCACTTTCTATGATGTATTTTTTCGTGTTACGAAGGTTTAATTTATATTAAGATAGTAATATAGTTTTATTATTCTGTCAATTGCAACTATTAAAATTTTTCTTGCAATCGTTTTCAGAAACCTTTTTGTTACCAAATTCAATAATTCATTATTTAAAAATAATATTAAAATTTTTAATATAAATGATAAAATCCCACCATTACACTTCGGAGACAAAAGGACTATCAAGAATTCATGAAACAAGAAAGGCTTGAGGATCACTTTCCTCAAGCCTTTCTTGTTTTTATTTGCCTATAAACTCCTGTGTCCAATAATTCCCTTGTGAGACATAACCCACACCAATATATTTGTAGTTCGGGCTAAGAATGTTCTTGTATCGAGAGATATTCCTGGCGAATTTGTTGGTCGTTAGGGTCTAGTCTGACTGCATTTGTTACATATTCAATTGCTTGGTCAAGGTCTCCTCTTTCTTGGGCAGCCCAAGCTAAATACCTAACTGTAATCACTAATTTTAAAACTAATAAACTTTTGCTCCATCATTTCATCCATTGCATATTTGACACCTTCTCTTCCAACCCCGCTATCCTTCCAGCCGCCATACGGCATGTTGTCAATCCGATAAGTTGGAATATCGTTCACAATGACTCCGCCTGTTTCCAGGCGTTGCGCTGCATAGAATGCTCGTTCAATGCTTGGTGTAATGATTCCTGAATTCAGTCCGTAGCGGGAGTCGTTTGCCTCATTAATCGCATCATCCAATGTATCGAATGGGGAAATGCAGACGATAGGGCCAAATACTTCAAACCGAGATACTTTTGAATCACGGTTTACATTCGTTAATACAGTTGGGGCCATAATATTGCCTTCCACTTTTCCGCCGCATTCAATTTTTGCGCCTTCATTTACTGCCTCATCGAGCCAAGCTTGCAACCGTTCACGGGATTTCTTTGAAATAACCGCGGTAATATTGGTTTTTTCATCAAGAGGTGAACCGATGACAAGCTGCTTTGTCCTGCTGACAAATCGATCCAAAAATTCTTGATATAATGATTGATGGACATAGATTCTCTGGATAGAAATACACACTTGGCCATTATAGGAAAAAGCCCCCATGACACTGCGTTCGATTAATTTATCAATATCGACACCTTCATCAATGATAAAGGGTGAATTCGATCCAAGCTCAAGTGTGAGTTTACGAAAACCTGCCTGCTGTTGAATAATATGCCCAACCTCAACACTTCCCGTAAAAGTCACCTTTTTAACATAAGGATGTGTCGTTAGCACCTCACTCAAAACATCCCCTTTTCCTGGAATGATGTTGAGCACGCCATCCGGAAGTCCTGCTTCTTTAAACACTTCGGCAAGATATAAAGAGCTTAAAGGAGTTTGTTCAGCAGGCTTTAAGACAATCGAATTCCCGGCAGCTATCGCTGGCCCCACTTTGTGCGCCACAAGATTAAAGGGAAAATTAAACGGGGTGATGGCTGTCACCACACCCATTGGTGTTCGGGTAGTAAAGCCAAAGCGATTCTCCCCGCCTTCAGCCGCATCCATTGGAATTTGTTCACCATAATTACTCTTTGCCGCCTCTGCTGCGAACCGATACGTTTGGACGGTCCGGACGATTTCCTCACGGGCATTCCGGATCGACTTTGCCCCCTCCAAAGCCATGATTTTCGCACACTCTTCACTTTGTTCCTCCATGATTGTTGCCACTCTAGCTAAAATTTTGGCGCGGGCGTGTGCCGGATATCCCCTAAATTTTTGAAAGGCAGCATTTGCCTCGACAACCGCCTCGACAGCATCAGCCGGTTCAGCCTGTCCGATTTGAGCCAACTCTTCATTAGTATGGGGGTTAAATAATGGCTCATACGTTTTCGCCTCGCGCCATTTTCCGCCAATCCACAATTGCCATTTTTTCTTCACTTTCCTTCCTCCATCCTGTTAGGATTAACCCGCTTATAGTCTGCAAATATAATCACCAAGTGTTTTCGACAGTTTCACATTTTCTGAATAATCAACATCGACATCAATTAACACAATCTCATTACTTGAAATGGCCTTTTCTAGGGCCGGTAACAATTCATCAGAATGGGTGACTTTAATCCCTTTCACACCAAAGCTGTCAGCAAACTCTAAAAAATTAGGATCAGTAAATTCAATATCAGCAGAGCGATTAAATTTATTCAGTTGTTTCCACTCAATTAAACCAAATTTTGAATCATGGAAAATGATCACGACAAAGGCAAGTCCGAGCCGTTTGGCTGTTGCCAGTTCAACACCATTCATAAGGAAACCGCCATCACCTGTTACAGCAATTACCGGTTTATCTGGGTAAACAAGTTTTGCCGCAATGGCACCAGGCACGGCAATCCCCATAGAGGCCCAGCCATTCGAAATAATGGTATGATTCGGCTTTTCCGGCTGATAAAGCCGCGCAATCCATAATTTATGTGCCCCCACATCAGAAATGATAATGGCCTCGCCTTTCTCAGCCATTTTCAAATCAGCAATAATTCTTTGCGGTTTAACAGGGCTTCCTGATAACCCATCAGATGCATGAAGTTTTTCAACTAACTGTGATTTTAACTTTTTTACTTCCGGCCACAGCTCCTTTTTTTCGACTAGAAGGCTTAAGGCTTCAATTCCCTCTTTTACATTACCGACTAATTCCGCTTCGAGAGGATAGTAGGCATCCACTTCTGCAGGAAGACTATCAATATGGATAATTGGATTCATCGCCTCATCGTTCCAATATTTTGGCAAATACTCAACAAAATCATATCCGGCGGTAATAATGAGATCGGCTTGGTCAAAGCCGCAAAGCACATAATCTTTTGCCTGCATTCCAACGGTATAAAGTGTTAATGGATGATTAGAAGGCAAAACGCCTTTGGCCATAAAAGTATTTACGACCGGGATATTTTTGGCTTCGGCAAATTCCCTTAATGCCCCAGAGGCTCCATCACGAATTACTCCATTTCCGGCTAATATAATTGGCCTTTTCGCATGGTTAATCGCTTCTGCTGCCTTTTTGATTTCACTTTCTGTTGGCCGCGAATTTGGCGGTGGTGTGACTGGAAGCGGCTTCCCCTCTGTATCTGTCATGGCAATATCTTCTGGAAGCTCAATATGAACCGCACCTGGTTTTTCAAGGACGGCTTGTTTAAATGCTTTACGGGTAATTTCGGGAATGGTATGTGCTACGCGAATTTGCTGATTCCATTTCGTTACTTTTTCAAAAACGCCAATAATATCGACATACTGATGTGATTCCTTATGAATTCGTTCCAGACCTGCCTGACCCGTAATCGCAACAACTGGCGCATGGTCAAGATAGGCATCACCAATACCGGTTAATAAATTTGTTGCCCCTGGTCCAAGAGTTGCCAAACAAACACCGGGTTTTCCCGTCAAACGGCCATAAACATCAGCCATAAAAGCAGCGGCTTGTTCATGATGAACAAGAATTAGTTCAATGTCTGAATCAATGAGAGAATCAACAAAATCAGTATTTTCTTCACCTGGGATTCCGAATATATATTTAACGCCTTCATTTTCTAAACATTTTACGAACAAATCTGAGGCCTTCAACTATACTCCTCCATTTCTTTTGTTTCATAAGGCTTAGCATAGTTTTCCTTTGAACTTTTAAATTATGCAATGAATCCAGTTATACTGCTGGATAAAATTTTTTATATACGAGGAAATTGAAACCAAATAAAAATCCAAAATGGATAGAGGAACAATGGTGAAAACGAAAAGATACACATTATCGAAGGAATGGGAAAATTTTCATAAAACAATTAGGGGATAATATCGTGTTAGAGGGAAATTGCCTTTGCACATCCGTATTACGAGTTTGGTTAATGATTAAAAAAACCCTTCGACCTGACCGGACGAAGGGTGCTGTAGATTTTTACTCTTACCTTTTAATATACGTCACGTTGATAACGCCCTTGCTTCTGCATATCTTTTAGATACGCCTCTGCTGCATCGCGACTCATCGCTCCTTCTTTTTCAATCACATTAATAAGCGTTTCATGGACGTCTTTCGCCATATATTCCTTATCCCCACAAACGTAGAAATAAGTGCCTTTTTCAAGCCAATCAAACAGTTCTTTACTATGTTCAAGTATTTTATGTTGAACATAAACCTTTTGAGCTGTGTCTCGGGAGAAGGCAGCGTCTAGTTTTGTCAGTACCCCATCTTGTTGATATTTTTCCAACTCATCTTGATAAAGGTAGTCAGAGTCCGCATGCTGGTCTCCAAAAAATAGCCATGACCGGCCTGTTGCATTATTCACTGCACGTTCTTGTATAAAGGAACGGAATGGTGCTATACCTGTCCCAGGTCCAACCATAATAATATCATTTTCATGAGACTCTGGTAGATAAAAGTGTTTATTTGCTTGAACAAAGACTGGAAGCGTATCTCCTTCTTTTACACGTTCAGCACATAATACAGAGCAAACCCCTTTACGTACGCGTCCATAAGCTGTGAAACGCACAGCTCCGATGGTTAAATGAACTTCATCTGGATTAGCAGTAATGCTGCTTGCAATCGAATAGAGGCGCGGCGTCATTTTCCTTAATAAAGAAACGATTTCTTGTGCTGCCGCATTCCATGGGCCGAATTCACGTAACATATCAAGCAAATCACGTCCATAGCAATATTCTTTCAGTTGGGTCACATTTTCAACCAGCAGAAGCTTTTGTAACTCTTCATTTTCTGTAAATGCAGCTGCCTGTTGTAAAACCTTTTTTGATAACAGTGTAATTTCAAAGTAGGTGGTCAGTGCTTCCTTTAGTGGAAGTGTCTCCCCTTGCTTATTGATGGTAACTACCGCATCTTCATCCCAGTGCATTCCCTCAAGAATGGACGCAACAAGTTCTGGATCATTGGAAGGGACTATCCCAAGGGCATCACCAGGGACATAAGAAAGGCCTGACCCTTCTAGTGATAACTCAATATGCCTCGTTTCTTTACTAGAACCGGCTCCGTTTATATTTATATTCTTAAGAATCTTTGCTTGAAAAGGATTTGTTCGTGAAAATGTTGTTTGAAGCAGTTTGTCCTTTAGGGCAGTTTTAGGGTTATCTAAAGTTATTTGCATATTTCTTAACCTCCAAAAGTGATACATATATAATAACATTGGCACGGGGAATCTGGTGTGACCTTTTTAACTTTTTTTCCCGGAGACCATTGGGACCAGTATATTAGTATTTCGTCATGATTTACTTCTTATTTGACAGAATAGTAAAACGAATGTAACGTAATTAATAATTAAATAGTTTAGAATACTCTTATCAAGAGAGGTGGAGGGACTGGCCCCGCGATACCTCGGCAGCAGACTTACGTTAGTACTGTGCCAATTCCAGGAGCGATTTGCTTGAAGATAAGAAGAGAACCAGTGCCGGTAATGATATCCTCTTCTTATTTATGAGAAGAGGTTTTTTAATTTTTAAAGAAAGAAGGAATTTAACATGATAAAGACAGCAGTGAAAGCACCATTTAAAGCCGATCATGTAGGCAGCTTTTTAAGAACAGAACCAATTAAAGAGGCAAGAAAAGCTTTTGCAAATGGAGAAATTGATAAAGATGCCTTAAAGACGATAGAGGATCAAGAAATTGAGAAACTTGTCCAAAAACAAATTGAAGTTGGCCTTAACTCCATCACAGACGGTGAGTTTAGACGTTCATGGTGGCACTTGGATTTCTTATCAGGCTTAGATGGCGTAGAAGAGTTTGAAACGGAATATATTAGTAACTTCCAAGGAGCGAAAACAAAAAATAAAGCCATTAAAGTCGTTGGTAAAGTAGAATTCAATGATCATTATATGTTAGAACATTTCAAGTTCTTAAAACAGGCAGTCGACCGCTATGGCGATGGCAGTCAAGTGGCTAAGTTCTCGATTCCAAGCCCTAATATGTTATTTACTAGAATTCAGGGGGATGAATATTATCACGATAACAGAGAACAGTTCTTTCATGATACAGTTGTAGCTTACCAAAAAGCCATTCAAGCCTTCTATGACGCAGGGTGCCGATATTTACAATTAGATGATACTTCTTGGATTGATTTTGTTTCGGAAGAACGGATTCAAGCAGTCGTTGAAAAACTTAATATGGAAGTACAGGATATCATCGAAACAAGAGTACGCTGTTTAAATGAAGCCATTTCTAAAAAACCTGAAGATATGGTTATTACGATGCATATTTGCCGTGGAAACTTCAGGTCTACTTATATAACTAGCGGCGGTTACGATCAGATATCTGATGCCATATTTGCTGATTTAAAGGTAGATGGACTCTTCTTAGAATATGATGACGGGCGCTCGGGAGATTTTGAACCATTAAAAAGCTTTAAACGCGCAGACCAAAAGGTTATCCTAGGATTAATCACTTCTAAATTCCCGGAACTAGAAGACCCTGATACGATTAAAGAAAGAATTAAACAAGCAAGCCAATCTATTCCCTTAGAAAACCTAGCATTAAGTCCTCAATGCGGCTTTGCAAGTACGGAGGAAGGCAACAATTTAACCGAAGAAGATCAATGGAATAAGATAAAACACGTCATTACTATTGCTGAAAGTGTTTGGGATTAAAACATGAGGAAAAAGAAAAAGATTATAAAAGAATGGATTTTTTAAGGAGAAATTGAGATGTCTGAAGCATACCAAGTGGTTAGTTTCGTCGAAAATCAAAATATAAAAATTGAGGTTTTAGAATATCAGAATTTAGGCGGAAATGATAATTTTTCTGTTGCTGAAAAGCTATATTTTGCGCAAAAATCAAATATTAAACTAAGACAAGTTAGGGTTACACTCAAAAATAGCTCCCTTACCGCTGAATCCGGTGCACTGCAGTTTATGAAAGGAAATATTACGCTAAAAAGTTTAGGAGGAACTGGTGCGAAAGGGTTTTTAAAAGGATTAGCCTCCAGTGTTTTAGCCAATGAATCCATGATTAAACCACAATACCAGGGCAGCGGGATTATTTACTTGGAACCAAGTTTTAAACACTTTATGATAGTAGAACTTAATAACGAAGAAATCATTGCGGATAAAGGTCTTTTTTATTGCTGTGAATCGAGCGTTTCTGTTTCTGTTCAGGCAATGAAAAATGTTTCCTCTGCCATTGCCGGCGGTGAAGGATTATTTCAAACAAAAGTATCTGGAAGCGGATTTTGCCTATTTGAAATCCCTGTTCCAGAAGAGGAACTGGTGGAGTTTGAACTTCAAAATGAAATGGTTCAAGTGGACGGGAATTTCACGCTTTTCCGGCTCGGAAACATTGATTTTACCGTTGAAAAATCAACAAAAAGCATTTTCGGCTCTGTTGCTTCCGGCGAGGGTCTGCTTCAAACATTTAGAGGTACCGGGAAAGTTATTATCGCACCGACATTACCCGTTTATGAAAAGTTAAGTCATGTTTTAAACATAACACCATCATCAAAATAAAAAACATAGAACGGTGCTAGTTCCCCGGTGTGATAATACATTCGCATCGAGGCTCTGGCACCGTTTTTATACTAAACTATTTTCTATATTAAAGGCTCTGTTATTATTCATTGTTAATTTTCGTGTAAGTTTGAGCATTCATAGGCGGAGAATTTCCGGCTAATGTCTATAGAAGAAGCTTAAGAAGTAGATATAAGCGGAGATATTCCGATTAACTTCTCAAACTTAGGCAAAATCCAGTGATTTGGCTAATATAAACGGAAAAACTCCCTTTATTTTTAAGGAAATATGGGTATTTCCCAAATTAAACGGAATTTTTCCGTTTATTTTTCAAACACAGTGAAATCAACATTCAGTTATAGAGCCATACAAAAAAAATCTTCATAGTTGGCGTTCCCAAAAACGGCCTTGTCCAATCCCTTCAACAAATTGGTGAATGTTCGCTTGTGTTAAATCGTAAACACCGGCTAACCAAACTCTCTGCAAGTAACCTTTTGTTGTTTATCAAGCTGTTGATCTAACCAGTCGACTAAATCGCTTAAAGACTTCTCTTTTCCTACTTCATCAAACGGACGATGCCTAGCTGAAGGGTATTCATATAGCTGTTTATCCGATGAGGAGACAAGGTTAAAGAAGTGGCGCAGCTTTGTCGGGGGAGTAATTTTATCATCCAGACCGTATTGCAATAGAATTGGCAGGGTAATCGACGGTGCTTTATTTACCACCCGTGATACCGCTTCGATTAAGCTGCGTCCTAAACCTGGGGTCACGATATTGTGACGTAAACTATCGGATTCGTATTTAGCCCGCATCGCTGATTTTTTCTTTAGCAATCGAATCCTGCCCGGTTTTTTGATACTATAGTCTGGTTTAATCTTACCCATTAGGCTTATACCTAAGTGCTCAAATGGTGTTACTTCATAAGAGATTGCAGGGGAAATCGCCATAATTCCTAAAATACCTGCACTATGTTCCAAAGCATACTCGAGAGTAATCAGACCGCCAATGCTATGTCCTACGATAAACAAGGGCAATTCGGGCTGATCGAGAGAAACGAGCTTTCGAAACTCGTGTAAATCTCCTCTAAATTCATCCCAAGACTGTATATATCCCCTTTTTCCAGCGCTTTTTCCATGACCGCGTAAATCAAAGGCATAAACAATATATTCTTTATCAACCAGGCTTGCACTAATATTTTGTAGCCCTCCGCTGTGGTCTCCATGTCCATGCACAACTATAACTGCTGCTTTTGGAGCCGTTAATGGTTCAATCACTCGAAAAAATAGTCCTATCCCATCGACACCATTAAATGTCCCTTCTGTTATCATTTCAAGTAATCCTCCTGATGCTAACGATTGTAAAAAATGTATTTGTCCTTGTCTAAAATACTTATCCCGCTTAGAAAGCTTGTTAAGTTCATTTTAGTATAAACCAATGCAAAAGTAACATAAAATAGGTGCCTGACTCCCGATGCGTCAAAGCTTTTACACACTGAGGATTAGGCACCAAATTTCAGCGTTTTTGCCATCAATTCTCGTAATTGGCGGATTCAATAACTGGTTTATATTTTAAAGTTGTTGGTATTTTCATATTTAATTGAAAGAAATTTTATTCTTTGCCATTCGTATTTCAATTGCCCATTAGTTTTCAGGGGAGGTCATATACTTCAGCGTTCTCTCCAAACCTTCTTTATAGGGGGTTCTGGGTATAGGACCAATATACCTTTCATATTTCTCTCCATCCAACACAACAGGCTCTTCATTTAAGTAGAACATTTCAACCACTTCACGCATACCCGCATTAAACAAACCAAGGAACCGAATCATATTTTTGGTTATGGTCGAAACCTTTTTATCATAATTTCGAATTTGTCTGAGTGTTTCAATTAATTCTTCGCCCGAAATGACACCATAGCTCGGGATATTCCAATTTTGCCCATAAGCTTCATCATTCAAGGCCAGGTTGATAATTGCTTTAGCACCATCAGGAGTGAAAATAAATTCTCTGGCAATCTTTTGGTCTCCAACGTAACGGGATTTCTTGTTCCTTACGATATCCTTTAGAGTATGGTGCAAAAGCGTGTTTTCCGCATTGGGCCCATAAAAGTCTGGAAAGTGGGCAATTAAAGCCGGAACAGCTGAATCTTTAATTGCTGTTTCTACTTGAAGACGGATTTTCCCTTTTTTCGTATGTGGGTTTTTCGGTGAAATTTCATCCACTTTCTTTCCGGTTGCTCTTCCATAGGCGTAAATATTATCAACGATAGCTAGTTTTACTGATTCCTCCCTAGCGACAGTCAATATATTGCTGACAAAACCTTGCAGTTTGGCTTCCCACTCTTCATACGGAATGTTCGCCGCGTGAAAAATGACATCTACACCTTTGGCGGCTTCCCGTAAATCGTCAAGCTTAAAGAGATCTCCTGGAAAAATCCTAACCTTGGAATCCGCCGCAAACGATTTTTCCAATTTAGACCTTGTTCGGGCAAAAGCAATCACCGAAATCCCTCTAGCCGATAATTCCTTCACAATCGAATACCCCATCCCACCTGATGCGCCTAAAACTAATGCCTTTTTCATAATAAAGTCCTCCCCCTCAATTAATTGACCACCGTTCAATTAAATTCAAAAAAAATTAATGAATTGATTTTAATAAAAAATCAGCATGAGCTTCAGCCAGGCCCCTTACCTCTTCATAGCTGTTCACAATCCGGCAATAGTGGGTGACAAACCCATGAAGGGACAAAAACAATAACCATATTTCCTGTACCTTTAACTCCTTCCCGCTTAAAAGGGAAACACTCTGGGCAAAGTTTTCGTAGCTCCTATTCCCCCCCTGATTGATAAAATTCCTGACTTCTTCATCCTTGATTAAAAACATAATCTCATAGTGACTTTGATGATTGAGACCAAATTGTATATATCCGACTAGAATTTGTTTAAGCTTTTCTTTTTGATCAAGTTTTTGCTTGAGTACATCATGAAGCTTTTGATCAAGCAGCTCAAAATGATCCTCCACCAAGGCATAAAATAACTCAGCTTTATTTTTAAAATGATAATAGATAGATCCATGGCTATAACCAAGTTCTTTCGCAATTTGCCTCATGGAAACATGCTGGTAGCCTTTGCTTACAAATAAGTCCCTTGCAGCATCCATAATCATTTCTCGTGTTAATTCTTTCTGGACAGACTTTCGCGGTGACATGTTCCTCCTCCTTAATTGACCACTGGTCAATTAAGATTATACTGTATTTTTCACCGTTTGTAAAGAATTTCCATTATATTTAAGTGGGGATTCTGGACGACGAAACTGTAAGAGTAAAGCAGCCATTAGAGACGCCATCCCAATTCATTTCGGATGATGAACTTCCATTTTAATAGGGTTATTTGTTCATAAAAGTGGTGCCTGACACCCAGCGTATAAAAGCTTTTAAAAGAACCCAGTGGGGCGGTTCTTGTGGTCCGACTAACCTTATTAAACCCTAGCGAAATCGTCCCAATATTTAACCTCAAAGCCTTAAGTAAGTCTACTTTTTTGGCTGGTCAAGTGCTTGGTAGGCTAACTGATACTTTCCCCCGTCAGCAACTTCTGAATGATACAAAGCCTTGAGAGCATTGTTTTTTTCAAGGCCGTGTTCTACTTTCAACTCTTTTAAGCGTGTATGCAATTCTTTATTATCCTTGATTAGCTGTTGCATTTGCGATTTTATATACTTCAAAATATTAATCTCCCTTCAGAAACCCAATTCGTTCCCCAAGTATAGCATTAATCAACTTTATTTAAAAAATCTTTAAAGACATATAAGTGGATTGAGTATACATAACTTTTACAATTGTTTAACAGTTCCTTAAGAAGATACGCCATAGTTATCTAATACAATAAAGAGGAACTTACATTAGCAGGGTTTATATGAGGAAAGCATTGAGGGATCAGTGCACAATTCTTGCGGCAGTATTAATCTGTTGAGGAGGAGAATGTTATGAAAATTGCTATTTTTACAGATACATTTTATCCGGATATCAATGGCGTGGCGAGAACTCTTAAGCACTTTACCAATTATTTAGAGAAACAACACATCACCTTTAAAGTCTTTGCACCTGATTCGAATTCTCATTCAAATGAATACATTTCGTCTTACATTTGCCGCTTTAAGAGCTGGTCCCTGTTCTTCTATCCCGAGTGCCGTCTGGCTTTTCCCAACCTGTTTCGGATTAAGGCTGAATTAGAAGCCTTTTCTCCCGATATCATCCATGTTGCTACGCCATTTAACATGGGACTTTGTGGTATCTACCTTGCCAAAAAATTATCGATTCCGCTAGTCGGCTCCTATCACACTGATTTTAACTATTACTTGAAATTTTATAACCTTCAATTTCTTTCAAAAATCCTTTGGAAATACATGAAATGGTTTCATAAGCCGTTTAAAAAATTATTCGTCCCATCACAGGAAACCTATACTCAGCTTCATCGCCGAGGGTTTACTAATTTAGAAATTTGGCCGCATGGAGTAGACTGTCAGCATTTCCATCCTTATTACGATAAACAATTAATACGCGAACAACACGGAATTACCAAAAAGCACCTTCTAACCTTTGTGGGTAGGTTGGCACCTGAAAAGGATGTCAAGACACTACTGGATGTGGCAAAGTCACTTCCAGCTGAGGTTAATGAGCAAGTTCAATGGTTAGTAGTTGGTGACGGTCCGTTAAGGGAAGAACTGGAGGCCACTTCTCCCGCAAATATGACTTTTACAGGATACCAAACAGGAATAGAGTTAGCTGAAATTTATTCCGCATCTGACTTATTTGTATTTCCTTCTCCCACTGAAACCTTTGGAAATGTGGTGATTGAGGCTTTGGCAAGCGGTACTCCCGCCATTACAGCTAATTCGGGCGGCGTAAAAAATATTATTCAGCCTGGGGTTACAGGTTATTTGTGTGAAACAGGTAATGCAGCAGAGTTTGCCGATGCCATCCTCAAGCTATTAGAAAATGACAGCCTGCTAATCCATTTTGGACAGGAAGGGAGAGATTATGCTTTAACACAAAACTGGGATACGATTTTTGACCATTTACTTTGGCATTATCAATCTGTTTTCGAGGAAACAAGTATACAAAAATTTGCCTGATTGCTAATGAGGTTTTTACCTATTAATAAATATGAGTAAGGGGTGGTTATGTGGATACTGCTTCGCATATCGTTATCGGATTAGGTATAGGAGCGCTTGCTCAAATTGATCCTGTTGTCTCTGATCAACTGGCTCTATCACAGGCAGTTATGATAGGTACTCTCATTGGTTCTAATGCACCTGATTTTGACTTTATCTATCGATTACATGGTAAAGGAAGTTATTTCCGCCATCACAGAGGACTGTCGCATTCCCTTCCCACACTTCCTTTATGGGCAATCCTGGTTTCAGGTTTCGTGTACCCTTTCTTCCCAGGGACGAATTTTCTTCATCTATTTTTATGGACGTTTTTAGCCGTCATTCTGCATGTTCTATTTGATTTATTCAATGTCCACGGAACACAAATCCTGCTGCCTTTTTCACGAAAATGGATTGCCTTTGATGCTGTTCCTTTAATGGACCCTTACATTCTAGCCCTTCATTTTCTAGGGTTTGGATTACTCCCCTTCTATCAATCTAGCGTAACCTTTTTGGCCATTTATCTATTTATTTTTTTATACTTGGGGATTCGGATTTTTTCAACGGCAGCGGTGAAACGGCACTTAAACAACCACTTTGTAAACGCCGTCCGGATCAAGCTAATTCCCCGAATCACTTTATTTAAATGGGATGTCATCATTGAAACGGATGTAGATTTCTTATTAGGTACCTATTCAGAAGAAAGTCTATCTATTGAACACACTTTTTCCAAAATAATTGAATATCCCGTGTTAGTTTCAGACAGTCGAAAGGACCAGTCTATTTCAGATTTTCTAGCTTGTACAACATATGCTTATCCATTTGTATATGTAAGAAAAAACGGTTTTTTGGTTTATTGGAAGGATCTCCGTTTTCGTACAAAAAAGTTTTTCCCTTACCTTGCCATCCAATTTATTTCCTCTGATTTAAAACGCAAGAATAGCTATATAGGTAAAGTAGTCTCTTTAAAACAATACAAAAAAGTAATACGAAACTTAACCAATACCTCTTCATCTATCAAATAAAAAGCAGATAGAAGATGACCATAGACATTGCATGATTCACTTATATTCTAAAACCAGGGGACAAGGAACTATCCCCTTGTCCCACACGCATTGGGGGTCAGGCACCGGATCACTATTGGCCATCATGGAAAATTTAAAGCGGCGGGGTCGGTTCCCCTCCGCTTTTTCTGCCTAATGTAACAGCTTTGTATATGACTTGATTGAAGGTGTCAGGCACTGGAATATGTCTACTATCCACCGCATAAATTAAAAAAAGGTGTCTTAAGCGATACGAAAAATGCAGCCTATACATAATCATGCAGAAAGCGGAAATGGACGGACTCCTATTGATTTTAAGTTCCCCCATATATCCGTTTGGAGGGAGTTTATGTTTAAATTTTTTTCTTTTAAAAAGAAACAGATGGAAAAAGAAAATAAAATAGACTCTCTTCTTCTCAATAAATTAGATCGAATTATTGAACTGCTTGAGCAAAAACAAAAAGAGGAGAATGGAAAAAACATTCAATTTGATCATGTCCAAATTGATTATTTAGAAAACATTATTTTCCGACTAGACAATCTAGAAATTGACGAGTTGAGCGGAAAACTTATTATTGGAAATAATATTGGAAGCACGGAAGACCTTTCCCACCCTTACATTTTAAAAATGGATAAAGAAAAGGCGAAGCAAAAGACAATGTCAGAAACTAACGAACCAGCTCAAAAAAAAATAACCAAAACAGCAAAAGGTTATCGTTTCACTAATCATTGAATTTTTACCTCAAATTTGCAATCTTAATATCTTGATCCTCCATTATGCCATCTATAAAATCTTGATCATTGTTTGTATTTACATTATTCAACAATTGATTTTGATTTCCAAATACAGCACCTTGTGAATAATTCACTTTTTCATTGGCGTCCATCCCCGTCACATGAGAATTTCCAAGGAATACAGAGCTATTTTGCTCCATCGTATTGACATTAACTGATCCAAGCGTGATGTTCGAAACATCTTCCTTACTAGGATTCCCAAATGAAATATTAATATCACGGTCATCAATGGGAGTATCGATAAAATCAGGATCATTTAGAATAGAGATATTGTGAAAAAGAAGATTAGACTGACCACTAATCCCCCCAATCACATTATTTTCTTTGCCATGGGTACTCCAGCCGATGGCATTATTTTCTTCCCCTATAAAAATACCAGATTGCCTTTGCATGGTTTGGACATTGATATCTCCGATAAAATTAAATTGTGACGAATTTTTCATATCCTGATCACCACGTTTCCGTTAAGATCTTGTTCAGGTATCGTTCTTATACACCTTTCCTTCTATTTAATGTACCTTATGTGTTTAGATCTAGGATGGTGACGATTGCCTAAGAAATAGCAAAGAAAGGTGTCAAACGCCCAAATCATTGAATAAGCTACTTAAGAAAGGAAAGGAGATCCTGCATATGATTGAAATGACATTCGGGAATATTACCGTAGACCAACTGAAAACAGCTGCCGGTATTTTCATTGGTGAAAAAAACCGAAACCAACATTTTTCTTGTGGAACGACGATAAACGAAGCAGTTGGAACCTTGTCCGGAAATGAAAATAAGTTAACCTATAATTGTTGGGTGAAAAACAAAGAAACATGGGAGGATGAATAGCTCATGTCTTCCCCCATTTTATCCCCGACCTTTCATATCGGGACCATCAAAATCGGGACCATTGAAGAAGCTTCTTGCTTTAGTATAGGAAACAATTTTATTGAAGACTTCCAAAGCAGAAAAAAACATAACCAGGGCTTAGGGAATATCCACGGAGATCGGAACACCTTTGATCATGCCACTGCCTCATTAACCAATTACGAGCGCGTTCCGAAGAAAAAGAAAGGAACCAAACAAGAACAAATGGAAGAAAAGGCCCAACAAGAAAAAACAACAAACCCCAATTAAAATAAGGGCTTGTTGTTTTTTTCTTCAATCCAAAACTGGACCAAATAGATGGATTGAGGTATATCGTTCAAATCATTATATATTCGGACCAAAATTTGGTTTAATATCATTGTCAAAGATTGCCCCGTCTATGACCTCAAAGCTATCTAAATTATTGACTAAGTTTCCGGCCTGCACATTTCCAAATCCATAAATACCCCCAAAGCCTAAATTATATTTTCTATTGGCGTCCATCCCGGTAACAATTGATTCACCAATAAAGATTGCTGAGCTGGGCTGTGGAGAGTTAACATTAAATATTCCTAAATTAATGACTGAAGGCACTCCATAGTCCTCCCCTTTTTTCACATTCTTTTCTGTAATCCATCTTATGTTATAAATTTACTTCTGTGAAAGTGGGGAATTTGGACAGCTTTTTTTCAGGTTTGGGTTCCACTAAAATTTATTCAGTGCCAAGGATAACGCCGAGTTTTTTTAAATATTGTCGATAGGCAATACTCATCCGATCACATTTCAATGAAAGTTCTACTTGTAAATCAAGAGGTAATTCCTCCGGTTTCTGGTTTTCGACGATAGGCTTGTCCTGTGCGAAAATCATATCTTGAAACTCTATAATTTCCTGGTCACTTGTACCAGTTTCATAGTTAAACGACATAATTCCATAGGCAATGGACTTACATTCAGCAATTGGAAGGATCGTTAGCAGTATCGTCATCTTATTCTCAGTATCCGGGTCTCTTTTAGTGAAGAGAACCGTCAGTGGCCGTATGATTTCATAGGTATAAAAAACATCCTTAGATTGTCCGGTGCCATCCGGGTCTGGCTGAAATACGGCGATTTCATCAGAGTAAATCCTGTCTGCTATCGTATGAACATTATAATCATTAATAACTGGATGCTCCTGGACCCCAAGAAATCCTTCATGTATAAAGGAAAGATGACCAACATCAAGAAAGTTCTCGACGATTCTTGGTGGATTAGCATTTACTTCCTGTGGTCCCCACAATACATTTCTGTAAATAGCATCGGAATATTGAGGATATGAGAAGAATTCTGGATTGTTATTATTAAGATTAATCCATACAAATCCATACGCTTCTTTACATAAATATTTTATTGCCTTTGCTTTTAAAGGAATCGACCTTCCTTCAGGGAGCTGTGGAATTTTTGTACATGTACCTTCAGAATTATATTCCCAGCCATGGTAAGGACATACGAGATTTCCGTCTTTCACGCAGCCTAGGGAAAGTGCAGCACCTCGATGAATACATAAGTCCTTAAAGGCATGGATGCCTTCTTCATTTCGGAAGAGGACAATCCTCTCACCCATTACCGTAACTTGCATTGGCTCTTCTTTCACGTCATCTATCTTACAAACAACGATCCAATCACTGCGTAAAACGTTATCTTCCAATATCATTTTGACCTTCCCTTCATTATTCCTATGATACCTATATTCTATGAAGCCGTTAATAAATAGTCAATAAAAACACGAACAATTATTTAAATTTTATTTTTAATATACGTATTTTTAATATTTACATCTAGGTAATCCTTCTTTATAATGCAAGTATAGTTTTAACTAAATCGATAGTGATAATCAAATTACAAAATGATAAAAATTAGCGAAAAACACCTAAAGATCCACTTGTTTTTAATGATCAAATGCTATTTTTTCTTGTATTCCGGTTGGTTATTTTTAAAATATATATTAAATGGAGGGGAATATTCCCGTGGAACAAAGAGGGCAAAACACGAACATTGTTGTAAACATCGATGAAAAAATTAGTTGGGGAAAGGCCTTTTTGCTTGGTATGCAGCATGTACTTGCGATGGATCTGTATATTGCTCCAATCATCATTGCTGGATTGCTTTCGTTAGATTCGATGAATACTACGTTTTTCATTCAAATGTGTTTTCTAGCAGCAGGACTTGCGACACTTATTCAAACAATTGGCGGCCTGCGATTGCCGGTAGTTCAGGGTCCCTCATACGTCCCGATAGGTGCTTTGGCCGCAATTGGAGGCAAGCTGGGATTGGGAGCCGTTTTTGGGAGTCTTCTTCCTGGTGCATTAATTATTGCAGTCCTTGGATACCCGTTAAAATGGTTTGCTAAAGCTGTTCATAAAATTATCCCGCCGCTAGTCGGAGGAACAGTTATTGTCATTGTAGGGATCTCATTAATGCCTAGTGCCTTTACTAGCATTTATAGTGCACCTGGAAACGTAGGGCACAATGTATTAATTGCGTTTGTTTCTGCTGCAGTGTTAATCATTTGTATTCTTCTTGGACGAAAGAAAAAAGGGTATGGCACATTTTTCCGCTTAGTTTCTGTCATCCTTGCCATTATTGCTGGAACCATTACTGCTTCACTTTTTGGAACAATTGATTTCTCCTCTGTAAAAGAGGCATCTTGGATTTCCTTTCCTAGTTTTTTTCCATTCGGGAAACCTATATTTAATTTACAAGCTATATTAACAATGATATTTATCTATTTGGTTATCTTAATTGAGACCACCGGGACATGGTTCGTTGTATCAACTGTAACTGGCAGTGAATTAGATGAAAAGAGATTGAACCGAGCATCTGTCGGTGAAGGAATTGGCTGTTTCGTAGGTTCGCTTTTCGGAGGAACACCTATGACTGGGTATTCCTCCAACGCCGGAATCATTGCTATTACTGGAGTAGCAAGCAAAATGGCAATCATCAGTGCTGGTATTATTCTAGTCGCATTGGGCTTAATCCCTAAATTATCAGCTGTTATTACATGCGTTCCTGAACCAGTGATCAATGGAATTTTCGGTGTCGTTTGTGTAGCAATTGTCATGAACGGATTAAAGGTAATCCAGAATGTTGTCATTGATGACCGCAATATGATGGTAATTGGGGTACCTATCCTATTAACAGTTGGTACTATCGTTCTTCCCAAGGAAATTCTAAACGGCGTCCCGGACTTTGCAAATTATATCTTATCTTCCGGAACAGCTGTTGGGGCGATCGCTACGTTAATTCTAAATCTAATCATCCCACAAGAACGAAGAAAAACAACCTCAACAAATCAAGAATCATTAACATAGTCAGAAGTATCCACACTAAAATGGATCTTAATTTCCTTTAAATCAAGGCGAACAGTTTCAGATACTGTTCGCCTTGATTTATTTTGTCCTTCAGGAAAAGGTGCCTGACCCCCAGCGTAAGTTAGGCACCTCCATAATAAAAGCCATCAAATTGGGTAAAATAACATTTAACTATTGAATTTTCATCTAAAAACGAATAATATATATAGGTTCTTAAAAAATAGTTCGTATTTTGGAGGAAACATTGATGTTTAAGTTAAAAGAAAATCAAACAAATACAAAAACGGAATTAATTGCCGGAATCACAACCTTTTTCACCATGGTATATATTGTGGTTGTTAACCCGATTATTCTCTCTGATGCAGGCGTTCCGTTTGAACAAGTTTTCACAGCGACCATTATTGCCGCTGTTGTTGGTACACTTTGGATGGCGCTTTTTGCCAATTACCCCATCGCTATCGCTCCGGGAATGGGACTCAACGCTTACTTTGCCTATTCCGTTGTCGGAGCTCATCAAGGAATCACCTACCAAACGGCCTTTGCTGCTGTTTTTGTTGCTGGGATTATCTTTGTCATTTTATCGTTAACTACGTTTCGGGAAAAATTAATGGAAGCAATCCCAGAAAACCTGAAACATGGGATCACGGCAGGGATTGGCTTATTTATTGCTTTTATCGGCCTGCGCCTTACAAAGATTATCACGGCTCATCCGACTAATTTAGTCACTTTGGGAGACCTTCACTCCCCAGAAGTAATTCTGGCGCTTGTTGGACTAGCCGTCACCCTTGTATTAATGGTACTTGGCGTGAATGGTGCCTTATTTTTTGGAATGGTTATTACGGCCATAATCGCCTACTTTACCAACCAACTTTCCTTCGACAAAGGATTTATGTCAGCACCTTCCCTTCCCGTGGGACTAATTGTTGCCAATCCAATAACGGCGCTGACAGATGTCATTCAGCACAGCCTTTATACCGTTGTATTTTCGTTCATTCTTGTCACGATTTTTGACACAACTGGCACCATGATAGGTGTCGCGAATCAGGCAGGGTTAATGAAGAACGGCAAATTACCGCGTGCCCGCAAAGCCTTACTTTCCGATTCGATTGGTACTACCATTGGCGCAATGTTTGGCACGAGCCCGACAACTGCTTTTATTGAGTCTACTTCAGGCGTCGCAGCCGGCGGCCGGACTGGTTTAACTTCGCTTACAGTTGCAATTCTGTTTATTCTATCAGCCTTCTTTGGGCCGCTCGTTGGCGCAGTATCTGGTCTTTCTGCGATTACCGCACCAGCTCTCATTATTGTCGGCAGCTTAATGATGGGCAGCATCTCAAAAATCCGTTGGGACAAACTTGAAGAAGCCTTCCCGGCATTCTTAATTATTCTAAGCATGCCGCTCACATCTAGCATTTCAACGGGAATCGCCCTCGGTTTCATTAGCTACCCGCTGCTAAAGGTAGTCAAAGGAAAATGGCGTGAAGTCCATCCACTGCTTTACTTGTTTGCGCTGTTGTTTTTTTATCAACTGGCATTCCTGCAGCATTAAAAAAACGGTGCCTGACCCCAGCGTGTTAAAGCTTTAACGCGATGGGGGTCAGGCACCTTTTATTATGGTAACGCCACAATTAATGGAAAAATGATATAATACAAGCATTAACGTTAACGGGGGTGCTTACAGTTGGAGAATCACTTAAGATTGTCTGGTACTACTACTACTCATGCAAAGCCTATTAATAGAAAGGCGATACTTTGCATGGGGCGAAATAATTAATTATATCGCTGAACAAGCTTTTCTACTATTTTGGCTTTGCACCTTATTTTTCAAAAACTAAAATAAGGAGCGGGCAAAATTGAAATATATTAATGCGAACAAAGTTTTACCTGAGAAGCTAATCGTGGAAATCCAAAAGTATGTCCAGGGGGAAACCCTTTACATTCCTAAGCCGGAAACGGAGTATCGGAAATGGGGAACCTCAAGTGGCGGAAGACGTCTGCTTGATCGCCGTAATGCTGCCATTAGAAATTCTTTTATTAGCGGCAGCAGTATCCAGCATTTAGCCGAGGAATATTATCTCTCAACCGAAACCATTAAGAAAATTGTTTATTCACATAAAAAGTAGGCGAAACAGCACTGGTGAAATCCTTCATCAGTGCTGTTTTATGTAAAAAACGTTTCACAGTTATTTTCTCCATTTTATAAGCTTGCCGTACTCTTTATAATAAGTGTAAAGAGGTACGGCAAAATGATAGGAGATAAACACAATGACCGAAAAATTTATTAAAAACGAACAGTTAAATTTTATAAAAAAACAGATCGCTTTCATTAAGGACAGCACCAAAAAGAATGTAGCCCCAACCGTTTTGGCAACTGTGATTGACTTAGCCAATGCCAAAATCTTGGACCTCTTTCCAAATGCAGCATTGGATCAACAAGAAATGCTGGATCTTTCCAGACTGAAGACAGATGCCGAGTATGAGGAATATATCCAGCGTCTTTCTGCCTTTTTGCTGCCATTTCCAAAAATCACCGAGCAGCAGCTGAAAAAAATGTTTCCGAAGAATAAAAAATTAAAGCTGCCTGATTTATCAAATATAGACCACAGCATGCTGACCTATTTAAGCTGGAACGATCTAAGCTCTAATAAAAAATTAATTGTATATGAGCTAGATGGAAAAATGGTCGGCATTGAATGTAAATTTTCACCGACTAGTAAAAAAAATATTTGTTCCTTCTGTAATTGTTTTAGCGAGGTTTCCTATTTTTCCACAGTAACAAAAGAGAAAAAACATAAAAACTCGGACTATTACAGGGCCATCGGCAATCTTATTTGTACCGATAGCAGCGAATGCAATAAGAAAATAACCGATACCGAATATTTAACAACTTTTCTAAGAGACTCACTAGGAATGTAAGTGGCAAAAGGAATAAAAAGTAAAAAGGTGCCTGACCCCTATCGCGTTAAAGCATTAACGCAACGGGGGTCAGGCACCTCTTTTATTCGTCTAATTCTTTTTACCTTTGTAGAATGCTAATACCGCCACCTAGATAGTGCTCTTCTCTATTTTCTTTGTTAATTTTTTTAAATACGCGCCTGCTATTACCATTTTCGCTCCATACCAAAACATTTCACCGTCCACTAAGAAGATTTTTGTATTCGGTAGAAATGCTTGAAATTCTGCTAGATGTTTTTCTTGAAATGGAAATGGTTCGGAAGCAAGCAAAAGCACATCAAGATTTGCATCTGCAAGCTCCTCTTTTGTAACGATAGGGTACCTTGATTCTCCCTTTTCGAAGGGATTTTGGAAGCCAAGTGTATGTAATACATCATTTATGTATGTCGTTCCGCCAACCACCATATATGGTTTTCTCCAAATAACATAGGCTGCATTTAGATTCTGCTTATACGAACGGTCGGGGAAGGATGTTTTGCAGGATGCGGTGAGATGATTAGCTTTCTTTTCTCTATTTGTCAGTAATCCCAGCGTTTCTATCAGCCGGTAGGAATCGTCTATCTTTTGTACCTCCAAAACGAAAACTGGAGCAATTTTTTCTAGTGCAAGTACAATTTCTTTTGTGTTTTCTTCTTTTTCAGCTAGTATAAGATCAGGTTGTAATTTACGTATGGTTTCCTCATTCACTTCTTTTGTACCGCCTACGATTGGGACGTTTTCTACAACCTCTTTAGGAAAAATGCAATATTTTGTGCGGCCAACTATTTCTTTTTCAAGACCGAGGGCAAAGAGTGTCTCAGTAATGGCAGGACAAATGGAAATAATGCGCTTTGGTACAGTGGAGAGATTCACATGCCTCCCCAGATGATCCGTTAATAAAAGTGACATCAGATTCTCCTCCAGTTTACTCATAACTCATCTAGCTAACTATTAAATTAATCGTTATTCCTTACCTGAATTCGTAATATCGGCCTCAATCCTGCTCATGAACTCTTCTGCTGCACTGTATCCCTGCTGCTTCAAATACCAGTTATTTGCGGCTGCCTCAATTAACCCCGCCACATCACGTCCAGGCTGGAGTTGAATTTCCATTGATGGAATCTTAACGCCCATATAGTCTGTATAGTGAAGTTCCTGGTCCAAATCATTATACAAGGCATCCTTTTCCCATTTCGTTAAATTAATATCAAGAGCAATTCGTGATTCGTCTTGAAAAGCCTTACGACCGTACAAGCGAACCACATTTAACAACCCAATACTGCGCAGAGCCAAAAACTCCTTGGTTTTTTCATCATGCGTACCCAGAATGGTTTGTGGGCTGAGCTTCTTTAGGACAACAATATCATCAGCAACCAGCCGGTGTCCGCGGCGAATTAACGTATGAGCCGTCTCGCTTTTCCCTACCCCTGATTGACCGCGAAGTAGAATCCCAATGCCGGACACATTCATACAAACTCCATGCACAGCAATTTCTGGTGCTAATTCCTTCACCAAATACGCATCCAATTTTGTGATAAAATCTGAAGTTGACTCAGGCTTGTTTGTTACTAACAAGGGGATACCCTGTTCTACACAATGGTGAGTTAGGTAGGTAAGTCCTTCTTCCCCAGCCGTTACGATAAAACATGGCGGATGATAATGGACGATATTTCCGATTCGTATTTTCCGTTCCTCATGACTTAACTTATGTAAATAGGTAATTTCCTTTTTTCCTAGAATTTGAACTCGTTCTGTCGGAAAAAAATCAAAATGGCCAACAAATTCTAGGCCCGGACGATGTACCCGTGATTGCGTAATTATTTTTTGCAGCTGGCTTTCACCGGCCACAACTTTCAATGAAAACTTCCGAACTAAGTTTTCGACTGTTATTTTTTTCACCCTATACTCACCGCCCTAATAGCCTCTTATATTTGAATTATACTTAAGAATAATAGAATCGTCATCCATTTACGAACTTATTCTTGTAAGGCTAGATCATATCATTCGAGTATATTCACATCGTAACTAATCATGCAAAAAGCAATGAAGAATATACTTTGTGGTTATGTATTTTGAGCAATGGCTCTTTTAAAAAGCTCCCTAAATTGCTCCCTATCTTCTGCTGTAAAAGGCTTTGGCCCCTTTGTCCGCTTTCCGCTTTTTCGAGCCATGGCACTTAAATAACGTGTTTGTAATAATTGATCAATGTTTTCATTTGTATAGGTAAAGCCTTTATGATGGAGGACTCTACACCCTTTTGCTAATCCGAGCGACGCAAGACCATAATCTTGGGTAACAATTATATCTCCTCTGTCAGCTAATTTCATAATCCGATAATCCGCAGCATCCGCTCCAGAATCAACATAAATGGTTTCCACTCCTGATGGTTGTTCCGCAGTTGAAAAATGTGAAAAGCTCGTAACAAGGATGACAGGAATTGCCGCATTCGTCCCTTCCGAGATAATAATATCTTTTACTGGACAAGCATCTGCATCAACATAAATTTTCATCTTTATCTCTCCTGTAAATAAATCGAATTGCTAATGATACTATTGAAAAATTTGCCTTATGTCAAAAAAATACCCTATCCTCTGGGAAACAAAAGTTTTTGAACGTAGGCTGAAAGCTGATTTTATTGAAAATAGTCTACATCAATGTAGGCTTTTTTTCATACTATATTTTGGAGGTGAAAAAATGCCACGAGTAAATTATCGAAGTTCTGACGTCGACTTAATGGCAAGGATGATGAGAGCTGAAGCCGAAGGTGAAGGAAAACAGGGAATGTTATATGTTGGAAATGTAATTGTAAATCGCGTGATAGCAGATTGTTTAGATTTTAAAGAAGTAAGAACGATTCCCAAAGTCATTTTTCAAGTACAAGGAGGAAATTATTCCTTTGAAGCTGTTCAGAAAGGGAATGTCTTTTATCAAAGGGCGAGATCTGCTGAAAAAAGATTAGCAAAACAGAATTTGGAATATTGGAGAGAACACCCAGGGAAATATGCACTTTGGTATTTTAATCCATACGCCCCATGCCCTCCAACATGGTACGGTCAACCTCATTCTGGTCAATTTAAAAATCATTGTTATTATGAACCAAAAGCTGGAACATGTGATAGTGTTTATCAAGGTTAAGCTTACTCTTTGAGTAAGCTTTTTTACATACTTGAAGGATGTTTAGACAAATTAAAATATTTAACAGCTACAAATCGATCGGATCTTCATTTTTGGAACTAGCTATTCCTGTACTGTTTTTGCTCGTTATACTAAATGGTATAATCATTTAAACCAACAAAAATGAGGGAGAATGAAAATGGATAAAAAAGAAATTGAATATAAAATTCGCGAATTAAAATATGAATATGTTCGTCTACAGAATGACTTAGAAAAATTGGAGAACGTAAAAGGGAATTTATCTCCTCTTGAACAACAGTTAGCAGCCATCGAGATTGAACTCCATTTGCTTAACGAAACCTTGCGGAAAAAGGAATTGTAACCTTAAAAAAGCGGAGCTAAGTTATGGCGAGCCGGGGATTAAGTACAATAGCCAATTTCATTAGAAGAGGGGATATTTCAAATGGCACCTTCGGAAAAATATTTAAGAACTTGCAACAAAGGACACAACTATTATAAAAGCAGCGATTGTCCAACCTGTCCGACTTGTGAGCAAGAGCGCAAACCAAGTCAAGGATTTCTTTCATTACTCTCGGCTCCAGCAAGACGAGCATTAGAAAACAATGGGATCACTTCTTTACAGCAGCTTTCAAAATATAGTGAAAAAGAAATTTTGCAATTTCACGGTATGGGCCCTGCTTCTTTACCTAAACTTAGATCTGCTTTGCAGGAAAGTGGTTTATCATTCAGAAGGTAAAACCCTGCCTTAATGCCGTGGTGCCCACAGCATAGATTTACTTCTAATAACAAAGACATGTTCCTTTCCAGTCTACCTTGAAAAAGTAATGAGAAGGGGTAGTAGTGATGATGATTAGTGATTTTATTGTTGATTTACTTAGTAGTCTTTTGCAGTCGATTATTCCTACTTCAAAGTCAAAACTTGAAAAAAATATTGATCAGTTAATGGGAGAGAAATGGTTTTCCCAATTGAATAATGATTATCGATATAATTATATCATTTGGCATAATAGGAAGGTTAAACGTTTCTTAAGCAAGCCTGAAAATGTAAAGATTCTCAAGAGCAACGAAGATAAGAAAGAAAAATTTATCCGTCTTGTTATTCAGGAACATGAAAAATTCGTGAAGTTATATTGAAAAAGGTGCCTGATCCCCGTTGCGTTAATACTTTATTGCTTCGGGGATCAGGCACCGCTCATGCACTACATCATTTAAACCTTTTTAACAAATTCAGACTTTAATTTCATTGCGCCAAAACCTTCAATTTTGCAATCAATATTGTGATCCCCATCAACCAAACGGATATTTTTAACTTTCGTACCTACTTTTAAAACTGATGAGCTCCCTTTCACTTTTAAGTCCTTGATTACTGTCACAGAATCCCCATCGGTTAAAACATTTCCATTTGCATCTTTGAATACTTTTTGATCTTCATTATTTTCAGTTTCTAAGTCTAAAGCCCACTCATGAGCACATTCTGGGCAAACAAAAAGACTTCCATCCTCATACGTGTATTCTGAATTACATTTTGGACAATTTGGTAAATTAGACATATCGTTGTTTCCTCCATTAACCCCTGAAATTGCCGAATATCGAAATCCTTTCCATTTGGATTTCGAATTTGAATTTTATTAGGGCGTTCTTGATATGCCTATATATTGGCATAGTAATCTTGTTTGGACAAGCCCTTCAGAAAAAAGGTGCCTGCCCCCCAGTGTGCAAAAGCGTTAACGCACCGGGGAGCAGGCAACAGTTTTCTTTCACAAGATTACTTTATCCAAACACCATTTGAATCAAGCTTATACCCTTGAATAGTTGTGTTTGCCGCCATTTGCCCGCTTGCATACAAGTAGTACCATTTTGTCCTACGTGTACCCACCCGGTTTCCTTAGGAACTACAGCCAACACTCTTTATTTTCACTAAAAATATTTGAAAACATATATGTGTCAATCAGCATCTGGCTCTGAAAGGTCTTTCCACCCAACAGCTGTGACACCAGACTCTAAACTCAGCCGGCTCACGATTTTTTCTATAAGTACTGCCTTTTTTACATCACAATGTAAAACTGCTCGAACAGTTACTTTGTTATTGCCATCGATGTCTTCACTGTACAATTCCTTCAGACCAATACCCTCTGAATGAACCATATGCATTAATAATACTCTAATATGTGCCTCCTCATGATCGAAACACGTTGCAGAGATTACATAGTTCATGTTTTCTAATATTTGATCTCTTGATTTTTTATTCATAATTGATGCAACCGGGCGAAGGACAATGTTTGCTAAAACAACACCTAAGGCTCCGATGATTGCTGGCAAAAGGAATCCCGCTCCAACAAGGGTTCCAACGGCCGCGGCACACCATAGTGTAGCGGCCGTATTTAATCCGCGAATACTAAAGCCCTCTCGAATAATTACTCCTCCTCCGAGAAAACCGATTCCACTTACAACCTGAGCCGCAATCCTTGTTGGGCTTGACTCTCCCGGGATCATGACAGATACTAACACAAATAAACAGGCGCCTAATGAAACAAGGGCGTTCGTTCGTAAACCTGCCATACGATGGCGCCATTGACGTTCTGTTCCAATACAGGCTCCCGCAAATATTGCTACCATTAAGCGAATGATTATGTCTTGCCATACCATTCCTTTCACCCCCGTCAAAAGAAAAGGGGAGGATTACAGACGTAACCTCCCCTCTTGATTTTATTAACAATATTTTTTGTAAAAATAACAATATTATCCCTATAACCAACTATTAAACTTCTTAATATAGAATTTTTTCAAGAATTGCGTTAATAACGCATAGCCGATTAAAATTCCGGCGAGCCATGGGAAATAGCTAAGTGGCAGTGGCTGCAATCCGACGGCTGCACCTAATGGTGAAAACGGGATGTAAATTCCAATCGCCATGATCAGTGCTGTTAATAACAGAACTGGAACAGCTGCCGTACTTTGGATAAATGGAATTTTTTCTGTGCGAATCATGTGGACAATCAATGTTTGAGTGAGCAAACCAACCACAAACCATCCAGATTGGAACAAGGATTGATGGGCAGCAGTATTCGCACCAAAAATGTTCCACATGACGACAAACGTAATAATGTCAAAAATTGAACTAATTGGGCCAATCCAGATGATGAAATTACGTAAATTGGAAGTATCCCATTTTCTTGGTTTTTCTAAAAAACTCTTATCCATTTTATCCCAAGGGATAGAAAGCTGAGACAAGTCGTATAGCAGGTTTTGAATTAATAAGTGTATCGCCAGCATTGGAAGAAATGGAATGAAAGCACTAGCGACTAATACACTAAATACATTTCCAAAATTAGAGCTTGCGGTCATTTTAATATACTTCAAAATATTTCCGAATGTTGTTCGTCCTTCAATAATCCCCTCGTCCAACACATTTAAGCTTTTTTCAAGCAAGATAATGTCAGAAGATTCTTTGGCAATATCCGTCGCCGTATCTACAGAAATCCCGACATCTGCATCCTTTAATGCAATGGCGTCGTTAATGCCGTCACCCATAAAGCCTACTGTATGACCATTTGCTTGCAATGCATTAATCACACGCGACTTTTGCATTGGATTCAATTTGGAAAAAACAGTCGTAGTTTCAGCAAGGTCTGCTAATTCTTGTTCAGATAGATGATCAATTTCTGTACCAAGCACGGGTTCACCAACATCGATTCCTACTTCTTTACAAACTTTACGTGTAACAATTTCATTATCTCCAGTTAAAATCTTAACCTGTACGCCCTGAGCTTTTAATGTTCGAATCGCAGATGCTGCCGATGGCTTAGGAGGATCCAAAAATCCAATATATCCTGCAAGCACCATTTCCGCTTCATCTTGATGTGAATAAGCTTTTTCACGATCAGGTACATCTCGCTTATAGGCAACGGCGATGACGCGAATCCCATCAGCATTCATTTCTTCACTAAGATGTCTAATTTGATGCTTCATCATGTCCGTAAGCGGCACGACTTTACCGTTACTATCTGTGTGCGTACAAATGGATAGAATTTCTTCAACAGCGCCTTTACACACCATAATATTCATATTGCTTGCATCCCTGACAATGACAGACATACGACGGCGCGCAAAGTCAAACGGAATTTCATCTACTTTGTAAAATTCACTAGTATCTAATTGATGTTTTTCTTCAGTATGTTCTATGACTGCTTTATCTATGAGATTCTTTAATCCGGTTTGATAAAAGCTATTCAAATAGGCAAGCTGCAGAACATTTTTACTTTTGGCACCTGTTGGATCTAAGTAACGGACCAGTACCACTTTGTCTTCCGTCAATGTACCTGTTTTGTCTGTACAAAGTACATCCATTGCCCCGAGGTTTTGGATTGCATTCAACTGTTTTACAATCACTTTCTTTTTCGACATCCTGACAGCGCCTCTAGCCAAATTCGCTGTAACAATCATTGGCAGCATTTCCGGTGTAAGCCCCACCGCAACGGCGATTGCAAAAAAGAACGCCTCTTTCCAGTCTCCTTTTGTAAAACCGTTAATGAATAACACAATTGGAGCCATAACAAGCATAAATTTAATTAACAACCAGCTTACACTGTTAACCCCGCGATCAAAACTTGTTTGCGGCCGTTTTCCGACGACACTTTTTGCTAATGAGCCAAAATAACTATTGGCACCCGTAGATACAACGACGGCTGCTGCACTACCGCTGACAATATTCGTTCCCATGAAGCATAGATTAGCCATTTCAAGCGGGTTACCATTTGCTTTAAGTGGACCAAAACGCTCTTCCTCTATGCCAAAACAATTCTCATACTTTTCTACTGGTAGTGCTTCCCCGGTTAATGCGGATTGGTTTACAAATAAATCTTTGGCTGTAAGGACACGAACATCGGCCGGTACTATATCACCTGCAGAAAGCTTGATAATGTCACCGGGTACAAGCTCTTCAATCGGAAGTTCCTTTGTATAGCTATCGTCAACCAACTTATTTGAAAATTCTCCCTTTCTCGACACAGTTGCTGTCGTACGGACCATTGCTTTTAATTTTTCAGCCGCTTGCTGCGAACGAAATTCTTGCAAAAAACGGATGGTTGCACTGATTAAAACCATCGACGTTACCACAATTGTTCCTTGCATATCATCCGTAAAGAAGGTCAATGCCCCCAAAGCTAACAAGACATAAATAAAGGGATTATGAAACGCCAAAAGAAATTGAAGATACCATGCTGGCGGCTTTTCGTGGGCCACTTCATTTCTTCCGTGTACTTCAAGACGTCTTTCCGCTTCCTTTTCGAAGAGCCCCTGTGATGTTGTTGCTAAAAAAGTTAAGGCGGCGTTAGCATTTCTTGTTGCAACCTCAACTAAGATTGCATTACTTTTCTTGTTTATTTCTTGATCAAAGGAAGCTTGTCCTTTTCGGTTTGCTCTTGTATTTGCTCGATACATGTCCATTTGCTCATGTCCATGTTGTTTTTTTGCGTTTAACATTGGTCGTTTCCTCCTTTTTTCATGTGGAGGAAGCCCATTGTTCCTAGCTAACTATTATTAGTGAGGGAGGAACAAGTCGTTCCCTGCCTACATGTTTCATTATTGACGTGCTACATATTGGTATTGGAACCGTATCTCCAGACGACATTGTTCCTCACCTCCTTACCTCTATTATGTTTTCAAGATATTTTATGAATTGTCCAAGAAAGGAGTCATAATGAAAAGGCCCTTTCTCATCAACGAGAAAGGGCCTGATTACATACTAAAAACACGCACCAATAAACCTGCTTATTTCAAGCAGAGTTCATCAGTAACAACCGCACCTCTCCCTCGTCGAAGTTTTAGCACTGTATAGCATAGGTTCATACCAGCTAAATTAAGAAAGACCTTCATTCCGATCATTCCTGTTGACCCATTGGCGTCTCTCGACATTTTTGGGCATTAGCGTTTCTCTATACAGGAGCCTCACCTAACAGAGACATATTCAATTTTCACCCATACTATACTCCCGTTATAAAAAAGTGTCAATGATCTTTTTTCCATTTTTCGTCTAAATTATATTGTTATATAGAGTATTCAGTATATCTACAAACTGAATCCGTTGTTCATCTGATAAAGGTTCAAGCAATGTTTCTGCGGCATCAAGCATACTAGTACGAGCTTTCTTTATGAGAGGGGGAGCCGCTTCGGTTAATTGCAGGAGTGTAGCGCGACGGTCCTCAGGGTCCGGCAGACGAACGAGCAGTTTTTCTTTTTCAAGGGCATCTACAAATTGAGTAACGGTTCGAGCTTTTATTCCAATTTGCTTAGCTATATCGTTCATCCGGATATTCGGATTTTCTTCCAGGACGATGAGAAATCGGAGTCTTGGACCTGTTAAATAGTCAGGAATGCCCAAATTGGTTATGCGCTTTTCGAATTGTTGGTGCAATAGATGATTGGTTTTAAAAAGCATTTGTAACAGATCGCTTGCTGTCGGAACGACCGAATGTGACATAAACAACCTCCTTGACGTACAGTTATATACTGAGTATACTCAGCATATAACAAGTAGTGAGTATACTCAATAAATTCCATCTTACTTCATTAACGAGTTTATTCAAAGAGAAAAAATCACATTTATTACTGTAAGGGAGTGTGGGACGATGATTGATAACATGATGGAAGCTGTCCTTTACCACCAATTTGGCGATCCGGATGTAATGAAAGTTGCGCAGCTGAAACGACCGGAACCACAGGAAGGTGAAGTCCTTGTTCGCATTCATGCTTCAGGCGTATTGCCAATTGATTGGAAACTACGTCAAGGATGGATTCCTATGCCAGTACGCTTTCCTGTTATTCCAGGCAGTGCATTTGCGGGTATTATTGAAAAAGTAGGAGCAAATGTTACCGAATTTGAAGTTGGACAAAAGGTGTTTGGACGTAGCTCTAATGGGACTTACGCAACTTATACGACCGTTTCGACAGATACTATCGCGTTGAAGCCGGAATCGATTGGATTCGAGGAAGCAGCAGTGATATCCGGCGGTGCAACAACTGCTTGGCAAGTATTGATCAATGACGGGAATGTAACGGCCCAAGATCGGGTTCTGATTCATGGTGCTGCAGGTGGGGTAGGACTGTTTGCCGTTCAATTTGCAAAATGGAAAGGAGCATACGTCACAGCGACAGCTGGTCCAGCTAATGTGGACTTCGTTTATTCCATAGGAGCAGATACGGTTATTGATTACACTTCAACTCAGTTTGAAAAGGTCGTTCATGACATGGACTTTGTTTTCGATACTGTTGGAGGAGAGACACTTGAGAGATCTTGGAACGTTATTAAACAAGGCGGGACACTAATTTCAATAGCGGGACAACCGTCATTAGAAAGAGCACAAGAAGAAAACGTTAAGTTGATTAAGCCAAGTCGGTTGTTTGCTAAGAAGGATTTGGAGGCTATTGCAAGATTAATGGATGAAGGGAAAGTAAAAGGGTACGTTGGTCAGCGGTTTTCATTGCAAGAAGCAGTAAAGGCTCATGAACTTAGTCAACGTGGACATGGACGCGGCCGAATCATACTTTCACTAGTTGAATAACCATAAAGCAGTTATTTACTTTTGTGATGCAATCATTTTAGATTAGCAACCTCAGTATTTAATTCTTATTAATTTAATGAATCGCTTGATAAAACTATCAAATATTAATCGTTTATTCATAGTTTGTTCATTTCTAAAGGTTATGATAAATACATGAAACGGACATAATCTTTTCATCCCTTTCAACCCCCTTTTAATATATATTTTTTATCCGGCCAATTGCCGGATATTTTTTTTGATCTTATTACTTAATTATGAATCCTTTGCCATTTGCACTTCCGACTGCTCTGATAGCCTTTTTATTCCCAATCAAAACAGCAATATCAAAGAAGAATTTCTTCGTTGCACTCCTTTCTAAAGAATTACCATATTTTGCACTGGTCAAAATAAAGGTTTCTGTTATAATTTGTTTGGAATAAAATTTAATAGCTAGAATTGTAGGGGGACCGGTGTTGCCGGTTGAGATAGCATCCTTAAGATGCTGACTCTTAGAACCTGATCTGGTTAATGCCAGCGGAGGGAACATATTCTTAAACAAATAAATTTGTTTGCTTATATGCGCCCTGGGTTCTCCCCTAGGGCGCTTTTATTATGTACATAGGAGGAATAGGAATAATGAAGAAGTGGTTAATCGCAATATGTTCATTATTAATGATTGCGGGCTGTAGCAATTCGAATTCAGCATCAGAAGCGAACAAGAATGACAAACACTCTCTGAAAAAGGTATCTGTCGTACTAGATTGGACACCAAACACGAATCATACCGGTTTATATGTGGCAAAAGAAAAAGGCTATTTTAAAGATGAAGGATTAGATGTGGACATCATTATGCCAGGTGATGCTGGAGCAGATCAGCTTGTGGCTTCAGGTAAATCAGAGTTTGGCGTAAGCTATCAGGAATCGATCACACAAGCTCGCATACAAGGAGTTCCACTTGTTTCTGTCGCAGCCGTTATTCAACACAATACATCTGGTTTTGCCTCACCAGCTGCAAAAAACATTGTTTCACCAAAGGACTTTGCAGGTAAAACATACGGTGGCTGGGGCTCACCTGTTGAAAAATCGGTTATTTCTTCCTTAATGAAGAAAGAAAATGCCGATGTCAATAAAGTTTCGATTGTCAATATGGGAGATACTGATTTCTTTACAGCTGTGAAACGAGACATCGATTTCGCATGGATTTATTATGGATGGACTGGTGTTGAGGCAGAGCTCCGTGGAGAAAAGCTCAATATGGTATACCTAACAGACTACTCTGATAAACTCGATTATTATACACCAGTTATCGCAACGAATGAAAACATGATTAAAGAAAACCCAGATACAGTAAAAGCTTTTGTAAAAGCTGCTTCCAAAGGGTATGAATTTGCAATTAAACATCCATCCGATGCTGCCGACATTTTAATTAAAGATGTGCCTGACTTGGATCCAAAGCTTGTGAAGAAAAGTCAAGAATGGCTAGCCTCTAAATATCAGGATGATGCACCAAGATGGGGCGAGCAAAAACAAAAAGTATGGGAAAATTATGCTACATGGATGTTTGACAATGGACTTCTTGAGAAAAAGCTTGATGCTAAAAAAGCATTTACAAATAAATTTTTACCACAATAAGGGGGAAATGAAATGACAAATTCACTGATCAGTATTCAAATCATACCAAAAACAAAAAATGGCGAAAGTGTTATTCCTTATGTAGATGAAGCAATCCGAGTGATTCAAGAGTCAGGGGTAAAATTCGAGGTACATCCGCTTGAAACCACAATGGAAGGCGATTTTCAGCAATTACTACAGGTGATCACGAAAATGAATGATCGCATGATTGAGATGGGCAGCAGTAACGTTATCTCACAAATAAAAGTATTGTACCAGCCATCAGGGATCTCCATGGATCAGCTTACGGAGAAATATAGATAATGATGAAAATCATAGCGAAAGGGTGGAGACCGGTATTGGTTCTCCTCCTTTTATTCATTGTATGGGAAACGGTTACGATTAAAACTGGAGTTCCGGATTGGCTTTTACCCACTCCGACAAAAATATTTTATGAGGGTTTCGATGGTTGGGCTAACTTTTACCCTCATTTATTATCAACGATCAAATTATCCTTACTCGGATTTGCATTCGGTTTATTAATCGGGGTAGTTACAGCTATTCTATTGCACTTGCTCCCTTTCATTCGGGAATCGATTTATCCGTTGCTAATCATCTCACAAAACATTCCTATTATCGTCCTAGCTCCTCTTTTAGTGATTTGGTTTGGCTTTGGATTATTACCAAAAATGATCGTCATCACGCTCGTTTGCTTTTTTCCTATCACCGTTGCCGCATTAGATGGATTTAAGCAAACTTCCAATGAGTTAAAGCATTACATGATTATGGCAGGAGCATCGAATAAGCAATTATTTTGGAAGCTAGAGCTTCCCTATGCCCTTCCTTCCCTATTTTCAGGTTTAAAAATTTCCGCTACCTATAGTGTCATGGGTGCAGTTATTTCTGAATGGCTTGGTGCGAAGGATGGTATCGGTGTTTATATGACGCTCGCCTCCTCATCCTTCCGTACAGATAGAGTTTTTGTCGCCATATTTGCTATTGTGGCATTAAGTTTATTATTTTTTTCTATCATCGTTCTGATTGAACGCTGGCTCGTTCGGTGGCAGTTGAAAGGGGCGAAATGAAAGTGAGTCATCTTACTGTTTCAAATATTTCTAAGCAATTTGACAAAAATGAAGTCATCAAAGATCTCTCATTTACTGTTGAAAAGAATGAGTTTGTTTCGATTCTTGGGCCATCAGGTAGTGGAAAAAGTACCATTTTCAGTCTTATCGGAGGAATCCTCTCACCGGATCAAGGAACGATTCACTTAGATCAGCAAGTCATTAACGGAAAACGGGGGTTTATTAGCTATATGCCACAAACCCCTTCTCTCCTTCCTTGGAGAACGATTATCGAAAATGTATTGCTTGGGCAAGAGCTTCAAGGAAAAAAAGAAAAAGAAGCAGCATTAGAAATGATCGATATCGCTGGATTAACGGGTTATGAACATGCATATCCTCATGAATTATCAGGTGGTATGAAACAAAGGGCTTCCTTTATTCGAGCATTATTAAGTCCCCAATCCATCATTTGCTTGGACGAACCTTTTTCGGCCTTAGATGAATTAACACGACTTGATATGCAAAAATGGCTTTTATCGATTTGGGAAGAACATCGAAGAACCATCCTTTTCGTGACACATAATATTGAAGAAGCATTATTTCTATCTGACCGAATTATTGTTTTATCCAATAAACCTTCTCAGGTGGCAGCCGAATTTCATGTTCCTTTTTCACGTCCAAGAGAGGAAAGTCTATTTCTAGAAGACGAGTTCTTAGAATGGAAAAGGAAAATTTACTATTCTCTAAAAAAACTATCATGAGTCTCAACTCGAAATCTAGGCATGGAAATCAGCCTAATATGAGTTTATATACCAACATAATAAAGGAGGTGTGAGCAGAGCAGTACCTCACAAATTTAAAGTGGTAAATATATTTATCAAACTTTAGACGGGATAGGCTGACGCATTTATGCGACGCTCCGCCCATTTTCCACAAAAACAGGAGAGTGATTACGTTGTTAAAAATGATTGATGCACATATTCATTTAGATCATTACAACGATGAAGAAATAAAGGATATCATTGAAAGAGACTCATCCTTAGAAGCACTAATATCCGTTTCTTTCGATTTAGAATCGAGTAAGAAAAATAAGGATCTTGCCAAAAGATACTCAAAGGTGAAGCCAGCTTTTGGCTATCATCCTGAGCAGACGCCCCCTACGGAGAAACAAATGGCTGAACTTTTCAGTTGGATCAAGAGCAATCAAGATGAAATGGTCGCAATTGGTGAAGTAGGGCTCCCTTATTATTTAGGAAAAGAACAAAAACTAACGACTCTTCAACGTAGCCAATACATTGAACTATTAGAAGCATTTATCAAACTTTGTAAGGAATTAGAAAAACCTATCGTCCTTCATGCTGTTTATGAGGATGCACTCATCGTTTGTGATCTTTTGGAGAGAAACTCCGTTCCAAAAGCCCATTTCCATTGGTTCAAAGGTGATTCCAAAACAATAAAGCGAATGGCAGATAACGGGTACTACATTTCTGTCACGCCCGATGTTTTGTATGAAGAGGAAATTCAGCAGCTCGTTCAATCCTATCCACTTCAGCAAATCATGGTCGAAACGGATGGTCCATGGCCTTTTGAAGGACCTTTCACTGGAAAGATGACCCAACCCTCCATGATGAAAGAATCGATTAAAACCATATCCCAAATCAAGAAGCTTTCAATAGATGAGGTATATTATCACATTTTTCATAATTCTAAATCATTCTTTTCTATTTAAAGAAGAAGGAATACTGCTTTCTCTTTTCAATGGGTCTATTTCAAGAATCAAAAGAGATAAGAATAGCGCTTTCTCCCGTTTAGCCAAAAAGTATCTCCCCTCGGATAGAAGGCATGCAAACGTCTTACCATATTAACCTTTACCATTTATAAAGGCTAAAAAATCATCCATTTTAGGCATTTCATAGTGAATGTTTACTTGATAGTCACTGTTCGCCATAAAAACTGCCGCTTTTAAAAATATAGAATATTAAAAAGGTCTTGAAATTTCCGTATTGCGTGTATACTCTAATAAAAAGCAAGGAGGAATGTCACGTGATTAGAAAGCTAACCGACCAAGATCATCAACAAGTGATTGCTTTTTTAAGTGAGGAACCATCTATTAATCTTTTTATCATTGGGGATCTAGAAACCTTCGGCTACTCTTCAGATTTTCAAGAAATTTGGGCAGAGTTTGATGAACAGAACATGATGAAAGCTGTTCTTCTAAGGTTTCATCAATCATTTATCCCATATGCTAAAGGAGAATTCGATACGAGCGGTTTTGTTTCTATTATGAAAAAGTACAACCAGCCTGTTTCTTTATCCGGGAAGTCCGAGATAGTAGAGAAATTCGAAGCCTTTCCTGAACTAATACTTGGTAAAAAACAAGTTACTTTCTTTGCAGAATGTCTGACGGATGAATGCCTGAGTGCCGAAGATGTCGAGTTTAAAAAGGCTGATATCGAGGATGTCGACAAAATCATTGCACTCCGCAGTTCGATTGAAGAGTTTCAAGTAAGAAGTGATGCGCGCGATATCCTTGTTCAAGCAATGGAATCCAACACAGGAAGAACCTATTATACCGTTGAAAATGATGTGATGACTTCATGTGTGTCAACAACAGCGGAAAATTCAATGTCCGCCATGATTGTCGGCGTATGTACTCGAAAGGAATATCGTCGTAAGGGGCTTGCAACTGCAATCATGCAAAAGTTATTTAAGGATGTCCTCGACGAAGGAAAAACACTTTGTCTTTTTTACGATAATCCTGAAGCAGGCCGGATTTATAAGCGACTTGGTTTTAAGGATATTGGAATGTGGACAATGCATCGCTGATGATTAATGGGAGCCTGTCCCTTGTCCCATTAAAAATTAAGCAGCATAATTGATTCGGTTTTCTCATATATTTATAAAACATTTTCATAAAGAAAACTCGCCGATTGGCGAGCCGTTAGGCGGTTCATGAGGCGCAGTTGCACTTATGCCTGATTGGAAAGTTCTACTTTCCTATCGGCCTAGAAAGGGGAATCTTTACCTATGGATATTTGCATTTCTTGTGGAAAGGAATTATCAATAATGGAGAGAAACCGAACCGAATGCTGGGAGTGCAGAGATACCACTGTTGAAGCATATACGGAAGATGAGTAAATAGTTTAGATTAATTGTAAATAAAAGTAAAAATGTGCCTGACACCCGATGCTTTCGAGTGTCAGGCATTATTAGTATTATTCCTCACATTTTTTAGCTAGTCTTTCTTTTATTTCCGGAATATTGCGTCCCTGTTTTTTTAAATCCTGTATTTCTTTGATTTTGACTAATGCTTCTTCTCTGGAGAAACGGCGGGTTAGGTTTTCTTGTTCCTGCTTAAAAGGAAGCATCCCTTCTTCTGTATAGAATTTTAGAGTACTGTAACGACATCCGCTAAGGCGCACCAGTTCCCCAATAGACACAAATTCGGAAGCTAAAATTTTTTCCATCGAACGTTGACGGGACATTTTCTCCCCCCTGTTATAAGGATAGTGGATATTTTCTTAACCGGACACCATGAACAGGTATTCGATATTGCTTGGCAGATGGTACGGCTTCATACAGGACATTATCAATCTTGATTAGCGGTACTTCGCCCTCGCGTATCACCGTAAAGATATGGCCTTTACTTTCCAACCTCGCTTTTACATCTCGCAAACGCTCCTCTTTATTGGCAAAGAACTCTTCCGTATCAATAAAAACAGATTGTGATCGTTCCATAACAGGAAAGACAAAATTGAGTCCCGACCCTGATGGTGTGGACATAACTTCCTTTTTTACTTTTAAAAAATTCTTTATTCCCATTTCTATGGTTTTATGAATCGTAATCGGAAATACCTGTTTAGCCAACGAGCTGCTCCCGAGTAATTCATAAATGCGCTCCGCAACCCGTTTCAATTCCTCTCTTGAAAAGTAATCATGAATACAACCGCTTTCCCTTAACAACCAAAGCATTAGGATGGCTTCGTCTGTCATTGCCCCGGCTTCTAATGTCTCAGCACGAAGGCTTTCCGTCAATTTTGAAAAAACTTCGGGATTACTGCGGTATTCCTTCATTGAGATACCAGCTGTTACATATTCCAAATCACAACCCAGCAGTGCTGGAATTTCCTCCAAAGCATTAGCTTCAGTCAGAGAAACGGCAAAAGTGTGCTCCACCTCGTTCAACATCTTTTTCGATAGCTTGGTAACCTTCTGAAGATATTGAGGAAGCTGTTCACTTAATGTTTCCTTTTTACCAAAAAGAGTTTTTAAAACAGCTTCTTGATACCTCGTAATCGCCGGAGACTGCAAATCCTCCCGTTTTAATGTAAGGAAATCACCCTCCGTTTCAAAGCTGTTATCCAAATATAATTCTAAAATCGTTGCTGCAGCGATACAACGCAAAAATACCTTCTTTGCTGTCGTTAAATGAATACTATCCTGGGCGTTGAGTGCTATTATGGAAAAGTTTTGCGCAAAACTAAGTTCCTTCATAAACGTCCCCCCTGATTCAAAAAATAAGTGGCAACTACTTATCACTTACTACTTACGATTTAAGGATATCAAATATGGAAAAGAATGTAAAGGTAGGAAGTGCCTTTGTTCCCTTGAGAGATTTGTCCTTCATCGTCTTTATGAAGGACTTTTCCTCTTAACCCCTTACCAGATAAGCGGAGAAATTTCTCTTATTTAGGAAAAAGCACTGAAAATAGCTTAAATAGACGGAAGGATTCCGACTATTTACTCGAAAAACGTGAAAATGGGTAATTTTGCTTTGCTTAATCGGAAAACCTCCGCTTATTTACCCCGAACCGAGCTCTATTCTGCGGACTAACCGGAAAATCTCCGCTTATTTTAAATATCACTGGTTACTCAATTATGAATAAGACTCCATATTAACATATATATCCAATGACAATGTGTTGTGTAGCATTTTTTGTAAGACATATTGTATACCAAATTGAGGGTAAAATTGTAGGGATACAACAGCCATTGCACCCCTACAATTTGGGGTGTATTTTCCTATACAAATTCTTATGTAATTTCCGTACAAATTGCTTTACATCAATAAAAAATGAGTGTCAATTTCATAAGCAAATTGGCACTCATTTTTTATTGATGTTTGCTATAGGAAACGGGACCCGTTAATTTGAAATCCCTCCATTTTTGTCAAAACATATCCAGTGCTCAAATCGAATACTCTACTAATTTGTTCCGCAAAGCAGTTAATTTTTCCACAAGGCCTTCATAATCCTCAAGTTGAATGCCTAGCTTCTGTTTTCTCTCGCCAATCATCCGAACGACTTCTTTTGGACTCGGGCCGCCTTGGATGCTCCGAATCTCAACGAAGTATTCCGGTGAAATGATTTTTTTCCATTCCTCCTCTGTCAGTGCCACGTCGACGAATCCGCTAATCATTTCGTTAATTTCGTCAATCTTCCACTCATATAATTCCTTCCGAGCACTGATTGTTTTTTTCGAAATAAAGCTTGCAACCGAATGGGCTTTTCTAAAAGAAATGCCGTAGTCCCTCGCTAACGTATCGGCTAGTTCAGTAATTGTCACACTTGATTTACTCGCCATCTTCTTCATATGCTCATCGTTTACTTTAAGGGTCGTAATCACGGCGTACATTAATTTCATGACCCGATTTGCATTCGTAAATGCCCGATATAAATGGGGCTGCAGGTCATCCTCGGTATCAACAATATCGCCAAACGGGGTATTATGAATCATATTCATCGCCGCTAGCGCATCACCATAGGCACTGCTCGCAATCGAGCGCGAATGTTCAATCGATACCGGATTTCGCTTCTGAGGCATGATGCTGCTGACCTGCACATAGGGGTCGGCCACATAGAAGGAACCAAATTCTCTTGTCACATGCTGCAAGAAATCCTGAATCCATCTCCCTGTGTTCACCATGCAGGTCATCAAGGCAGATGAGGTTTCCAGTAAATAATCGGCCCCAGCAATAGAGTCATAGGAGTTTTCAATTACTTTATTAAAGCCTAAAAGCTCACAAGTCCGTGTGCGGCAAATCGGAAAACCAGTTGTAGTCAACGCAGCGGCACCTAGTGATGATTGATTAACTGTCTCATAGGCTGACCACAAACGTTTTATATCCCGTTGTAACACATCATAAATCGCCAATAAATAATGTCCTAGAGTAGTAGGCTGGGCTGGCTGTGTATGCGTATAACCGGTAATATAGGTTTCGGTATGTTGTTCAGCCTGCTCAAGTAAGGCATCGCTCAACCGATAAGCACTTTGCAGCAACTCCAAAAAATGCCCCCTTAATACTAATCGGTACATGGCTACACCCATATCGTTCCGGCTGCGGCCAATATGAATTTTTCCTGCTAATTCCGACCCGATTTCTTCGCCGATTTTTGCCTCCATCATGAAAAATAAATCCTCAAACTGCGGCAGATATGAAATCTGGCTAATATCCGTCTTGGCTACTTTATTAATGCCGCTTAACATCTCTCTTGCTTCTTCGGTTTTAATGATGTTTTGTTCTTCAAGCATGATGACATGGGCACGATGAATATCAAACATGACATCGAATAAGAAATCACGCTGATCGTCAAATACCGGCTTCAAAAGCTCTTCCACATACGTTTTTCCCGGAAAAGCAGTACCCTCAGATTTGATAAATTCCTCTAGCTTACTCATATTTTCATCTCCGTTGATTCAACTAACAATCAGCGGCCGGACAGACCCGCCAATGATTGAAGTTTCATTTTAAGACAATGATTGTTCAGCTTTTACACCGAAAACCTTATTTGAAATAAACAGGACAATAGCTATTAAGGCAATTTGAATCATTCCATATGCGGCAGCCTGACCCATATTAAACATTCTGAGCTGGTTCATGATTTCAATTGATATTGGTCGATTGGATATCGTGTACAACAATACCGATGTTGGAAATTCACCAACAGACTCTACGAACGCAAGTAAGGTTCCCGATAAAACACCAGGCATAATAATCGGAAGAATTACTTTCCTAAACGTATAAAACCAGCGGGCTCCGAGATTTCTCGATGCTTCCTCAATGGAATCGTCTAATTGCTCAAGAACAGCATTGGTTGACCGCACTACTAATGGAATGTGGCGGACAAAATAGGCAAGCGGCAAGATCCAGAACGTACCAACGAGAATATTTCCGAATGAAAAAATACTAGGCTCATTGAAAGCAAAGATTAGATTCATCCCGATAACGGTTGCAGGTAATGCCCAAGGAATCATCACCAATATATCGACAAAATTCTTTCCTATAAATTTTCGTTTTACAAGAAGATAGGATGTTAAAACGCCAAACACTAAGTTTCCAGCTGTAGCGATAAACGCCAAAATTAAACTATTCTTTAAAGGCTTAAATATATTTGGATCCTGTAACAATAAGCGATAATTTTCAAAGTTGAAAACCGATGGATATATTTGCCATGTCCACGTTCCGTCTGGTACTAATGAAAGCAGCAAGATGGTAAAGTGCGGAAGCAGCAAAATTATAACGCCAATGATGCCAATCAACACCATGATCCATTTCATCAACGGATTTTTCACCTCACTGCGATGGGCACCAATCCCTTTTGTGGCCATTCGGTAATCCTTCCTGTTTTGATACCAGCGCATAAATAATAAGAAGGCAATCGAAACAACGGACAAGATGACAGATTGCGTTGCGGCAACCTCCATATCCCCATTTAATTTTGAAAAATAGATTTGCAGACTTAGTACACGGTAGCCGCCTGCCAATAAGAAAGGAGCACTGAAGGATGCCATTGAGATCATAAATACAAGCAGTGAGGCAGCAACAATCGCTGGGGTTAATAATGGAAAGGTTACCTTCCAAAAAACTTTGAATCGATTGGCGCCTAAATTGTAGGCAGCTTCCTCTAGACTCGGGTCGATTTTGTTAATCGCCGACGAGACTGTCATATAGAAATAAACATACATTGTATAGGCGTGGACAACTAAAATTCCCGAAACCCCGCCTATTTTAAACGGGACTTTTTCCAGACCAAATAAATCTTTTATTAGATTAGGAACTAAGCCTGTTTCCCCATATAAAAACATAAATGCCATGACCCCTACCAATGATGGGAGAACGATTGGCATGATGGCCGCCGCGGAGAAAAAGCCTCTGCCTGGAAAATCATAACGATTAAATATAAACGCGAGAGGAATACCTATGAGTGCACTAACAAGCACGCTTAATATAGAAATATAAACCGAATTCCACAAGGCTTGGAGATTGGTTTTTGATCCTTGGCTAAAGAAATCCAAATAGTTAGCTAAGGATACTCCCCGTTCTGTTTGTAAACTTTCAATAAATGTCCTGATCGAAGGGTAAAGAACATAGGCAACCAATACTAATAGAACCGGAATCAGCAGCAGTATAGTAAACCTAGTATCACGATTTTTTATCATGAGACGTCACCACTTACAACAGGAATAATACGGATCAGGTCTTCCCGCAATTGTACCCACACATCTGCCCCAGCCTCTAGATTATTAGCCCTGTTGTTTAATAGATTCACTTGAAGAAGCTGCCCAGCTACATTCACACTAAGATTGATGACCGAGCCAAAAAATTCAACTTCCTCAATTTTCCCTTTAAATACGTTTGTTCCGTCTGTCTGCTGTACAAAAATTTTAATTGCTTCTGGTCGAATCGATATGGAAAGATCACCTTTTGTGTCAGGATTAAAATTATATGGAGAATTATGTACAACCAATTCTTGTGACTCAGAACCAAATTGGGCAGATACATAGACATTGTCTTGTTCAACCCTTACAACTTTAACCGGTAAAAGATTAATTTCACCTATGAAACTAGCAACAAAATCATTCGCAGGTTCATTATAAATTTCAGAAGGTGTCCCGACTTGGTGGCATACCCCAAAATTAAAAACAGCAATCCGGTCACTCATCGATAACGCTTCTGCCTGGTCATGGGTGACATAAATGGTCGTGATCTTATATTCTTCTTGCAGTCTTAAGATCTCGCATCTCATCTCATCCCGGAGCTTGGCATCCAAATTGCTCAGCGGCTCATCAAGGAGAAGAATTTCCGGTTCAATGACCAATGCCCTTGCCAAGGCGACACGCTGCTGCTGCCCTCCACTTAATTGACTCACTTGACGATCTGAATATTTCTCGAGCCTTACTTTACGAAGCACGTCTTGTACCCGTGTTTTCAGGTCTTTTGCCGAGATTTTTCTTACTCGTAAACCAAAAGCGACATTTTCAAACACCGTCATATGAGGAAAAAGGGCATAGTTTTGAAAAACCATGCCTGTATTTCTTTTTTCTGGAGGTACACGCGTCATATCTTTATCGCCAAAACGAATCATGCCTTTTGTCGGGTAATAAAAGCCAGCAATCATCCTTAGGGTTGTGGTTTTTCCACACCCGCTCGGGCCAAGGAAAGTAAAGAATTCTCCATCCTTAATTTCCAAGTCTAAATGATCGACTGCGATTACTTTTCCAAACGCTTTTTGGACTTGATCTATTTTTATCGACGCCATTACCTAACACTTCCTATTGTTTGATTTCTTTTGCACCGCTCTTGATGTTTTCATCCCAATACTTCATCCAGCCGTCGCCTTCTTTTTGGAAGACTTTCCAGTCGATATCCATCTTCTTAATTTCCGTATCGGTAATCCACTTTGGAAGGTCTTTCACATCTGTTCTTGTTGGAATTCGGAAAAATTCTTCTGCCAATAATTTAGCAGCTTCAGGTGTATTCACAAATTCGTAGAATGCCTCGGCAGCCTTCGGATGCGGCGCGCCCTTTACAACTGCGATTCCTTCGGTCAAGACTGGTGTTCCGCTTTTTGGAACAATAAATTCAAATGGATAGTTCTTGTTTTCTTTCAACATAACCACATCAGGCATAGCCCAGACAGAAACAACACCTTCACCTTTGGCCACTTTGTTGTACATCATCTCAGGGTTAGCAGAATATTCTTTTGTATTGGCGTCCAGCTTCTTCAGCCAATCATATCCTTTTGCCGGATCATTTGAATCTTTGAAATCACGGTAAATCATAGCAGAGAAGATGGTTCTCATTGTTCCAGATGCCAGCGGGTAACGAATAATGATTTTATCCTTCCATTTCGCATCCAATAATTCATCCCAATCCTTAGGAGCATCTTCCTTCTTAACCTCTTTGCTGTTATACATGATGACTTCAGGCGTTTGACTTGTACCCGACCAATTCCAGTCAGAGTCATGGAAGCTGTCGTCAAGACTATCTGCATAGGATGGTTTATATGGCGCCAGCAGCCCCTCATCCTTTGCCTGATCAAAGTTTACCGAAGGTGCTCCCCACCATACATCCGCTTGCGGATTATTTTTTTCCGAACGAATCCGGTCAAGCACCTCTTGTGAACCCATGTCGAGCCACTCAACATCCACATTGTATTTCTCTTCAAATTGTTTTTCGAACTTCGTTAAAATGTCTTTTCCATGCGGCGAATACACGACAATTTTCTCTTCTAGTTTAGCTTCTTTCTTGTCGGCCGGTTTCTTTGAAGGTGTGTTTGAAGTTTTCTCAGCGTCACCGCCACAGGCAGCAAGTAAAAGTGATGCTGAAAGTGTTAAAGCAGTTAGAATCGATACTTTTTTCTTATTTTTCACAAAAAATCCCCCTCTTTAAGAAAAATTAATAATACTATCATGCTCTCGTATAAATAATGAAACGGCTCCCAAAACACCTGCATTCTCTCCTAATTGTGAAATGTTCAATTCTACTGAACTAGGAAGATAGTGATCCACAATTTCACGCAACTTAGGTAAGATGAATTCAGATGACTTTAACACACCACCTCCCAAAATAATTACCTCCGGATTTAATAAACTAGCTGCGTTAATAATTCCATAGGCTATATGCTCAATCGCCTCATCGACTACTTTGAGGGCGATCTCGTCTCCTTTTTTCGCAAGCGTAAATGCCATTTCACCTGTCAGCTCTTCTGATGTAGCCTGTTCGTATAAGGGATGGTCCGGATTTTGCTGTACCAATTTTGTGAGTTTGTCGCCAATTGCTTTCCCGCCAGCCACACTCTCTAAATAACCATACCGATGAAATATCGGCTTGAATTCATTTTTCATATCGTATTTATCGGTAACCATATACCCCATTTCACCTGCAGCATTGGATGACCCTCGATATAGCTGATTATGAATAATAATGCCACTTCCAATCCCGGTGCCAATGGCCATGAACAGAACATTTTCCTTGTGTTTGGCATTTCCGAGCCATTGTTCCCCAAGTGCGGCAACATTGACATCATTGTCCATGTAAATCGGAAACGGCAAATATCGTTCAGCCTCTTTAATGAAGGGATAACGGATCCAATTTAAGCTGGGCGCTTCTACAACGATTCCAGTTGTTTCAGTTATCCCGGGCACTCCTACACCCATCCCTAAAACCTTTTGCTGATCAATACCATTCTTTTGAATCATCACACCAATTTCTTTTTCCATTTTCTTCAAAAGACCAGTGTTTAAGTAGTGTTCTGTTTGAAAACTGCTCGAAGCAACGATATTTCCGTTTAAGTCGCTGATAACCATTTTTACTTTTGTGCCGCCAATATCAGTGCCAATTATATAAGCTGCTATTTCGTTGAAATAAAGGTGAATCGGTCTTCTTCCCCCTTGTGAGGTGGATTCGCCAATTCCTTTTTCAAAAACCCATTTTTCTTGGATTAATTCATCTACTATAAGTGAGACTGTCGGTTTACTAATTCTCATTTTCGCAGCAATTTCTGCCCTTGAGATTGGCGCATGTTCCAAAATACACTGCAGTATTCTTTTTTTGTTTTGCATTTTATTTTCATTGATAACCATTGCATCACGGCCTTACATATTTTGTTGAGTTAGTTAGTTTCCATAATTAACTAAAATATAACTCAAAAAGAAACCGTTTACAATGATTATTTGAAAAGAGAGAATATTAGAACTATACATACTATATAGTCTAAAATATCTATACCTGAATTGCCCATAGGACGAAATAACTGTTTTAATTTTCTAAATACGGTAAGTATTTACTTTTATCTTTCTAGGTGTTTATTATTAAGTCAAGGGTGTTTTTATCCTGTTAGTTAGGAAATTTAACTAACCTATTAGCTGTTAAGGTCCAAAGGAGGGTGTACGTGAAAACCTTTATTTTTTAAAAAAATGAAAGGGGTTACAAAGATGAAGAAGCTTTTTCTTGGATTACTTTCTATTCTCTTGGTAGTTTCATTACTGCCATTTGGCGGGAGCGCTGCCAAAGCACAAGAACCAGATGTTGATCTATGGAATGCTGTAAAACCTCTCGAAACAACGGTTACTTTCCTTAATACCGGCGCACACCCGGATGATGAGAGAAGTGATTTTCTCGCCTATTTATCCAGAGGGCTCGGTGTTAAAACATCCAGTTTAATCGCTAACCGCGGTGAAGGAGGTCAGAACGAAATTGGTGACGAATTAGGAAATGGGTTAGGGATCATCCGCTCAAGAGAAATGATTGAAGCAGCTAAGATTACCGGCGTCAAAGCCTATCATCTCAGTGAAACCACATCTGATGCCATTTATGATTTTGGTTTTTCCAAAAGTCCTGAAGAAACATTAGCCAAATGGGGAGAGGACTTAACCTACGAGCGTTTAATCCGCTTTATTCGGACGTATCAGCCTGATATTGTCATGCCTTCATTTAGAAACGTTCCTTCTGAGCACGGACATCACCGTACCATGGAAATATTAACTGAACGTGCCTTTGAAGATGCTGCAAATCCAGCCATTTTCCCTGAGCAATTAAAAGAGGGACTAACTATCTGGCAGGTTAAAAAACTTTATTTACCAGCGGAATCTAAAGCAACAGCCACAACCTCGATTGAAATCGGTAAGTATGATCCAATTTACAAAATGACCTATCCTCAATTAGGGGAACAATCTCGTTATATGCACAAAAGCCAAGGGATGGGGAATGATATTCCAGCCGCACCAAGACAGGTTGACCTTGAATTACTCAAAACAGCCGTAGGAAAACAACCAGCTCTTTTTGCAGGCGTCCCATATAATTTCAGTGAATGGGCAAAAGAACTTCCGAAAACGGAAAATGACCTAAAAGTGCACTTCACGAAACTCCAAAGTAAATTAGACGCCATCGTTTCTTCCTACCCTAAGAAGGAACAGATATTTGAGCAATCACAGAGCAGTTTAAAGGATGTACGCAATTTGCTGGACAAAACAAAAAAATCAAAGCTTTCTCCGGCACTAAAAAATGATTTGCTTCATAAGCTTTCTTTGAAAGAAGAGCAATTGCAAACCGCTAGCTTTGCAGCGTCACAATTGGATGTGAGCGCTTCTTCTGAATTCAACATCCTTACAAAGGGACAAACAACAAATGTAACCGTAACATTAAAGAATAACGGAAAACAAAAACTACACAATGTCAGCGCTGATTTATTCGTTCCAGCAGGCTGGAAGATTACCTCTAAGAATAATGCGAGTAACTTGGCTCCAGGAGAATCCAGACAACTGTCCTATCATGTTGCAGTTCCTGTAGATGCCGAGTATTACCATGCCTACAAAACTCCGGCCATTCAAGCAAACATCACCTATGAATCCACAGGTACAGAAATAAGCCAAATCAAAGATTTAAACGGTACCATTGCAGTTCTTCCAGATGTTGGTCTCACCTTATCTCCTGAAGATATTGTTGTAAATACAGCTGATGTCCAAGAGAAAATCCCTGTTACCGTAAAGGTTAAAAATTATCGGGCCGGTACTGCCCAAACATCCGTAACCTTACATGTTCCGGCAGGGTGGAAGGTCTCGCCAAGTAAAGCAGACGTTACTTTCAAGAGCCACTTAGAAGAAAAAGCGGTCAACTTCACGTTAACACCTCCAAAAGATATTAAAGATGGTGACTTTAAAATTAACGCTGAAGCAGCGGTTAACGGCAAAACATTTAACTCCACTGTTCAGACCATTAACTATGATCATATCGGTACCTTCTATTACGAGTATCCGGCACAAGTTAACGGCGTGGCCTTTGAACTTTTGAAGAATGACAACTTAAAAATTGGCTATGTTGAAAGTGGATTTGATAAGGTCGCAGATTATCTAACTAACGTTGGGTTAAATGTAACAAAACTGACGGAATCCGATTTGAAAACAACGGATTTAAGTAAATTCGATAGCATCGTTGTAGGAATTCGCGCCTACCTTTCACGGGCTGACTTAATCGCCAACAACGAGCGTCTCAAACAATATGTCTATAATGGCGGACACTTAGTCGTGCAATACCATAAACCTGGTGATGGCTGGAACGCCCAAACAACGGCTCCATATCCATTAACGATTGGAAATGTGTCCATTAAGTGGCGGGTTACGGATGAGAACGCTAAAGTAACGGTGTTGCAGCCTAACTCCCCTCTATTCAACTATCCAAATAAAATTACTGATAGTGATTGGGATCATTGGGTACAAGAAAGAGGATTATATTTCCCAATGGCGTGGGATAACCATTACGAAACATTTGTCAGAATGGCTGACCCGGGCGAAGACCCATTCGATGGCGGAATTCTGATGGCTGACTACGGGAAAGGAACATACCTTTATACAAACCTAGTCTTCTATCGACAAATCCAAGGCCAAGTTCCAGGCGGCTACCGGATTTTCACAAACCTAATAAGTTATGGCGCTAATAAATAAACTGAATAAAGCAGTCCCCCGCGTTTAAACCGGGGGACTGTTTTATTTGGTTTTTTTAAAAGAAGAACCTGGTAACTTTGGTAAGGGTTATGGGAGGTCTATGAATTGTAGCGTAAATTGGGATTTGAGTATAAAATTTACAAATTTCTCTATTGGGGACCTTTCTCTCGCTTTTTCCATCAAAACGGGCTCCTATAATCCTTATTGGCGACCGTTTTCGGGAATGTAAATTATTTTGTGGAAATGGTTTTAATACAAAATTTTAGACTTTCTCTTATGAACCGTTACCACTTGATTTTTTTCGAAAAGGACTTTATGAACCGCTC